>JBAZXC010000002.1 GCA_041660065.1 Parcubacteria group bacterium | reverse complement strand
TTTGTCACATACATCATATTTTTCTTTTTTAGCGCATTACCCTCGCTTCTTACGATCATGTTTGCCGATGCGCATTTTGCAATAACAAGTGCATCAGTTGCCGGATTTATCGCTTCTCCGACAAACATTTTAAATAATCCGATCACAAATCCTCTCAATGCAATTCTTGTTAAGATGACACTTGTATATAGTATTTTTGCCACATTTCTTACGGCAGCGATCTTCTATAGAATAAAAAAAGATATTTTTATCGCTTTTTTAAAAAATATTCGTCCGATCCAATCGCTTTTTCACATCGGCCTCGTGGGCATTGGTATTGGTCTGGCGCTTATTTTTGGTGATGGCGTATTTATGCCAAACCCCTTCTCTCTTTTGGCAATCGGTATATTGACGGTTGCTGTCGTAATTGCGTGGTACAGTACCGTGATATTCAATGATATTGTGGATATTGAGATCGATAAGATCAGCAATCCGACACGTCCATTGGTTACGCGTATAATTTCTGCGCGTGTGTATAATCATATCGGTATTGCTTTGGGCATCATATCAGTCATTATGGTTGCATTTGTCAGTTATCACGCGGCGATTTTAATCATTTTTTATCATGCATTGTCCTATCTTTATAGCATGCCCCCACTCCGACTCAAGAGATTTCCGCTTATTGCAACACTTGTTGCGGCAATTGCCCTCTTTGGCATTGTGATCATGGCATATAGCATCGTAGCGCGCGAGCATTCGTTACATAATTTTCCTGTACACATTGGACTGCTTCTTATTGTTGCATATACGATCTCCCTTCCGATCAAGGACATTAAAGACATTGCGGGTGACAAAAAAAATCACATCTATACGTTGCCGGTAATTTTTGGAGAAAAGGTTGGTAGATTGTTGATCGCGTCCGGCATCTTTATTTCTTTTGGACTCAGTGTGTTTGCATTCAATGATCTCGCGATGCTGTGGCCGGCTCTATTGGCGGGCGCATTGTGTTTTTGGACACTTGTTGGTGTGCGTGACAAAAAATTCATTTTCAATGCACATAATAGCGTTGCAACAGTTTTTGTTATTGTTGCGTTATATGGTGTTATTCTCGCCGTGTCCCTATTTTCCTAGAGAGAGTTTTTGCGTGAGAATTTTCCAATCATCAACAGATAATTCTTGCGCACGCACCCCTTCTCGCAAACCAACATTTTTTAGAATAGTATCAATATCACCCTTCTCCCGATGCAAACCATTTGCCAGATTGTTGCAAAGAGTTTTTCGTTTTGCACTAAAACCCATCTTTACGACACGAAAAAAGTCTTTTGTGTCTAACGTGATTGCATCAGATGTGGCATGACGAATGTTTAAGTGGATCACCGCGCTGTCTACGGCAGGCACTGGATCAAAATGATCACGCGGGACAAGAAAACCATATGTGACATCTGCGTAATATTGTGCCGCAATCGCCAAAATGCTCATGGCGCCGGGTTTTGCGCATAAGCGCTGTGCAACTTCTTTTTGCACCATGAGGGTCATGGATGCTGGCGGGCACGGCTGTTCAAGAAAAAAGCGAATAAGAGGAGCGGTGATGTAATATGGAATATTAGCGACAATTTTATATTGTGTGCATGGAAGCGCATGCTCTGCGGACAATGTGGAAAAATCTGTTTTTAGCACATCATCATGAATGATTGTGACATGAGCATTGTTTGCAAAACGCTTTGCGAGAATGGGAATAAGGCGATCATCCAATTCGATCGCCACAACTTTTTGTGCCCGTTTTGCCAAAAGTGCGGTCAAAATACCCTGCCCTGGACCAATTTCCAACACGGCATCTGTCGGGAGAATGTTGGCAAGATCAACGATGCGCGCAATGAGCGTGTCATCTTTCAAAAAGTTTTGCCCCAATGATTTTTTGTGGATAAATTGTGTGCTCATAGATAAAACATAGGTATGTGATGAAATAACCGTAACACAGGTTTGAAGAGTGTACAAATTTTTGCATGCGGGAAAAAAATATTTTGTGGTATACTATACATATAAATAAAAAGATATGGAATTTTCAGAACGTATACAAAATCCCACGGCACAAGAAGATCGTCAGGCGAGACAATTGCATGATTGGGTCGGGAGAGAAAACACAGCGGTGCAAAACGAACTCGGGAGATATGGCATTAATGGTCTCGCGACAATTTTTACTTTTGATACACAGCCGACAGCGCATGCGGAAGCGGTAAAAAATATTGATGTCGTGCAAGAAATGCTTGTGTCAAAAAATGATTCAGACAATGAACACAATGAGCATGATGATCTAGAGAAAGAAAAACCAGATACAGAGACATTCGTTGTAACATCACAACAACAACTCTATGAAATGCTCTATCAACACTATGCCAAAAACGAGGAGATTGCACAAAAAATCCTGAAGCAAAAAAATGTTCCCACAGAAAAACATGTGACTGTTGTCAAAGAAGTTTTTAGTAATATGGCACAAAAAACGATTGCGATTTTTAAAGAAGAACAAATACGGCAACTAATGACACAGGGATTGAACAAAAATGATGCTGAAAAATATTACGCATGGCGACTGGATGAATATACGGCTGACAATTCTTTATCCCTCGAAGGAGACAAAAAGCAGGAAATGATTCATGCTGACCACTTTTTTGATCACGACTTACTTCGATTATTTCAAGAAAAGAACTCTGCGGAATTGACGGCAGTCACCCAAGAATCTACTCCTCGATCATTTGATTTATCCAACTCATCAAACATACTTACCTCCAAAGAAATTGAAGCAGAACAAGAAAAATTAGGAAATATATGAAAACAAAAACACCAACCACAATTCTTGAGGATCTTAATCTTGGCGAAATCACAGAAACCAAGAAGCTCTTTCTATTGGATGAGATCAATGCATTGCTTACCAATAGGATCGTGTTACGTCTCATTAACAATACACCGGAGGAAAAAAAGCAGGTTTTTATCGATAAAATCAATGCCAATAAGGATAACCCTGATAAAATCCTTCTTTTTATCGATCATTTTGTGGACAACGCTGATCAGATCATCGATGAGGAAATCGATAATTGCAAAAAAGACCTTAAAGCCGTAATTCAAAAATCCGCTTAGTGGATATTGACAAAACTTGATTATTGTGATATAATATTCGGTTGACATAAAATACCGGCTATTTTTTGTTGACCATGTTCCTATGAGAAAAGCTTCGGTGAAGTATCATAGACATGCTAAACATTTGATCTCTTTAATGAGATATCTTTTATTTATAGGAGTATTGATGGTGCTGGCAACACCGGTTGCACAAGCACAGGAGAACATAAATGAAACAAAAGACGAAAAAACACAAAAAACATATCTTGATACAAATAATGGTGGTCTTGCATGTGGCATAGCAGGTGGTAACTACCAAAAAGCAGCCTACAAAGAACCGGAACCACAAAAATTCACGATCAATGCTTCAGCCTATACGGCTGCAGCAGATGAGTGTGGAAAAAGTGATGGGATCACCGCTTCTGGAAACAAAGTAAAAGAAAATCGTACGCTCGCGTGTCCAAAAGAATATAAATTTGGTACTAAAATTCATATTGAAGGTATGGGTACCTATATTTGTGAGGACCGAGGTGGTGCGATCAAAAACAATCGATTTGATATCTATATGGAAACAAAAAGTGAGGCGTTTGCTTTCGGACGACAACAATTTGAAGCATATGTTGTAATATAAACAAAACGATAAATAAAAAGAAGGCGCCTGTTGCAATTACTGCAACAGGCGTTTTCTATTATTTCTTCTTTCACTTTTTTCTTCTCCGTGGGTAGATACTGACACAAACGGCAAGTACCATAAGAGACAAAACTACAAAAACGATTATTTGTACAAGATGTTGTGCATGTGTCATGGTTTTTGTTATCATGATCAGTCCCCTCCTTGCGGGTAGGTGGAGATTTTTGTTCGCATGGCGTGCAACCTTTCACGTTCATTGCGCCACCTGAAAAATTCAACAAAAGGCTTGATGATATATTTATAAATCATCGGAAACAAGCTTATCACAAAAAAAACGAGCATTGTCCACAACAATATTTTGTCAAAAACCATACACGCACCTCCATGATGTAATAGGTGGATCATGACATAAAAATATAAAAGAACCTATGCATATTTTACCTCTTTTTACGATTTTGAAAACCTTTTGGCACTTTGTGCCCAGGGCGAGACTTGAACTCGCACGAATTATTCATCCAAGGGATTTTAAGTCCCTCGTGTCTACCAATTCCACCACCTGGGCATGAAAATTTTTCTTTAATAATGAGGTCGCGCCCGGATTTGAACCGGGGTACAGGGTTTTGCAGACCCTTGCCTAACCACTCGGCCACACGACCAAAATAAACAAAAACACAAAATGCAATAAACTTTAGTACCCATATGCACCGCAGGTAGATAACCACTCGGCCACATAACCGTTTACAAATGTAAGAATATCAAAATTTATCGTTACCGTCAACGCAAAAAGATTGATTTTTGTGCAGCATTTTATCTCTTACCTTTCTCGATCTTGCTAATGATCTTTGGAATGTTTATAAAATCATCAAAAAGTGTTTGACGCAATCCCCCATTATAGAGTGCTGCCGCAGGGTGATAAAGCGCATAATATACTCGTTCGCCGAGTCCATCAATCGTACGGCGAAATGCTTTGCCATGATCCAGAGAAATACGTCTTCCGGGCACGAAGCGTTCAAGTGCGTGGCGACCAAGTGGTACAATGAGCAGCGGGTCGATCAGCTTTACTTGCTCTTGTAGCCACAACCAGCAATCAGCAACCTCTTCTGGCAAAGGGTCGCGATTTTCCGGCGGACGATATTTCACGACATTTGTAATATAAATATCTTCCCTTTTAAGATCAATTGTTGCCAATAATTCGCTCAAAAATTTCCCTGCCGCACCGACAAATGGTTCTCCCAGGGCATCCTCTTTTGCGCCAGGAGCCTCACCGATAAACATGATTTTTGCATCCGCACTTCCCTTGCCCGGTACAACGTGTGTTGCCGTTGCTTTGAGCGTGCAAGCACATAGTACATGCATAGTTTCGTTAAGTTTTTGTAATTTTTGATTTTTGATATTCATATACCACTATTATACAACGTGCCAGCCACCATCCGAAGTGGTTTCCAAATGACCATGCAATGAAAAACCGCTCGCCAAAGGATGTCCGCCACCGCCAATGCGATGTGCGATCTCTGATACATCTATATTGGCATGTTTCTCTGCGCGCAAACTTCCCTTGACGGTATTTTTGTCTGCCTGATAAACGATGAGTGCGATCTTTACTGTCGGCACTGTCGTGAGCATGGATGCAATATTGGAAATTTCCACACCATTTACGGCGTGTCCGGCAATGTTATCTTCAGTAATTGCTGTGACGGCGAGTCCTGTTTTTTCGTAAAATTTTGTTTTTTCCAATGCTTTTCCCCACAAATTCAATGTCTCAATTTTTCGGTTTGCGAACAATGTGGAGATAATTTTTGTTATTGATGCACCTCTTTTGATAAGATCTGCGGAAATTTGTAATATTTCTGCAGTTGTGTTGGCATGTTGAAATGCACCGGTGTCTCCGATAATCCCGGCAAGGAGTGCCGTGGCGATATTTTTATTGAAATCGCATTTTATATGTACGAAAAAATTATATAATATCTCGCATGTTGCCGCATATTTTCCATCGATAATGCGTAGGTCGGTCTTGAGGGCAATGTCATGATGATGATCGATGGTTACGCTGACACACGCAGGGGAAAGATGTTCCATGAGACGATCAAATCCTCGTTCTACGCTGTCACAACCAATTGCTACATCAAAGGAGGCAAGATCTAGTTTTTCAGGATGCACAAAAACAATACCTTCCATAACTTCTTTGAGAGAGTCAGGAAAAGTATTATAACACGCAATAACAACATTTTTTTTGTAATGTTTGCGTATGACGTCTGCCAATGCAACGGTGCTTCCCGCTGCATCCAAATCTGGATTATTATGCGCTACCAAAACAACAGAGTGTGCTCTGTGCAAAATATAGTCCAGAGTATTAAATTCTTTGTGAAACAGTGGTTTAATCTCCATATGCACATAAAATGAAATTGATTTTTGCTATGCTTGCTGCAAAAGACGCTCAATCTCATCAGCATCTTCACCTGTTTTATCATGTATAAATGAGATGCGAGGAAGAATTTTGATGTGCAACTTTTGATGCAACAATTTTTGCAAAGTTTTCTTTTCGTGCTCAAGTGTTTTTAGACCATAGTTGATTTCCGCGGTCGGATATACACGCACGAATATCCGAGTGTAGCGCAGATCATCCGTGGTGTCAACCTTCGAGATCGTTACAAAGGCATTTGGCTTAAAATCAACATTTTTTACAAGCAACTCAGCCATTTGTTGCTGTATGAGGGAATTAATTTTTTTTGTACGAGCGCGCATATGATATGATGTTCTTAATAATAAGAAATAAAATTTTTAGAATCAATTGAAATGAGTGTGCCTCTGAAAGGAGTCGAACCTTTCTCTAGTCCTTAGGAGTGACTTGTTTTATCCACTAAACTACAGAGGCAATTTTTTGCATTGATATGGTAATGCATAGATAGAAAAGTGTTCATAATGTACCATATAAATAGAGGATAATCAATATAAAATAGCATAACAACATAAAATAGGATAATGTCAATACATTAATTTCAGTATAGACCACAAACTTCCCTTTTCAATTCCGTTTTGTTCCACGTGGAACAATATAATTTTTTATATATTGTAAACATAATGCTGGCGTAATATAAAATGTTTGTACAGATTTACCGCAATTGTTCCACGTGGAACAATTTTTAGAACCAATTTTCATATAATTTTTCTTTGGTAAGATATTGAAATCGATTTATATAGTAAATATGCCTATTTATTTATAAAGTCTGTATAATTTTTTGTTCCACGTGGAACATTCAGTATTTTTTATAATCAAACGTCGGGCTATTTCCCTCTTTGATACCGGAAAAATATTTTTGTATATAGATCTATCATGAAAATATTTTGTTCCACGTGGAACAAAATGTGCAGATCATGATATTTTTTAGTGTATTTTGTTATAATATATGTGAAAATTTTTGCAATTGTTCCACGTGGAACAATTGCAACTTGGCAACCTTATTGAATTTTTTGCAAAAAAGTCGTATGCAATACATTTTGTTCCACGTGGAACAAAATAAAAATGAGATAACTTTGTATTTATGATAGAAAAATTTGTTATTTTACAGAATCTGTATAAAAGACATCGTACTATAAATCATTTGTAATGATTTATAAAAAAACAGATATATTGTTCCACGTGGAACAATGGGGAGTGTTTGAATAATATTTTTTGGCCAAGTTTAAATACTTGACAAAATGTATATTTTGTTGTTAATTATAAAAAATATGCAGGAAGGAAATTTTTATAAGAGAAAAATATTATTTTATTTATAAACGAAACATAAAAAGTTTCATGTCAATATGAAAAATCTACTTGTGGTAGGTATAAATGGTAAAGCACAACATATAGTATGTTTATGTATTCTGTGGATATGTTACCCTTTTCATAAAAATAATTATGTGCTATAATTATTCTACGGACAATGAGGGGTGAGGAATTTTTTTCTTACTTCTTTCTTTTTCCGCCAAAACACAATGTTTGTAACTGGATTTGAGGGTAAAGACAGTTGATGACAAATATTACGGGATTATTATCTGAAACAAATAATTATGGCGATACACAAAATTAAAAAAAGAAATGGCACAATTGTAGATTTTGACATAATAAAGATTGAAAAAGCGATTACAAAAGCGGCGCAAGCATCTGAGCCGGAAAAAGGTTTTGATGCCAAGAAAATTGCACATCATGCAGAGAAAAAGATCATTGAGCGTTATGGTGAAGAGATCCCGTCTGTGGAGCAAATACAAGATGCCGTAGAGGAAGCGCTTATTAACTTCAATTTTCCTCGTATTGCAAAGGACTATATTTTGTATAGACAAAAGAGAACTGAAGCGCGATCTGATAAAAATGTGATGGTAGATGTGGAAAAGACCATGAGCGAATACCTTGATCAGCTGGATTGGCGGGTAAATGCTAATTCCAATCAGGGATATTCGTTGGGCGGAATGATCCTCAATACTGCCGGAAAGGTAACTGCAAATTATTGGTTGTCACATGTTTATCCAAAATCTATTGGTGAGGCGCATAGAAATGCCGATATTCACATCCATGATCTCGATATGTTTTCCGGATATTGTGCGGGATGGAGTCTGCGGACATTGCTTGAGGAGGGGTTTAATGGTGTGTCTAATAAGGTAGAGTCCAAACCACCAAAGCATCTTTCAAGCGCAGTGGCGCAAATGATCAATTTTTTGGGCACGCTGCAAAATGAGTGGGCTGGTGCACAAGCTTTTTCTAGCTTTGATACCTATTTGGCACCGTTTGTAAAGAAAAAAGAGTTGGAGTTGCGAAAAATGATCGAGAAGTATGGCATGGTATTTGCATCAAAAGAAAAAGAAGAGGCATATTATGATGAAGTGCTTTACAATTTTGTCTATCAGAATATTCAATCATTTGTATTTAATCTCAATATTCCGTCGCGATGGGGCACACAAACGCCGTTTACCAACATTACACTTGATTGGGTATGTCCGGAAGATCTCAAGAAAAAAACACTGATTCTCGGAGGCAAGCCATTTGATTATACATTTGGAGAACTGCAAAAAGAGATGGATCTCATTAATAGAGCATTTATTGATGTGATGATGGCGGGGGATTCAAAGGGGCGTACATTCACATTTCCCATTCCGACATACAATATTACAAAGGACTTTGATTGGAATGATCCAAAAGTATTGCCACTTTTTGAAATGACGGCAAAGTATGGAACACCGTATTTCCAGAATTTCATCAATTCAGACCTCAATCCAAGTGATGTGCGTTCAATGTGTTGTCGTTTACAATTGGATTTGAAAGAATTGCGCAAGAGAGGTGGTGGTCTCTTCGGATCAGCAGAAATGACGGGATCGATTGGTGTGGTGACGATCAATATGGCGCGCATCGGAAAAACGTGTGCAGGAGACAAAGAAAAATTCATTGAAAGAGTGATGTATCTCATGGGATTGGCAAAGACGTCGCTTGAGATCAAAAGGGAAGTGATCGAGAAGTGGATGAATCGCGGATTGTTTCCATACACAAAGCGATATCTCGGAAAGTTGAACAATCATTTCTCTACGATCGGTGTGAATGGGATGAATGAGGCAATTCGCAACTTTACAGGTGATAAAGAGAATATCACGACAAAATATGGACAAGAGTTTGCCAAAGAAGTACTGGATCAGATACGAGAAAAGATGTCGGAGTTTCAAGAGGAAACAGGAAATCTGTATAATCTGGAAGCGACACCGGGTGAGGGAACGACATATCGCTTTGCAAAAGAAGATCAAAAACAATTTAAGGATATCATTCAAGCAGGCACCAAAGAAGCACCATACTACACAAACTCCACGCAGTTGCCTGTGGGATATACAGATGATATTTTCGAAGCGTTGGATCTCCAGGATGAATTGCAAAAAAAATATACGGGAGGCACGGTATTTCATGGTTATATGAGTGAGCGCATCAGTTCCGGTAAGGCGTGTGCTCAGTTGGTAAAAAAGATCCTGACAAACTATCGATTGCCGTATATCACGATCACGCCGACATTCTCGATCTGTCCGAAACACGGTTACCTCGATGGGGAATATGATTTTTGTCCAAAATGTGATCAGGAATTGGGTGTGAAAAAAAGTTGTTGTGACAGTGAGTTCCGTGGGCGCTATGAAAGTGCTATGCCCGACAAATAAGATTAATAAATTTATAAATAATTAATAAAATAAAAATATGGCATCACAAAAGTTGCAATGCACAGATGGAGAGCGCACACGCTGTGAAGTGTGGACACGAGTAATGGGGTATTTCCGCCCGGTATCTTTTTTTAACACGGGAAAGAAATCAGAACATTATTCACGCAAGCATTTTCAAGAATGCGTCGCAGCAAACGAGTCTTTCAGCGATAAATATGCTGATTAGCGGTGTACAACCGTTTACTCTCCTGGATTATCCAGACAAAGTGGCAGCGATCATTTTCACCCCCGGGTGTAATATGCGCTGCCGTTTTTGTCATAATAAAGAGTTCGTTTTGCCACAAGAGATTGTGAAGTTGCGTCCGAGCTTTATTTCTGAAAAAACAATTTTGAATTTTTTGCGATCACGAAAAGGGAAGTTGGATGGATTGGTGATCTCGGGCGGGGAGCCAACGGTGCAACCTGATCTCAAGGAATTCATCAAAAAAGTTCGTGCATTGGGATATCTTGTAAAATTGGATACAAACGGCAATTTGCCGGATGTCCTCATTTCTCTTATCAAAGAACATCTGGTGGATTATGTAGCAATGGATGTCAAAACGACGCCACAACGCTATAAAGAATTGGCAGGCGATCTGGCAAATCCGAAAAACATCGTAAAAAGTATCAATTTACTCAAAAAAAATAGTGTGCCATATGAATTTCGCACAACAGTGATCGATGGCGTGCACACAGAGGAGATTGTCAAAGAAATGGCGCAATTGTTGGAAGGGAGTGATAAGCTCTATCTCCAAACGTTTCGTCCGGAGGTGACGCTTGATCCTGCATTTGAAAAGAAGAAACCGCTCTCACAGGAAAAAATGAATACATTTGTCGACATATTTAAAAAAGCAGATATTAAAATTGTGGATATCCGGCAATAAAAAAACAACAGAGAGATCTGTTGTTTTTTACTGTGTATAATTATTTTATTAGCGCATCATTCTTGTTACGAGGCCATCTCCTTTGTCGACAAGTTTTGTGTTGGTCATTTCAACTTTTTGTAGAGCAATCTCGCGTGCTGTATCAAAATTTTTCATAGCCGTCTCGATGTCATCTGTGCCAGTGGCTATGTCTGTTGCAATCCTCAAAACCTTGCCCTCATCATCAGGGATGACTTGAGGAAATTTTTCTTCGAGTGCGGAGATCTGTTCAGTAGTTAATTCAGACAATAATTCTGGACTAAGAATATCTTCAACATTTTTGACCATATTTTTTACACATAGTAATTACGTATCTATTGTATAAGAAAAGACCGAAGAGTGCAAAATGACACTCTGCGGTCTTGATTTTTAATTGGATTTTTGCGCACGAATAGTCGCACAAATTTCCTGAAAAACAGGATTTGTCGGCAGTGAGGAATATGATTCCTCGGACGTTGGCGCATTTTCGGTTTCTGTCGAAAGGTATTTGAGGTATGCAGGAATCCACGTATTAAGTGGTATATACTCAAACACTCTATTCATCGAAAATTTTATACCGTGAATCGAGAACATCTCAAGCACGGTTTGATGAAACGCGAGGAAATCCTTCTCCAGTTGAGGAGTGATCTCGCCGCGCAATTTCAGCAATATGAACGCAGTGAAATATGAATCTTCAACAATTTTCATAAATGCTTTGCAAAGCACTTCTCTTTCCGCTTCCATAATCAGCACCTCTTATGAGTTTTTAATATGTTTTAATGAACGAACTAGAATTATACACCATTTAGCATTTTTGTCAAGTGGTAAGATTTGCTGTATAATTCAAACATATAAATATCTGATATATTATTATGCTTGCAAAAAAACTTGAAGAAATCGGTCTAAATGACAAAGAGGCAAAAGTGTACATTGCTACATTGGAATTGGGACAGGGAAGTGCGGCAGAGATCGCCAAAAAGTCCGGTGTCAATCGAGCAACGACGTATTTTACATTGGAAAATCTCATGAAGATCGGTCTCGTCAGTGCATCAAATGAGGAAAAAAAGCAAATGTTTGTCCCGGAGGATCCTGCACAGCTGGAAAACATCCTAGAAAAGCAAAAGCAAGTTATAGAACAAAAAAAACAGACACTCAAAGGACTTGTGGAAGAATTAAACAGCATCAATAGCGCCAGTATCAAAAAACCGATTGTGAAGTATTATTTAGGGAAAGAGGGAATTATGCGAATGGCAAGTTCAAGCTTTGATTTTACAAAGGATGAGCCTATGTGGTTAGCCTTTTCAAAGGATGAAATGGACAATTTCATATCAAAAGAAGAAAATGAAAAACTTAAACGGATACGATTAAAAAATAAATCGAGTGTAAGAGCTCTTTATAATTCTGAAAAATCAACATTGGAAAGTGATAAAAACAACACTCGAATTAAAATAAACAAGACAGATTATATATTTCCTGGAGACATTGCTGTCTACAAAGACAAAATTCGTCTAACATCCTATCGCGACAAAATTGGAATAATTATAGAAAATAAAGATATTGCTGAAACCTTAAAATCTATTTTTAAATTAGCCATTAAAGCTGTTAGTAATAAAAAATCCTAAGTTGCTATATAAGCCAACTCAGGATTTTACTGCAGTTATCCAGAAGAATACTGGATGGATTTTTTACTCATGAATTTTCTTCAACGGATTTTGTTGATTGTGAAAATTGCTCAACAATACAGGCTACAGACCCATGATGTTCTCCTTCATATTTTTTTATGAATCGTCAATAGAAACCAATTGGAAGTCTTGGACACCTCATCTCCTAAACAAGCGAGACGAGGCATTCACGGTCCAATTTGGTCTATATCAACAACCCATAGCAACACCTCCACGTTAAGGTTGCCAGTTAAAAGCTTTGCTACGCAAGAAAGCCAATCTCTCTTGTGTAACGCCTCTTCCTTCTGTGCAACCTCTTGCTTGTGAGGGGTTGCGGTTTATGTTTAAAGAACAATGTTTCGTCGGATAGACAGAAATATTGTTCCTGCCATAGCCAAGATACACTATAGCATGGTTTTAAATAATTGTCAATACCCGTGAACAGGTCAGTGTGGAACTCTGCACGGCGTATCCATCGGTAAATTTTGCATGATGGCGTAAATCACGCCATCATTTTTAAAAATGTCCACGCGAATTATCTTATAAAAATTTAAAAAAAGCCTTAAATTAGAATAATAATGCGTGTATGTCTATATATTGTCAGTGACACTTGACAAAATAATTTTGGCATGATATACTATGTTGTTACAGTGAAGTGATCGAGATGACACAGGGCTGTAGCACAACAAAGATAGTTATTTTACTTTGACATAAGACTGATCTGTGCGGGAGGGTGTAAGTACATCCAATCGGCAGAATGGTTGTAATACATGTGACAATATAAGTGAAATATAGGTTTTTAGTAATATATAATCGACCATTTTTCACAAGAAACCAGTTCACATGTATTACAGGCACACCAAGCCGTTACTTATCAGTGATGATGAGCTATTGGTGGTAAAAGTACAATAATTTAAATGAACTAAAGATATTTCTCTCATTTTCTTTAACAATTTAATATTTCCCTCGTTTATTCTTAAAAGCGCTCTTGTCATCCTGAGCGCGATTCAGGATCTTTAATAACATGAAACACTGATCCATAATTCCGAATCATGTCCAGAATGACAGATTTTTAGGAAGAAACGAGGGGAATATTACAATAAATTAACTAGGGGGATTACCATGATTGAAATGAAACGGATTGGAAGGCTTGTGGGTATCGGCCTTATGGGTAGGTGTCCGCGATGCCATAAGGATATTGATCTCGAAGCACCATCTGCACATCGCTGTTTTGTGCAGGAAAAATGGATTAGCTGTGAGATTGGTCATCATGGCGAGATTCGGATTGAAGCTTCTTCCAAGGATCTGATCCATGATCTCCACGCCAGATTAGCAACATATGGCGTGATCGTTCCGTAGTTATAGTATCAACCCGCGGGGAGAAATCCGCCGTCCGGCTTTAATGTTTAACGGACGTATACTGTGGAGGAAGCCCACGTAAAAAAAGCTGATGAAACTCGTTGTAGAGATATTATTTATCATATCAATATCTCTTCTCTCTAAGATCTCATATAATATTTTGTGAGATATTAGAGGGAAATACCCAAAAATATGAATTCCTTGTGTAATAGCAAGACGCGATTAATAATCCCTGTCGCTTTATAGCATTGGGATAATACACACGAGTGATAGGTTGTATATAACCTATTTATAAAGGCGTGCGGAGCGCAGTGTGTAGGCGTGCAGAGCCAAACTCCTCCATCTTTCTTAGAGATGGTTGGTTTATACCAAGAACCGTTGATATGGGGCAGGCGGGCTGTTTGATGAGGGAGATGGTCTCCCTTGGCACAAGAAACGTGCCTTAAAATCAAACTAAAGTGAAGTTATAGCAAACTCGGTTATCATGATCAATCTAGTTCACTATTTTTTCACACACTACCCACAGATGACTAAGAAACTCTGTGGGCATTGCAAAACGTTATCGACGTTTTGCAATGTGCTTCTTGTCTGATTGCACAGATGAGAAGTTTAATATTACCGTTGCCCGGAAAGCCAACGCTTAAGTGAGAATTTTTTTAAAAAATCTCACACGCTTTCCTCTCTCTAAAACTTCGCAAAGGTTGAGATCGGGCTATCTAAATAGTAAATATATTTAGCCTAAAGGACATAAATTTTCTTGCGAAGTTTTTTTGTGTCTCAATATGCTCAAAATAAACCTTTGTGAAGTATTAGAGAGATTTTAAACAAATACAGATCAATAACAAGGAGGGTCTATGAGGAGAGTTCCTAACGTAGTCAAGGGCGCTATGAATGCCCAGATCGTCAGAAACCGCAAGGATCATTCCTGTCTCTTTTGTGGTAAGGGTCTGCGGAAAGGAATTCGTTCGAGAACGTACTACATCAACGGTTTGGGTCGTGAGCATTTTTGTATGACCCATAATCGGGATGAGGTAGTCATCGCGATCCTCGACCTTTTTCCATGAGGTAAACCCTCCATGTCATGAGGGTGTAAAAACTGACAAATAATATTCTGGGGAAGCTCCAGAACGCTCAGACAAAGCGGTCACATGTCACAAGAAGTAGGAAATAATGCAATGTCATATTTCCTCTCTCTAAAATATTTTTTACCTGTCATTCCCGACCTGATCGGGAATCCATAAGAAATATTTTAGAGGGAGAAATCCTCGGTCGGGTTTTGAATATTTAACCGACCTAAAAGTGGAGGAAGCCCACGTAAAAAAAGCTGATGAAATATTTCTGTCGGGGTATGTATGGATGACCGACATAAATTCGGCATAGTGTCGAAAAAACCATCCAAGATCAATCCATTTTCACGGAGGTGACTTATGGGAAAAGATTATTGTGCAGTACACGCTGGTAATGGCACCGCAGTCAATCATTCTCTCGCCCTCCGCAAGGAGAAGGGGGTGTGGGTGACCACTCCGGTGTGCCTGAAGTGTCGGGCACAGCTCGCCAGGCAGGCAAAAGCTGAAGGAAAGTTCGTGCCTTTTTATGGGCTAGAACAATCCGAAGCTGAGGCGGCCAAGCGGAACCAAGAGCGGATGCAATATCAACCGTTTTTGGAGAAGTTTGGCAAAAGCCTGAGTGGTCGTACCGGGCCTGCCAAGGGGAAGAAAGCCATCCCCAAGCCTGCAGAGTAACGCAAGCGTAATCGGACTCCCGCCAAGCCGATGAAAAACAAACGGGAACATCCTTGTCACAATTCCGGGCAAAAAACAAGGTTGGGATCAACACATCCTGTAAAATTTCAACGAGAAAACTTCGCTTTTCTCTAATTTCTAAAATATTATTTGAAATTATTTGAGGAAAAATATACACACATTAATAATTTATATTCTGTCGACATTCGATATTAGTATCTTTCGATATATGAATGATGCTAATACCGGGGGTCGGTGGGAGGTAGCGCTCCACATACGGAGATCCCTTGCGAACATTTTGGTAAAAGAATACCAAAATCAAGCAAAAGCAACAAGCAATCGCAGAGTATCTAATGACTCTCGTGCAAGTTGTAGTGTAAGAGGTAGTGTGATCTGGCAGTCACTTCTCCTCGCGGAAGAATATTGATTCTTCCAAACACCAATCGTGTCTGACCATTTGCTGCCAGGTGTGACACGAAACGCGCTATTTTTTTTGTCCAATCTTTGTTTCTATGGATTGGATAAAATAGGATCATTATTTCAACGAGAAAACTTCGCTTTTCTCTCATATTTTATAAAATATTTTTGTAAGATATTAGAGGAATAATAGTGTAATTACGTTTATAGATTTTGACAAAAATATGCATTATACAATTGTTGCCGTAATACCATTTGAATTTAGTCTCAGAGAGGATGTAAAAAATAAAATAGAAAATGACAAGTATAATTTTATGAATTATTTTACAGGAAAGCTTTTTAAACCTCTTAATCATTATGATATAGACAAAAAGGTGAAGCCATATAAGGTTTATTATGCTCAGGATGAGGTTGACAGAATATTGAAGAATGGGAGTACGGATATAAACAATAAAAAATCAATTTTGGAAAAAATAAAGAATTGGAATTGTGATCTATCCAGTGGCATTGAAAATGGCAGATATTATGTTATGCGTGATAAAAATCCTCATGGAATGTTTGATTATTGGAATGTTTATGATGTTTGTATGATTGAAGATGTGCTCAAGAATGAAGAATTTGTTGAACATGCTATTTTTACTCCAGATTGTAAAATGATTACAAGTGACCAATATTTTATACGCGTGGGTGAAAGTAACGAAAAAGAATTTGAGATATGGAAAAAAAGGTTTCAAAAAATATTGAAATCATATCCTCTTGATTGTTTCATATTATTTATCGATTGTCACACTTGATTCAAAAAATAATTATTCCCCTCTAATATCTCATGATAATTCGTAATATATTAGAGGGAAATAATTCTCTTGCAAAAACAACCATGGGTGGCATATGAAAAGAAATTCGAGCTAAAGATCAATTCATCTCTCTCTGTCATTGCGCATAATTTTTGTGAAATGACAGAGAGAGTGGCATCACATCCCTGAGATGCCGGTATCGTGAGTTGGAAGCTCACTTCACTGACATCTTGGCCGGATGCAGTTGAAAAAGGGAAACGGGGGCGATGATGTTCCTCCGGTGTAAGGCTTTGGGGTAAATTATGAGAGCACTCTCCTCATAACCCAAAGAAGCAATATGGCTAATCCGGCCTTCTGAAGTAGCGAGCTTCCACTCGCAATCCCAAAACAATGGGAAGGATCGCGGGGTATGTGCGCCTCGTAGGAAAAAAATCTTCAAGAAGAAGATATTCAAGCGGAGGGAAAAACGACACATCATCGTCCCCGAGCAAATGCACGACGTGGAGATGGTTTTTAATGAAAACCATCTCCTTTCTCTAAAATTTCATAAATTTGGATTTGTGGAATGTTAGAGGGAAAAAACCAAAAAAATCAAATACGGAGGAGTGATCATGGGAAAAACTTTTGTCATGAAAAATGAGTGGTATCGGAAGGTGGTAATAAGTCATTATCCCCATCTCAATCCTGATGCCATACCGATCGCGGTACGATTTTCGTTGTACCGACAAATCGGGAAAATCATTCATCAGCAGGTGATCGATAATCGTCTCGCTGAGATTAAGGCGAGAGGAATTGCTCCTGGAAGCATCTGTTATGTGAGAGGTGAAAAGACGCCATCAATCGTTGGTTCGATAACGATGGATGGGCATGTTTCCGTGAAAGGGAAACGCGGCACTTTTCACCCCGGTTCTATCTCAACACCTGAGGAGGTGGATCATGAGAGATAAAAAAATAGAATCTCAGGAGAGACGTCGCCGACAGCGATTGTCTCGTGCCAAGAAAAGTGATAACCCGCAGATGTGGGTTGATCACTTGGCATATGTGCATGAGGGGGACAGGCTCTGCGCGGAATGCGGACGTCTGTTTAGTCTCTGGGATGATGTTTCATGTCCCAGATGCAACCCCGACTGAGGAGAGAAATCCTCCGTCCGGCTTTGAAAATTAACGGACGTATACTGTGGAGGAAGCCCACGTAAAAAAAGCTGATGAATGTAGTACACACGCTACATAATGTGCGTGTGAAATTTAACCAAAGGAGGTCGGTTAATGGCAAAAATAGTTGGCTTTATCCCGGCAAAGGAGCTCCGCCAGCGTACGTGCCGGCCGAGTAAACCGTTAACTGTTTCTCTGGGCAGTGCGATTCGTGCTGCAGCCCGGAAGAACAATGTCCCCGTGCCACAGGGAAAGAATGTGGCTGATGAGAAGGTGTAGAAATCTATACCTTCTCATCTCTCTCTACAATATTTTTTTAAGATTCCGGATCAAGTCCGGAATGACAAAAAAAGAAATATTGTAGAGGGAAAATATCACGCAGTTAAGTTCAATAATACAACACAGGAGAACGTCATGGAAAAAATTACGATAGTAAATTTGATCCTAAAAGTTGTGACGGTTTATGTGAACGGAAAAGTCGTTCACGTGATTCCTGCAGCAACAGAAGGATCTGTACCTGCAGATGAAATTCGCGAGAATGTCTATTATCTTGTCGATATTCGCAGGGTCGCTGAGCGCAAGGATTTTATCTTTGCACAGCAACCTGCCGGACCGCGGAGAATGCCGAGGCACTTTCATCCATATTTTATTCGTTTTAAAAATATGGATGAGTTCAATAATATGGAGTTTTTACCAGCTAGTTAGGTTGGATGTTCTATAGGGGGATCGTTGTATATTTACAGCGATCCCTTCTCTCTAAAAAACTTTATTGGCAAGAGGTTTCTTAGAGGGAATATTAATGTAAAATTATGAAAATAATGTATATACCCCGACCATATGATGATCCACAATATCATTTGACAATGAAAAAGGTGACTCAAAATGTGAGACAAAAATTTTACAAGAAAATGTTGTTTATCCTAACTAAAAAAGGAGAAAGGAAATGAAAAGAAAGAAGCTTGTGTTTGTTTTGGAGCGTGTGCCGGTAAAACTGCACGCGGAAACGGTGGAAACCCTGCGTCATCGTGGTGGTGCACACGGAACACCACAAGGTAAAAGAGCTTATAATCGTCAGGACAAATCCTGGAAAAAGGAGGAAATATGAAAAAAATCGAAAGCAGTAAGAAACATTACTGCTTTTAATTTTATAAAGTGAATTGGAAAATGTGGTATAATTAAAAAATAATTTACATATAAAAAACATATGAAAAACAAAGTGACGATCATTGGGGCGGGGATGGTGGGGTCCACTGTGGCGTATAGTTTGGTATTACAGGATATTGTGGAAGAAATTGCGTTGATGGATCTCAACGAAGAGCTTGTGAAGGCGCAGGTGATGGATCTGCAACATTCTGTGCCGTTTGTGGGGCGCACGGATGTGAAGGTGGGCACATATGATGATTGTGCTGATAGTGATGTGGTGGTGATCACATGTGGCGCGGCACAGAAGCCCGGTGAGACGCGTCTTGATCTCGTGCAAAAAAACGCGGCAATTATCAAAGGTATTGTGCCACAAGTATTTGAAAAAAATCCCAACACAATCCTTGTCATGGTCACAAATCCTGTGGATGTGCTTACGAAGCTGGCGATATCACTCTTTCCCGATAAAAAGGATCGAATCATGGGCACAGGAACACTCCTTGATTCGGCACGTTTTCGCGAGCTTATCGGCTTAAAGATGGATATCGATCCAAAAAGTATTCATGCATATATTCTTGGCGAGCATGGAGACAGCGAGTTTCCTGTTTGGAGTATGGCATCGATTGGCAACATGAAACTGGGGACTTGCAATCGTCTCAATGATGATGATAAAACAAAAATTTTTGAAGAGGCAAAAAATGCGGCATATACGATCATTGCGGGGAAACAATCAACATATTATGCAATTGGCGCTGGTTGTGCACACCTCGTTCAAACGATCGTACATGATAAAAAGTCTGTTCTTCCCGTATCACATGCAATAGAAGGTGCGTATGGTATTGATGATGTGTGTCTCAGTATGCCGGCAGTTGTGGGTTGTAATGGCATAGAAGGACGCTTATGTATAGAATTAAATGAAGAGGAGCAAAAAAACTTGCAACATACGGCGGAAGTGTTAAAAGAAACATTTGCATCAATCGCATAAAATCAAAAACACTTCTCATGCCGAGAAGTGTTTTTTGATGTTTTTAATGGATAACTACAGGCGTTCCAATTTCTGCCCAATTGTAGATATATTTGGAGTTTTTGGCATCGTGACGTACGCAGCCGGGGGAAACGGCATTGCCAATGCTCGCAATGCTTTCTTTGCCGCCCTGTGGCATATCTGCATGACCCTCCGGCCATACGATGAGGTCATGAAAACCATATTCCCCATCTTCTGTAAATGCCATCCAAAAAGGAAGGTAAACCTGGAACATGCTCGATAAAGCGTAAGGATCTTTATTATAGATCTTGTATGTGCCTTTTGGTGTGGGTGTGTCTTTTGCGCCGGGGGAATTTACAAAATTTGTGACAAAAGCACCATGGTCAAACAATGTTGTAACTTGGGCATCGAGATTAACGTCAATGTACTTGCTTTCTTTTATGAGGGGCATTGTTGACCGACGGGCAATATCAAGTCGCTCAGCAAAAGCTTTTGGCCAGACATTTGGCGTGGGTAATATCGCATTGAATTGTATAGAATCAATAGGAAAAAAACGCATCGAATCATCCGTGGAATATTTGGCAAAAAGTGTGAGATTGTGTTCACTGAGTGATCCATCAGGTTCTCCCGTGATGCGTATATGAAGTTCATTATTTTCTTTGTCGATAAACTGTTCTGTTTGTATAAAGGGACGCACAACAGCCTGTAAATCAATATTTTGAAGTGAACGATCAAAAGTTAAAATGATCTCTTCTCCTTGTGGAACATAGCGATCAGAGGAGGGTATTTTTTCCGCGATAATTTGTGGGTATTGTGCAGTTTTAAAAGAAAAAATATATGACAAACCATTTGAGGAACGATAATTATCAGATGAAAATGCAAGGGAATATGATGTGTCTGGATCCCATAATGATTGTGGAATTATATCAACAGAGCGATGGTCATCTTTCCACAGATATATGAGTTTTTCCGATGGTGTTACAGAGACGGATCGTTCGTAAATAGTCGGATCAATGATCGTTTCTGCAAAAGAAACGTGGATGTGCTCATCAAGGTTGATAATTGTATCGTTGATGACTGTTGGTTTTTGTGTGATATGTTTTGTATTATCAATATACATATTCAAGCTAGTACTCGCGGATGTAATCGGAATGAAGAGAAGTCCAATAAATGCAATTTTACGTCGATTAAAATATGTCATTTTGTGCAAATGCTTTTTGAAAGTATCTTTTATGATAAAATAGCGTGTTTTCATTGAAACGATAAAACAAAAAATGAGCATCTGATCGTTGGAGATCAATTGCTCACCCTTACGTCTAAATTATAGCACAAAAATAAGATTAAATCAATCTTTTTCGCGGGTTTTATAAAAAAACGAATGATTTTGAAAAAATCCTTGTGATATGAATACAAATTTATAAAAGAAAGAATTTTAGTTGGTTTTCTAAGAAAAAAAAGTGTGGTATAATTGTGATATAAAATTAAAAGAAATATTGTGAAAGGTAAATATTCTTATAATGGGCTCACTCTTGTAGTATTCGTTGTTCTATTGCTGGGAGCGTTTTCGTTTTTTAGTTTTGCCGATGATACAAACCTGACTCTGTTTGATGATTTTGATCGCGACGGGGTGAGTAATGGAGAAGAAAGTTCTTATGGTACTGATCCAACAAACTCTGATACGGATCATGACGGATATTCTGACGGAGTGGAGATTGAGAGTGGTTATAATCCGCTTGTGCCCGCGCCGGGTGATCGTATTGTGCAAGCTGATGCACCCAAACAAATTGTGGCAACACAATCTCAAACAAACAATGTAACGCAAAAGGTTGCAGAAAATGTCGTTTCATATCTTGCTGATGCGCAGGAGTCCGGGGATAAGGAAATAACGTCAGAGGATTTTTCAAAGGTCATGGCAAATGCAGTTAATGAAGAGGTGGTTTTTACTGATGTGCCACCGATTGACATCAGTGAGTTTACAGTTAAAAATCAGGATTACGACGATCTTTCCAAACGAGAAAAGGAAGAACAAATGAAGCAAGATGCGATTGAATACTTCACGGCGGTGTCGTATGTCTTCATTTCCAATTTTCCAAATGGATTTTTTGATCGATCACCGGAAACATTTCAAGCGGAGGTGATGAAAAATATGAATAATTTTTCCGGATCGCTGACGAGTTATGCATTTTTTGAATCAATGGCAGAAAATGCCATTGCTGCAGAAAAACAAATGAATGAAGTAGAGGTTCCGGAAGAAATGCTTGAGATTCATACACAGGGCATATATCTTTTGCGGTACATGGAAACTCTTTATCAAGACGGTAGTTATAAAAAATCTTCCACAGACATCACGCCGATGATCGCTACACTTGCGCAAGCGCAGGGACTTATAGAAAAATCGTCGGATTTTCAGACAAAAGTTACGGAAAAGTTGCAGAAGTATGGTATCGAAGACACATTTTTAAAACTATAAAACAAATATGTACAAAAAGATTTGTGTATTAAGTCTAATGCTTCTCATGACCATGATGCCATTTTCATATGCGCGTGCGGATATGTGGGGATCCAACTTTGGAGCGGCCGGCATGAAAGAAATGCTAGAAGAAATTTATGATGAGATTCAAAAGGCGATTGCTGCAGCGGCAAAGATGGCCGCAATTGAACAAGCAACATCGAGCATCGAAAGTTCGCTGTATGGAGGAGACTCTTCTCCGCGCAATATTAAAAATTTTGATGATTTTTTAGTGCAGGGACCACAGGACAAAACGGTGGCATACGGAGAGGATTGGCTTACATCGACAACAGGTGGCAAAGGAGGTTCAAGTGATTATACGTCTTCCAGCGACGGAGGTGATCTGGGATCTTCCTTGCAAGATGCTGGTGACAGTGTTTTGGATGATTGGAATGGAAAAAATGAAATGAAAGCTGATTATGATGAGTATTGCAGTAGTACCAGTGAATTATTTGCAGATGGTAATTACCTCTGTTTTGATGCGATTATGGCTAATCCTGTCAACACGCCTATAGGGTTAAAGCAAGAGATGGATAAGGCAATGGTAGCAAAATATCAGCAAGAACAAGATGTAGCAAAGCTTACGGCAACAAGCCCGGGAACATTGCCACAATATGATGATAATGGTGATGTGGAGTTACCAAACTCTGTTGTGGAAGAAATTCAAAAACAACAAGTCACACTTCCTCTTGACGCGTTGGCCAATGGGGATAGCAATGTTTTTTCTGAGTTGATCCAGTCATTTGCAGTAGAGCTTATCACAAATGTGATAAATAACGGATTGTCTGAGGCACAAGATTCTATGGACAAGAATAATGATGCATTTCAAAATCAATACGATGATGAATATGGAAATGCTTCTAGTAGTGCAGGTCCGGAATATGACAATTATGACGATCTCATGAAAGCAAAGAATCAAAAATATTGATCTTTATCAAGAACTTTTTACAAGTAGAGCATTTGCAATAAATGTGAATCAAAAAACTCCGCAATGATGCGGAGTTTTATTTGTGGACGGCACAAGATTCGAACTTGTGACCTTCTGCATGTCGAGCAGACGCTCTAACCAGCTGAGCTAGCCGTCCTTTATTGATGTGTGTCTTCATGCACACATCAAATAGCTACACCGTTTGAATATGTTCTTTAGGTAGATCTTCTGATGGTTTTTTCCCTGCAATAATTGCTTCAAATTCTTCTTTTTCGATCGTCTCTCTCTCCAAGAGGCGTTTTGCAATGATGTCTAATATATCACGTTTGTCGATGAGAATTTTTTCAGCTGTCGCTTTTGCTTTTGCGAGAATTTTTGCTACGACAATGTCAATTGTTTCTGCAGTTTTATCGGAGTAATCTCGCTCTTCCGTTACCTCACGCCCCAAGAAGATAAGATCCTCGTTCTTTCCAAATGTGCGCACGCCCAATTCGCTCATGCCAAATTGCGTGACAATGCTGCGTGCCATTTTTGTTGCGCGCTTGAGATCGTTAGATGGTCCTGTTGTTACATCTTTAAATACTAATTCCTCCGCAACATAGCCACCGAGAAAAACAGATAATTCGTCCATGAAATATGCGCGTGAATGCAAGCTCTTATCTCTGTCCGGTACGGAAAGTGTATATCCACCAGCGCTACCGCGAGAAATAATTGATACTTTGTGTACAGGGTCGGTGTTTTCTAGACTTGCGCCGACCAAAGCATGACCGGCTTCATGATAGGCAACGATTTCTTTTTCCTTCTCATCCATGCGGTTATTTTTATGTGCGGGACCGAGGAGGACTTTTTCAATTGAATCAACGATGTCGATCATCTCAACACTTTTCTTATTACGACGTCCTGCAAGAAGGGCACCCTCATTCATCAAATTCATCAAGTCTGCACCGGAAAACCCTGGAGTGCGTTGCGCAATGCGCTCCAAGTCTACATCGGGGTTTGTTTTTTTGTCCTTCGCATGAATAGCGAGGATCGCTTTACGATCAATGATGTCGGGGAGTTCAACTGTTACACGACGGTCAAAACGTCCCGGTCTGAGCAGTGCTGGATCCAGTACATCCGGTCGGTTCGTTGCGGCAACGACGATCACATTGGTCTGATTATCAAAACCGTCCATCTCTACAAGGATCTGATTGAGTGTTTGTTCGCGTTCGTCATGTCCGCCACCGAGACCTGTACCACGCTGTCTCCCTACAGCATCAATTTCATCAATGAAAACGATGGAAGGGGATTGTTTTTTTGCTTGTTTGAATAAGTCACGTACGCGTGATGCGCCAACACCAACAAACATTTCTACAAATTCCGATCCACTGATTGAAAAGAAAGGAACACCTGCTTCACCTGCTACAGCGCGGGCGAGGAGTGTTTTTCCTGTGCCGGGACGACCGAGAAGGAGAACGCCTTTGGGAATTTTTGCGCCAAGAGCACGAAATTTTTTGGGTTCTTTTAAAAAATCAACGATTTCGATCAATTCATCTTTTGCCTCTTTATTGCCGGCAACATCTTTGAATTGTGTGCGATTTTTTTTATCTTTGGGATCGATCATGCGGGCACGAGATGTGCCAAACATCATTGCTTGGTTGTTGCCACGCATTGCCTGTCGCATCATAAAGAAGATCAATCCGCCGATAATAAGAATTGGCAACACTGATGGAATGAGAATTGTTGCCCAAAAAGACGCACCGGACCGTACCTCCACAGTGATTGGTACGGAAGAGAGTCTGGTTTCATCAACACCAAAATTGCGCAAGGTTTCCGTGAGGCTCGCATCCGGCTCTTTGTTTGTCTCTTGTTTTGTGCCGTCACGTAATTCGATGCGTATATTGCCATCGGATTTTACTGTAATTGTCTTAACTTTATCTTCGTTGATCTGTTGAGACAGTTGTGTAATTGCAATCTTTTCGATGGACTCTTTTTTGCCGGTTGAAAGGGCAAAAAACATGAGTATTATGAGTAAAATAATAATGATCAGAGAAGAATTTTTGAATATTTTTTCCATTGAATTTAGTTTAAATGATGATATCCTGTGTTTGTCTCGAATATAAAATCACGACTTACAACAAGTAAATATCACTGTATCACCTTTTCGATGCATTTTCAAGTCTTTTCCAGAAAAGGTCTGATTTTTGTTTTTTGTGCTCAAAATCAATTTACGCAATTCATCGATCAAACCTTTTTCGATATTTTTTGTAGTACCACATAATGATCTGATCATTAACATCAAACAATGTCTTTGTAAGGCTGTGTTAATATGGGTGAAGTCTTTGGTTTCAAATCTAATCGTGTTTTTTTCTTGGTTTGTCTTCCAAAAAACAGTAACGAGTGTATCCAATGCTTTTATATCTTCAGCGATCATTTCTGCTGTACGTGCCAACACGGAAACGATTTGGGGATTATAGTTCTTTTGCAAATAGGGAATCAGTCGTGTACGAATGCGATTTCGTGCAAATGTGGGATTACTGTTTGTATGATCTATGTTGTACATCACATTGTTTTTTTTGCAATATGTAATGATTATGTCGCGCGATACAGAGAGAAGTGGTCGTATCACATAGTTTGGTGAGACAAATCTCATGCCCACCAACCCTCCCAAGCCACTACCGCGCAATAGATGGAGAAGAAATGTCTCTGCCTGATCATTTTTATTATGCGCTACCATAATGCATTGCGCGCTATATTTAATACGTAATTTTTCAAAATAGTTGTATCTGATATTTCGCCATAATTCCTCATTGCTTTGCGTCATATGATCAACGATCAGAGTTTCACATGGCAGTCCGTGTTCATGCGCAACAGATTCTACCAATTGCTGATCTCGTTGTGAGTCATTGTCACGTAGGCCATAGTTTATATGTGCAACGATTAGTGTCAATTGTTCTTTTTTTGCAATTTTTATCATGACATCCAATAAACACATACTGTCTGGACCGCCAGATACACCCAAAATGATCGTGTCAAAATCTACCCACATATGATGCAGCGCATTCATGTTTTGCACGTGTTTGACGAGATTCTTCATAAAGAAAAATTTATGTGCGGGAGATAATATATTGACGGATTTTTTCATAGGCTTCATCCGGCGTCAAGTGTGTTGTATCGAGGACAAAATCATAATTTTTGAGATCAAAGCAGTCCTTGTTATAGTATTTTTTGTAACGGGCGTCATCGCTTCGTGTTCTTTTATTATTACTTGCCAAAACATCCTCTACGCTTTTGAGGTTAGATCCTTCGTTGCGACCGTGATTGATCGATAGATCGGAAAAAATGCGTCGAGCCCCCTCCAATGGATCTACTTTGATATAAATTTTGACGGATTGTGGGATCAAAAACCAACTTGTGCGACCCTCGATGATAAAATTATCTTCTGTATCGCCAAGCTTTTTCTGGTAGGCGTCCACGTCGTGGTCTGTCTCGGGATGCTCTTCGCCATATGCATTATATTCTTCCAATGTCATCCCTTTCTTTTTTGCCGCGTCGCGACGAATTTGGCCCATATAATATCTTTTGTAACCGAGATCCCGTTCTAATTTTTTGCCAATCGTGCTTTTGCCGGAGCCGGGATCTCCTGTGATCGTGATAATCATATATTCGTATAATTAAATGTATTATCTATGAAACAAAAGCGCCCGGAAACATTTCCGGGCGCATTGAGACTATTTTTTTGGTGCAACCTCTTCTTTTGGCGCATCAGCTTTTGACTCCAGCTCCTTCATCTTTTTTTCATCGATGAGTACAAGTCCCATGCGATGCTCTTTCGGTTCAATTGATAGGATTTTCCACATGAATTCCTCTTTTAGGGCAATCTTCTCATCGAGTTTTTTGCCCGGGTACATTTCTTGAAACTCGCTTACATGTGCAAGACCGTGAATATCGTTATCGAGATAAACAAATGCACCGAAATGATTGATCTTGTCAACCTTTCCTTTGTAGATCTGTCCCACAGTGTATTTTTCAGTGATTTTAGTCCAGGGGTCTTCTTTGAGTGCTTTGATTGAAAGTGAAATGCGTGTATCATCAATGCCGATGATCTTTGCTTCTGTTCGATCACCCACCTTGATCACTTCACGCGGATTGTCGATCAATTGCCATGCAAGCTCGCTGATATGGATCAATCCTTCTAGTCGAGCATCTTCGTCTGCAAGATCAGCGCCAGCCGGAACAAATTTGACAAATGCACCAAAATCGACAACACCACTCACTTCACCAGTGATCGTGTCACCTACGTGTAATCCGGAGATTGCTTTGCGCTCACGATCGCTGAGGGCGGCTTTTTCTGAAACGATCAATTTTTCCTCTTCTTGATTGATATCGATGATGCGCACAGGCAGTTCTTGGCTTACCAATCGTTTGAGCAAATCAAGAATTTTATTTTTATCGCCATCTTCTACGCGTGGATAGTTTTTGCTTGACAATTGTGATACAGGAAGGAATCCCACGACACCATTGACCTCTACCATGAGACCACCTTTGTTTGCATCGAGCATCTTGACCATGATCGTTTCTTTGTTTTCCATTTTTTCTCGAAGATCATCCCATGCACGTTCGTAAGAAGCTTCACGGATCGATAATTCGATATAGCCCTCATCATTGTCCAAGTCAACAACTGTTGCTTGTACCGTGCTTCCTGGGCGCAATTTTTCATCAGCAGAAAGACCGCTCTTTGCTTCGCGACCAATTACCATGCCTGTACCAATCGGGCCAATGTCCAATAACACCACGCTTGCAGAAATATCAATAACAGTTGCCTCGACTACATCGCCCACGTGAGGCACTTTTATTGTGTCGGTGTCCAAAAGAGTAGCCATATCATCCACAATTGGCTCTGGTTGGGGGTTTGATTTCTCAATTTTTACTTGGGCAGCAGCTTCTGCTTTTGCTTTGCTACTTGCCTTGACTTCTTCTACGATCTTGTCTAACAGTTCATCAGTCTTTGCCATAAAGGTTCATTTGTGGGTCAAACACATACATTGGTGTTGATCCATAATCCACGCATCTCATAGTGGATTGTTAATAATTTACGAGAGATGCAAAAAATTTCCACAAAGGGAAATTATTAAGAAAGCGTATCGGGGAAAATTAAGACATTTTCTCCGCTTATCCACAAATATGTGGGCAAGTATTCACTTGTTTAATAATTACCATTGTTTGACCAGTATAGAACAAAAAACGTAAAAATGCAAGAGAGCGGTATTTTTTAGATCAAAAAACGTTTTTTGTCGGAAGAAAGATTGAGAAAATCATTAAGCGTTTCAATCAGTCGTGTGCTTGTGGATTCGCCAAAGGCAACGCCTTCTACGCGGCAACCGGTAGTATTTTGGATGTATTCCACAAGAGGGACATAGTCGCCATCGCCGGAAGCAAGAATGATAACGTCAACACTTTTGGATAATTTGATCGCATCAATCGCGATGCCGACGTCCCAGTCTCCCTTTTTTTGCCCGCCGGCAAAAATTTGTAGATCTTTCGTTTTGACCTCAAATCCGAGATTTTCCAATGCGTCAAAGAATTTTTCCTCCTGAGCCTCTTCTGTGGAGATGCCATAACCGATTGCACGAATGAGTTTGCGACCCTCCACAGCAGAAGAGAGAAGGTTTTTGAAGTTTACCTTGCGTCCATAAAGTACGCGAGCGCTGTAGTAGAGATTTTGTATGTCAATAAGAAGCCCTATGCGCTGATCTTTGTGTTTCATAAAAGTAGTATAAATAATATATTGCTATTTTAGCACAGATTATAAAAAGGAAAGAGCGTATTATTTACGCTCTCTCAGTTCAAGTTTTTTTACGACTTTTTTATAGGTTTTTTCATCCGTCCGTGCGAGATAATCAAGGAGTTTTTTGCGTTTTGCTACCATCTTTAGAAGTCCTCTGCGTGAGTGAAAATCTTGCTTGTTCTTCTTGAGATGTGCTGTTAATTTGGAAATCTGTGTGGTAAAAAGGGCAACTTGATATTCTGGAGAGCCTGTATCCGTATCATGCCTTTTTACATCTTTTGTGGCGTTCGCTTTTTGACGTTTTGTCAGAGCCATAGTGTTTTGCTTCTGCGATATGGTCGTAATCAGATCACCACCATACACGAGAAAATAAATCAATTACATCGTTCACTATACTACAAAAGGACTAACTATGCAATAGGTCAAATATTTCTTTGACTTTTGGGGGAAAATGTGACACACTGGATGCAGTTAAATTGTAAAATACGGGAGGATTATTTGAGGTCTATGAAGATACTTATATGTATTGCATTGAATGTATATGCAGTGTGTGTATGTATATTTATAGTTCATGCAAGTAGTTTCTTCCGTTCATATATATGGGTGAACAGAAAATGTGGTCGCTGGATGTGGCTGGGCGCACACTTACCATTGAAACAGGGAAGTTGGCAAAACAAGCAAGTGGTGCTGTGACAGTGCGGTATGGTGATACGCAGGTATTGGCGACTGCCGTGATGAGTAAGGACAAGAGCAATGTGATGGGGTATTTCCCCCTCATGGTGGATTATGAAGAGCGTTATTATGCAGCGGGGAAGATCAAGGGCTCACGTTTTATCAAGCGTGAAGGACGTCCAAGTGATGAGGCAGTCTTGGCTGGACGTGCAGTCGATCGTACAATTCGACCGCTTTTTGACATGCGCATGCGCAATGAAGTGCAGGTGGTGATCACTGTGCAGTCAATTGATGGACAAAATGATCCGGATATTATTTCGATCATTGCGGCATCAGCGGCACTATCAATCTCGGATATTCCATGGAATGGTCCTGTGGCTGCTGTGGAAGTTGGTATGGTGGATGGACAAATAGTAATCAATCCGACAACGGAGCAAGAAGTGGCAAGCACAATGAATCTTACACTCTCCGGCACAGAAGAAAAGATCAATATGATCGAAGCGGGAGCATATGAAATACCAGAAGAGGATGTTGTGCGGGCTTTTGAGGCGGGACATGTTGTTGTTACACAGATTGCACAATTCATCCAAGGTATTGCGGCAGAAGCTGGTAAGCAAAAGAGAGAAGCAACATATCTCATGGGTACTCAAGTATGTGAGAATCGTATCAAAGAGGTGTTGGTCAAGCATAATATTGAGGCTGCGCTTTATGGCACAAAGGCAGAAATTGCAGAACAAACGGCAAAAGTGAAGGAATCGACAAAAGAAGAGTTATTGCAAAGTCTTGCCGAAGAAGACCTCATAGGTTTTAATGATGTGTTTTCTCTTGTGTTTGATGAGGTGTGTGATGAAATTGTGCATCGCAACATCATCAAGAATGATCGCCGACCGGATGGTCGCGCAACAGCGGAAATTCGACCGATCACGTGTGAGGTGGGGCTTCTGCCACGCACGCATGGTTCCGGACTTTTTACGCGCGGTGAGACACAGGCATTGACTGTAACAACACTTGGTGCGCCTGGTGATCAGCAAATCATTGATACTATGGAAGTTGATGAGAAAAAACGCTATATCCATCACTACAATTTCCCACCATTTTCTGTGGGGGAAGTACGCTTTATGCGCGGACCGGGACGACGGGAGATTGGACATGGGGCGCTTGCAGAAAAAGCACTGATGCCGGTTATTCCGACAAAAGAAGTTTTTCCATATACAATTTTGCTTGTCTCAGAAATTTTAGAGTCAAACGGTTCGTCATCAATGGCGGCAACATGTGGATCAACATTGTCATTAATGAATACCGGCGTACCGATTGTGCGGCCAGTAAGTGGTATTGCGATGGGCATGATGACGGATTTTACAACAGGAGAATACAAGGTGCTTTCGGATATTCAAGGTGCAGAAGATCATTACGGCGATATGGATCTCAAGGTTGCAGGAACGGAAAAGGGAATTACTGCTGTACAGATGGATGTGAAGATGGCAGGTATCAACACGGAGATGTTTCGTGCAACGCTTATGCAAGCACGTGAAGGACGGATGCATATTTTGGGTAAAATGTTGGCAACAATTCCAGTGCCAAATGCTGACCTTTCCCCATTTGCTCCACGTATTATCACTATGCAGATCAACCCGGACAAAATTCGCGATGTCATCGGACCAGGTGGTAAAGTGATCAATGACATCATTGCAAGAACAGGTGTTGATATCGATATCGAGGATGATGGAAGTGTATTTATCACAGCGGTAGATGCAAAAGGCGGAGAAATGGCACGTTCGATCATTCATGATCTCACGAGAGAGATTGTGGCTGGAGAGATATTTGAAGGAACCGTTGTGCGCATTATGGATTTTGGCGCTTTTGTAGAAGTGTTGCCTGGTAAAGATGGCTTGGTACACATCAGCGAGCTCGCACATCAGCGAGTAAACAAAGTAGAAGATGTGGTAAAAATTGGCGATAAGGTAGCGGTAAAAGTGAAAGAGATCGATGCACAAGGTCGTGTAAATCTTTCGATGAAAGTCTTGATCCCGAAACCTGATCAAAGATAAACCATCAAGCAATTGACCGTGAGTATTTCCTGAGTTGTGCAATATGGTGTATAATGAAGACATTACATTTTATGTAATGTCTTTTGTTTAAAAAAGATGATATATGGAAAATAAAACAAAAAAATCCGATAATACAACAATAGATCCCGCTTATGTTTTTGAAGTGCATACGATGAAAAAAGATGCTACCACTATGCCAAAAACATCACAAGAAAAAAATGAGGGAAAAATGGAAAGTAAAGGAACTTTTGGAAAAAATGAGCAATTGCAACAAAATCTCGCAGCAAATCCATTTTTGGATGCACAAGAACAATCATCAACAGATCCTTTTGCAAACACACCAAAAAAGGAACAACAGGAAAGAATTAACCAGGTGCCAAGTGATATGGTGCAAGAAGGGGTTCCTTTGCCATTGAAAAAACCATCCACACCGCCTCAGAAAAAAAATTCCCTGCATAGTGTCATGATCGTTTTTGTTGTTTTGTTTTTGATTGGCGCGATGTTGTTTGGTGGATATTTATTGATGAATCGTCGTGCGCCGGTTGAGATCGATCTCCCCGTGGAGGAAACTGTTGTGGACGATAAAGTTGTATCTCCGGAAGAATCTCACGCCTATGCTTTAGACCTGCCAAATTATTTTTCTTTTGATGTGGAAAGTGCAACAGCAAAAAATGACATTGCAAGCGGGCTTAAAACGATCAAAGGTAATATGCAAAATTCGGATATTCAAGAACCTGTAAAATTTATTGTGACGGATGCGCATAATAACCCAGTATCATTTCATGTGTTTGCGATCTCCTCTGGCATCAATTTACCACAAGAGATCATATCATCCCTTGAAGAAAACTTTGAGATCTACGCATACAAGGATCCTTCCTATGGTGTGCGTTTTGGACTTGCAATTGATACGAAGAACGTTAATCTTTTACAGGAAAGTCTTAAGACAAAAGAATCTGAGCTGCCAAAAAGTCTGGCATTATTTTTTGATAACCTGATCGTTGTGCCACAGAGTGCTATTTTCAATGATAGTACATACAATACGCATCCAATCAGATATACAAATCTTGATCAAAGCGAATCATACTCTGTTGACTATACGATCAATGGTCAGAGGCTCATCGTTGGTACATCAAAAGATACATTGCGTGCAATGTTGGATGATATTAAAAATGATACGATAGCACCTTCAAAATCAGGAGAATTTACATATTAAAAATTTACGATAAATGATGAACTCTTGACATGGTAAAGAGGCCATTTTGCTTGTGTGCGTTTTTTGCAACAGCAGAAGAGAGGTTGATCAGGAAATTCATTGTGGATAACATGTGATTATGTGTATAACGTGTGTATAAATTACATTAAAAATAAAAAGATTTTCTTTTTTAAAAGAGTATGTGTAAACTATTGCTGTATAAAAAGTTTTTGCAATGTCAAAAAGCATTTTATTTACAAGGAAATTGGGCACCAAGCTTTGACCGAGGGTAAAAAATGTGCTATAATTACTTTGTAAGTGTGAGGCAAGAGATATCCACAGAAAACGCTTTCTTTAAAAATCGCATATTGACGGAGGAAGAATTTCCAATCACAATTTCCCCCTATTTGTGGTTGGAAATCCTTCCCCTGTCCTACTGCATTGATTAAATAATCGATGCACGCGGAGCAGTTCAAATTTCCCACGCTTCGCATAATTTTAAACAAAAATAAAAATAGTTATCTTCAAAAATTTGGAGGTAATGTCCATGAAAACAAATAAAAAAATTAAATGGATCTGTTCTTTTAAACAAAATAGGGGTTATCCGTAGGATGGTGGAAGTATCAACAACAGAATATAGGGAATGTTGTTGCACATTGCATGTACAGAAAATACATGTAGACTCCGTAAGTATATCGCATACTTCACCCGGTGCGAGACCACTTCATTAGGTTACATGTTCGTGCATGCGAACTATACCGGGCACCATGCCCAAGTTTTATTTACTATTCGGGCCACTTGGTGCCCGGTGAATCTTTCTAAACATTTCTCGATGAGAAACAAAGAAAATTCGCCGGAAAATGTTTAACAACAAACGCTGTAAAAAGCGTTTTTTGTTTTGTTGATGAGGGTATGTATATGATGTGCATAAGTCGTTATCGGGATAAAAAGCCCCGTTACTTTTTTAAAAGTAACGGGATATTTGATTAGTGGTTTATCGCATATTGCGACAGGCGTAATTTTTTGAGACCGGTCGTGATTTGATCAGATCCAATGAGAGCAATGAATCCGTGACCATCAATATTTGCCACCCAAAGATCATGCATTTCCTTGGGCGCTTTTGCGATTACCTCATATGCTTCGTTTTCTGCTCCGCATGGCCATCGTGTTAATTTCTCAGGATATACGTACGATCCCTCACAGAAGAGGTGTCCATGTACAATGGCCTGTACCCATGGCAACTCCGCATAAATTACACGATGCACAGGTGCGTCAACGCTTGGTTTTGCGTCTGCCGATCCTGCATAATGAAGTGCTTCATTATGAAGTGTCCCATCGACATAGACGAAATCTTTTTGTGTCAGTCCGGATTTTGCCACATTTCTCTTTGTGATGACAAAGCCTTGATCGAAACGTGCAGACAGAAATCCGTATGTGCATCGAAAAGAAAAGTTACCCGGCCAGCGTCCACTACCTACATTTTTTTGGATGATCTGCGAGAATGCCGGTTGCATGGCATGAGAAAAATCTAGGAAATCTTTCACATGGGGTACAGAGGGAATGCTATCACTCACGTGCTTTGATCGCCGTCGAATTGCGCGTGTGAAATGCAGGATTTCTGTTGCTAATACTTGTGGCAAATTGGCTCTCGTGCAAGCAATCTCATTGCCCAAGACATCAAGGATCCAAAAGTGTTGCGAATTACCAAGTCGAGAATACACAGCCAATGCGGCGTGTGCGTTGAGCATCCAGCGAAGAATATCAACCATCGACATATCAGGATCCGCGATCTTGAACGGTACGAGAAGCACTTCCGGATGAAGCTTCTTTACCAGAGGCAGAAGCTTTGGCGCTCTATGAAGATCAAGCGTTGCCACACCGTCATCATTCACCCGGATTTTCTGACCAGGGCTTGTACTATGATCAAGATGTTGGTGCGCAAAAAAGTTTGGCAGATGCGGCATGAAGATCACTATGTGTGAGTCAAGACTTTCAATTGCTTGTTCGATCGCATGAAAATCATGCGTGAACTTACCATCAAAATTGCCAATCAATTCTACCTCATCAACGTGTTGTCTCATCTCTCTTGCAATTTCCTGTGCCAGATGACCTTTTCCTGTAGGAACAAGCATCATTACAGGATCAATACTCTGATGGATTGGTCCGCCAAAAATAGTTATTTTCATGATAAGCCTCCATGAGTTTTGACGATTATTTGCTCCAATGTTGCCATAATCGTTGATAATTCGGCCATAGCACCTATGCCATATTCACCACACGCCAACTGTTTCTCAATCGGATAGATGATTTCTGCATGGTAGTCATTCACCAGATTTGCGACGTGGCGATTTGTTAAGGGTTTTAACCACATGTGTGTGTTCATGGACGGCGCTACCGCCAATGATTTTTCCAGTGGCCATGCTCTTATCACGGATGTGATGAGATTGTCACATATGCCACACGCCATTTTAGCGAGCGTGTTAGCAGTTAGTGGTGCAATCAAAAATACATCAGCCCAATTGCACAAATCAATGTGTAAAATGGGTTGGTCTTTTATATAACTGAAACCCGACCATTCATCTGCTTCACGAAAAACAGGGACAGTTACAGTTTTTGGATCCCAAAAGTAAAGGGACCATTCAGTAGCAACAACTCTCACCTCATAACGCGATGTTTCAAGAAGATTCACGAGTTTTGGCGTTAATTTTGCGGCAACGCTACCCGTCACACCTAGTAGAATTTTTTTCATCTCTTTATCCTCCTCCACAATTCTTCCGGTAGCTTATGGCGATCGACTTCTATATATGCGCCATCCGCATAAATGATCATTGCTGATCGATCACACCATTCCAAACAATTTGCAACAATGAGATCAGCATTGGACGATCGAACACTTGCCAAAGCGATAGCAATTAATTCATCATAGGATCGTCCCACTTCCAGTTTGAATTTAATGAGCATCCTGGAAAATTCCCAGTCAGATCTGATTTTATCAATGAGTTTTTCCGTGGGTGAAAGTTCCATATAGAGCTCAGCATGTTTTGATGATACTTTTTGTGTAGCATCGATTTTTACCAGCTGTCCATTTGCGTCTTTTATGCATATGCCACTTACAGAATAATCACTTACCGCAGCCGAGTGGATGATAGCATCGTATGACCCATGCATGATCTGTTGTTGCATGATCTCAGCGAGATCGGCGTATGTTTTGTATGGAATGATCGTCACAGTAGGGACAACAGGAACAATGTCCGGATTTGATGTGACCAGTGTGACATTTGCTCCCGAACGAGAACAGAAATTTGCAATTGCAGCACCCGTTCTTCCTTTGAAGATGTTGGTTATTGCACGCACGCGATCAATAGGTACGAGAGTATTGCCGGCAGTAATGAGTATTTTCATAGCAGAATCTCCTTTTTTGATTGATGACACGTTGGTTTTTATACAAATTGTTAATGTACCAAATGACAATATCATCATAGAAGATGGGGATAAATCGTCAATAAGTGTTTATAACAAAAAAATGACAATATAAAAATACTAGAGTAATAAAGGATAATGACATACAATGATATGTTGACACTAATGTAAATATGGCTATAATTGATGCATAAGTGAAATTTTTAATAATATGTCTCAAATTAAAAATATTCTTCATGAAATGGGTCTTACTGATACAGAAATTGATATTTATCTTGTTGGACTCTCTTATGAAACAATCAGTGTGAAAGAGTTGGAAAAAACAACACGGATCAATCGAACGACGATCTATCATGCGCTCGATACCTTGACTCAAAAAGGATTGGTGTCAAAACGTGAGAGCGGTACAGGTGCAAAATTGTTGTTCACTATGACATCTCCTGAGAATATCAAAAAATTTCTTGATCGAGAGATCAAATTGTTACAAGAAAAGAAAAAAGAAGTTGACACGATCATTCCGCTTTTGATGGATCGTAGCAAACAAAAGGAAGAGGATTTCACAGTATCCCATTTTGAAGGCAGTGAAGGTATTAAGCTGGTTGTAGAAGAAGCGCTGTATTGTCGCAGTCGAGAATGGAGCATTATTGCACCAAAGAAAAATTTTTTCAGTGAATTTGATAGTAATTATGCCCGTTATTATATTAAAACGCGAAAAGAAAACCGCATCAAAGCACGATCACTTTGGGAACATACGCCAGATGCACAGGCATTGACACTTGAGGACGTTCACGACAGGAATCCGCGCTACCTCCCAAAGATCATGCATGGCAAATTTCAATCGGTGATTATCATATTTGATGATAAAGTTGCGTTCATATCATCTATGAAAAATATTTCAGCAGTGCTTATTCATTCGCGTGAAATACACGAAACAATGGCCGCCATGTTTTCTGGTTTGTGGGTCAACGCGGAGGATGTACATCACGTCGCTGATGACCATTGATAATGAAATAATTCACGTATTTTTTTGTTTGAAAAATAATGTGGCGAGAAACATTAACGCAATATGAACGAATAATTGACTGGGGATAGTTTGATTGTTAAAATGAATGCGCCTATTTTAAAATAAAATTTTTTGATGAAAAAATACACACTAAAAGATCAGGATATGATCATGGAAGATTCTCAGGAAAAAAAATATGTTCTCAAGATCAGAGACATGTTGCCGGAGGATAAGCCACGTGAAAAATTATTAAGCGATGGCGTCGAGGCGCTTTCATGTGTGGAGTTGTTGGCTGTTGTTTTGGGGACAGGGACAAAAAAGGAAGAGGTTTTTGTAATGTCGGAAAGAATCTTAAAAGAATATGGAGAAAAGACACTTGCCAACAACAAAAATCCAAAAAAGATCAACGGTGGTCTAGACATTCCATTGGCAAAAGCGTGTCAGATCGTTGCTACGTTTGAATTGGGCAGGCGCTTTTTTCAAAAAAATGAAAATGGATTGGCGCAAATTCGCACAGCGAAAGAAGCATTTGAATATCTGAAGGAGATCGGACGTTTGCCCAAAGAACACTTTCGGGGCATTTATCTCAATAGCCATTTCAAAGTGATCCATGATGAAACTATTTCTGTCGGTAGTTTAACAGCAAATGTTGTGCATCCGCGGGAGGTTTTTAAGCCGGCGATCGAGTATTCTGCCGCGGCAGTCATTGTTGCGCACAATCATCCGTCCGGTGATCCAACGCCGTCAGAAAGCGATATTGCTATTACAAAACAGCTGGTGGAGGCGGGAAAAATTTTGGGCATAGAATTATTGGATCACATCATCATTGCAAAAGATTCTTATAAGATCATTAAATAGTAATAAATAATAATATGAAAAAGCAGGTTCTTCCCTATAAGATATGTGATTGTAGTGTAATCAGTCGCGATGCAATAGGCGTGCCGTCATTCTTTGCGGAAATGTTTGTCCGCGATTGTGCTGTTGAATTCTCTGATAGCGAAGAGATTGCCAGAAGGAGAAAGCGGGATGTGGATGTGTGTGTGAGATTGGACAATTATTTTACTACATTGGCCATCATGATCGATTTGGCACAAAAAGACGAAAAGAATGTGAGCGACAAAATATTGAATGGGGCAAAAGAAGACCTGGCATATTTGCAACGAGAATATTATATATGTCGCAGAGAAGATCCTGATGAATGGCAAGAATTACTGTGAGATGGTGATTTTCTAAAAGGTAAATGGTGATGTTTTTGTGGAGAAAGGAAAAAAAATCTGTGGGTACACTGGGTGAGGATCTTGCTGTAAAATATCTCAAAAAACAGGGATACAAAATTTTGCATAAAAATTGGTATAACTTCAAAGGGAAAAGATTGGGCGAGATCGACATTGTGGCGCAGGCAAAAGATGGCGAGATCGTTTTTGTGGAGGTAAAAACGCGTGTCGTGGATCATGTACAAGATTTCGTTTTGCCCGAAGAGCAAATCACGCAAAGCAAATTACGCAAAATGCAACGTGTGGCAGAATGTTATGTCAAATCTTTTGATCTGTGGCAAAAAAATTGGCGTATGGATGCGATCTCTGTGATCATCAAAGATGGAAAAGTGCATAATGTTACACACATAAAAAATATCTATTTCTAGACAGTTTTTCTTTGATTTGATACACTACATGTGTTATGGGGTTAAAAACGGAAAGGAATGATATACTTTTTCCGTCAAAGTCAAATCAGCTGTTGGCTGAAACTTTATAAACTTTAAACTTTAAACTAAAGAAATATGGCAATTGATGATAAAACGATGCAAGAATTGAAAGAAATGCTGATTGCAGAAAAAGCGCAATTGGATGGTGAATTGGCACGGCTGGGAAAAAAGCAAAATGAGAAAGGAGACTACGAGACGACTTTTTCTGAGAATTTGGGCGAGCATGATGAAGAAAATGCCACAGAAGTAGAGCAGTATGTAGATAATCTCGCAGTGGAACAATCTCTGGAAACACAATTGAAGGATGTGATTGATGCGTTGGAAAAAATGGAAAAAGGCACGTACGGCACCGATGAAGAAACAGGAGAAGAGATCAATCTCGATCGATTGAAAGCTTATCCTGCAGCACGCACAAATGTTCGCGCATAAGATACGAGAAATGCAATGGCATCGATTTCGCAGTTTTTTCTGCGGGATCGGTGTTTTGTTTTTTTTGGTCATTGTGGATCAAGTGATCAAAGTGTTTGTTGTCGGACGTGTGGCGTATTTGTGCAATCGAGGAGTAGCTTTTAGTGTGCAACTCCCCCAAATCTTTTTTATTATTTTGTGGCTAGTCATCATTGTTGCTTTGAGCATGTACTGGCGCACAATGATGAAGGCACGATTTATCATACAAATAGCATTCGTCCTTATTTTTGCGGGGGCAATCGGCAATGTGATCGATCGCATACGATATGGTTGTGTGATCGATTATATGCCGTTTTTGAATATTTCTTCTTTTAACTTTGCGGATGCGCTTATAACTGTTGGCGCAGGTTTCTTGCTTTGGCAGACGATGCGAAAGTCATAAATTGACTTTTGCCGGGCTCCGCAATATGATAGAAAACTATGTTTGTGTAATTTGTTTACATTTTGCTCATGCCATCAAAAATTATTTCTGCAGCAACGATCGGACTTGCGGGAGCGATCGTGGAGATCGAAGTGGACGTGCTTAGCAGTGGATTGCATAACTTTACTCTCGTGGGACTGCCAGACACAGCAGTCAAAGAGTCTCGTGATCGCGTATCCAGTGCGGTAAAAAATAGCGGTTTCAAGCCACCCCACCAGTGTGGTCGCATTACGGTCAATCTGGCACCGGCCGATCTGCAAAAATCCAGTCCAATCTATGATGTGCCGATTGCGATCGGGTTTTTGTCTGCGACAGGACAGCTTGTGTGCAATACAGACAATAAAATGTTTATCGGTGAATTGGCATTGGACGGTAGTGTGCGTGCGATCAATGGTGTGTTGCCGATCACGATTTTTGCCAAAGATCAAGGCTTTGCGGAGATTTATGTGCCGGAAAAAAACGTACAAGAAGCAACAGCTGTGGACGGGATCGATGTGATCCCTGTGCATGATCTGCGTCAGTTGGTGATGCATTTGAGTGGACGGGAAATCATTGCTCCGGCACAGAGAGTTGATGTCGACGTCAGTGATGATGAGACAGTGATCGGTTCATATGATTTCAAATATATCAAAGGACACGAACATGCAAAACGCGCATTGGAAATTGCCGCCGCCGGTGGACATAATGTGATCTTTCACGGACCACCTGGCTCCGGCAAGACGTTGCTTGCCAAGACATTTGTCACGATCCTGCCACGCTTGTCAAAAAAAGAAATTCTCGATATTACAAAGATTTATTCTATAGCAGGATTGCTTTCCGGCAATCAACAATTGATCACATTGAGGCAGTTTCGTTCGCCGCATCACAGTTCGTCAGCAGTATCGCTCATCGGTGGTGGCACAAATCCCAAGCCGGGAGAGATCACGCTGGCGCATCGCGGGGTGCTTTTTCTCGATGAGTTTGCTGAATTTCCGCGTGCCGTACTGGAAAATTTGCGTCAGCCATTGGAAGATGGCATCGTGACGATCGCACGTGCCAAATCATCCGTTACGTTTCCGGCAAATTTTATCCTCGTGGCGGCGATGAATCCGTGCCCGTGCGGATTTGCGACTGATCCACAAAAAGAATGTACATGCACGCCGTCACAAGTGATCCGTTATACACAAAAGATCTCCGGGCCGATCCTGGATCGCATCGATATGCATGTGGACGTGCCACGTATCGCGGTCAATAAGTTGGACGGGGAAGACTACAGTGAAGAAAGCACGCATATCAGAAAACGCGTGGAGCGTGCACGATTGATGCAACACAAGCGATTTGCGACAACAGGTGCTATCAATGCAGAAATGGATCAACGCATGCTTAAAAAGCACTGTGTGCTAGACGCACCGTCTAAAAAACTTTTGCGTGACGCGGCAGAAAGACTGGACCTCAGCGCTCGTGCATACTACCGCATGATCAAACTCGCCCGCACGATCGCGGACTTGGAAGGAGAGGAAAATATCACAGTCAAACACATCGCCGAAGCATTGCAATATCGCCCGAAATAGAAGAATTCGCTGAAATGTGTTGTTGACCTCTTGCTGAAACGATGTATACTATCTGGAAGTTCTTTTTACAGGATGATAGTGTTGAAATCATGTACGATCTCTGAATTTCTGTTAAATGAAATGTATTTTATCAAAAAGGAGGATGTCAATGAGTAATACAACGGTGGTGGATTATGTGATAAAATCTACAGCAAGACAACTGGGGGTTGACGAGAAAGAAGTTACGATGGACACGGTCATTCCTGATATACATCACATGTTTCAATTTGCAAGTGCATATTTGGATAAAATTGTGATAATCAATAATCTCAGCGCTCAGTACACTGTCAAAAGAGCCATTGAGGAGTTTGAACGGTGATTCAAAGGTCGGTCCTGCATCAAGCGTCAAGGAAACAATATTCCTTGACGCTTTTTTTATTTAAATTCTCCATTGACACGTGCAGGAGAGTTTTTCTTTTTTTATAAAAAATGAAGGAGCAGGTTACAAACCTGCTCCTGATGAAGTCTTTTACAAAGTGTGATTTTTATAATAATTTCAAATAGTCGAGTCCTAAAAATCCAATTTCAATATCTGTATTTTTTCCAGTTCGCAACATAATCTTAAAATCTTCCAATGAAGATAATATCACTTCCATAAATTCAGTCTGATCTAATTTTTGTTCAGTAACTTTTTCGCATTCAGTCACGACAACGCAATAACGTCGCATGGTTGAATATGCACAATCAAAAGCTTCCGTAACTAATGTGGCCTTGCCTCTGTAGCCTGTTTCTTCAAGCAATTCTCTTTCGGCAGCTTGTTCCGGGGTTTCGTCTTTGTCCACATAACCGCCAGGCAATTCATTTAAAATCTCATTTGGCCCTGGGCGAAATTGTTTTACTAAAATAGCCTCGTTGTTTTTGGTTAATGCCAATATTCCTACAGAGGGTCCTTCTTTTTTGATATAAAATTCGTTTTCTTTCCCATCAGGCATGCGAAAAACAACCTTTTCAATTTTTCGACTATACTTTTGAAAAACAATTTCACGTGAAAGCTCTTCCCATTTTTTGATTTTGTTTGCCATAACTTTATTTTTTATCTTGATCTAGGTACTTTTTTTCCAATGCCCCGAATAATTTTTTTTCATGTCTTTTGATTTGATGATATTTTTCTGGTGTGCCGGTGTCTGTAAAAAGATTATTTTCATTATTATAAGCAAACAATTCTCCTCGCTTGATCAATTCAGGGATCAGATCTCTGTACGCTGATAACGGCTCTTGTCCCGGTTGCCAATCGTATGATCGCAAAAAATCTGTTTTAAAAATGACGGTGCCGGTACTGCTTGCCTTAAAGCCCGTCCATTGTTCTGGTTCCACCAAAGCATGCTCTTGTCTTGCTTCTCTGCTAAAAATCACCCTGCCATTTTTATCAACAAAAAAAGCTTCTTCATTTGGGACACCTTTTTTTGTGGTTAATACAATTGTCGCAGTGGCATCTGATTTTTCGTGTTGCGCCAACAGATCCACTAAATTTTTTACATACAACACGGTATCAACATTTTCGACGAGGACATTTTTTCCATTATTTTCCGTTTCGCGTATAGCCTTGATCAAATCACCGCCAGTGTCTTCTTGCGTTTCTGTGTTTGCAACCCGTAGTCTTTCATTTTCTTGTCCGGCATAGTATTCTTTGATATCCAAATGATCACCGGCGCCGACAATAATATTTTTAAAACCCAATTCAGACAAAAGGTCTGTGTGATTTTTGACCATTGGCTTGCCATTAAAATCAATGAGGGCTTTGGTCACACCTGATGGACCTTTTGGAAAAATTGATTCTAACCGCGTTCCTCTTCCGCCAGCATTGATGTAGACCGTTGTCTGAGCGAACAGTTTCTTTTTTTCAGTCTCAACATCCTTTGGAACTTCTGCCGTATTTTTGATTTCAAAATTCATAATTGTTTTTTAGAGGAGCCAGATACTTGGTGTTATCGGATGTAATTTTGGCCACAATTTTTTATAACCTATTTATCTTAAAAATCTTCTATTTATTTCATTTCGTGTTGTATTTTCTTGCGACTCATTTCCAATAATACTGCTATCGACTTTCATCTCTTTGCCTCTATTAAAAAACTCTTTCATTTTTTCGATATCCAATTCGCCATTATCATTAACTTGTTCGGAAAGTTCTTGTAATTCTTCTTTTGATAATGAATCTTCTTTCGTTTTTCCTCTTGATTTCTCAACTAATTCTGTTAAATAAATTGGCATAATTCCTTCTCTGCCTGGATTTGCATTTTTTTGCACCTCGCCATTTAATAAGGCAACGAAATTATGTATCAAGGCAGGATGGCTTTTAAAATCCTTTATTCCCAATGATTTTATTTCTTCAAGAGCGCTATCAATCTCAATTTTTTCCTCCTTGCCATCCTTTTCGATATAGGCGCTACTGGATTTGCCTTCAAATCTTATTTTAATAATTCCTTCACTTCCATAAATTTTAATCACTTCTTCTCTGTGATCATCGGAAGGTGATCCATCCATAACAACATAAGCAGCTCTTCCAGCTTCATCCATCATTCCATAACAAATGTCAACATCGACTCCATGCTCATTAAATCTAGTTCCCATGTGTCTAATTTCGTTAGGCCTAAATCCTAAGTCAGTAAATAGAAAATGACTGTAATGGGGGCTATGGTCGGCGAGAAGTCCGGCAGCTGGCTCAGAAGAGTTTTGCCTCCAATTATTTTGTGTGTTTCCTTCCCAGTTATGTCTATAATACATAGATACTGCCTTATAATCTCCAATTCTTCCTTCTCGTAATGCTTTGGCCGCTGCTCTGTAAGCTGGAAACACGCATCTATTAGCGCCAATCTCAATTTCAACATTTTTTTCTTTTGCCTGCCGACAAAGCTTTTTTGCTTCTTCTGTATCGACTGTAAATGGCTTCTCAACATAAACTGATTTCCCCATTTTTATTATAGCTGAGGCTATTTCAAAATGTGTTTTTGGCGGAGAAACGATAATAGCCGCGTCAAATTCTGGGTTGGAAGAAAGAAATTCATCCAAACTATCAAATCCTGATGGAACGATGTCTTTTTCAGTATTATAAATATTTCCCAAGGAATTTCTATTTTCAGCTGATGGGTCTATAAAATATTGCACAATTACATCGTCTCGCTTTGACAGCTCCTTAATGTGATTTTTAGCAAAACCTCCACAACCGAACAGAGCTATCTTTAACATAAATGTATTGAATTAAAAAAATAAAAAATTGTGGCCAAAATTATTTTTCATAACTGGTTATTAAGTGAACTTCAATCGTATAAAAGCCAAAATTTGTATGTTACGCGAACTTTTGGTGTTGCAAAACACCTATTAACACACAGTGCAAATGTAGCATGTTTTCTGCAAATTTTAAAGCACGTATACATATTTTATGGGTATTTTTTTATCTAAATTCTCCATTGGCATCTACAGGAGAGCTTTTCTTTTTTTAAAAAAAGAGGAGCAGGTTACAAACCTGCTCCTGCTAGGTCAAAAATTCCTTACGTATTCATCTCTTTAGATTTTTTTTGGGCCTCAATGATAACATTTTCAAACAACTTATTTAGATTATTTTTCTTGATATAGTTCAATCCAGCCTCTGTCGTACCTCCTTTGCTTGTAACGTTTTTTATTAAGTCATCAATACTTTTTTTAGTACAATTTTTTTGAAAATAAGTCGTAGTGCCAATTATCAATTCTATTAGTAGATCATTGGCTTCTTGATCTGATATTCCCAATTCGCTTATTTTATTTTTAAGTGTTTGTAGTATTGCTAATAAAAATGCTGGACCACTTCCAAAAATTGCAGTAAATAAATCATAATGTCCTTCCTGTAATTCCACTACTTTACCCAATGTCAATAAATCTTTTTTTAGTGATTTTAAAAGCCTGTGATGTTTCGCATTTGCACAATATGCTATTACTGATTTTTTGTATGCAATAGCAAGATTTGGCATAATTCTTACTATGGTTACATTTTTACCCAAATAATTTTCAATAACACCAATGCTCTTTCCTGCGACAGGAGATATAATAATCTTATTTTTAAGGTCAATGTTTTTAAGTTGCGTCAATACCTCTGTAAGATTTTGAGGCTTGACACATAACCAAATTACATCCGCAAAAGAAGTTAATTGCGATAGATTTTCAAATGATTGAATTTCCGCGAATGAATTACTTTTGGATGTATAGGCAAAAGAATGTTCCTTATTGCTTTTTAAACCTTGATGAACTGCTTTTGCTAAGTTTCCAAATCCTATAAAACCGTGTTTCATATTTTAAAACCTAAATTTTGTAAAAGGTATTTTATCATGAAGAGCATCAATCAAAAAATTGTTTTTCCCTCCATTAACAATCCACATCTCGATTTTATTTTCTTTACAAATTTCTGCAGCTTGAATTTTAGATGTCATTCCTCCTGTCCCGAGATCAGATTTTTTTTCTTTAGCAAAAGAGGCAACATGTTTTAAATCCCTTACCTCTTTGATGAACTTTGCTTCTTTGTTAAGGTGCGGATTTTGGTCATATAATCCATCAATATCTGATGCGATGATCAATAAATCAGCATCCGTAATTGTTGCGACAAGAGCTGATAATTTATCATTATCTCCCAAAACAATTTCTTCAATCGCCACTGTATCATTTTCATTTATGATAGGGATATAGTTGTGCTCTAAAAGTTTATTGATCGTATTTTTGGTGTTTATTTTGGCTGTTTTATCTTCAAAATCTCTATAAGTCATAAGGCATTGTGCAATATTTAGTCCAAAGCTACTGAAAATTTCATCATAGATTTTCATTAATTTGGGCTGTCCTATCGCGGACATTGCCTGTTTTGAGTCTACTTGTTTATTGTATCCGTTAATTTCAACAAATTGTTTTGCGGTTGCAATGGCTCCGGAAGAAACCAAAACAAAATCATAATCATTTTTTAGCGCAATTATTTGCCTTGCGACATCTTCAATTTTTGCGTATGAAATTCTATTTGTGCCAGCTGTAAGGGTTGATGTCCCAATTTTCAGGATTAATTTCTTTTTCATAAGTTAACATCTGTTAGATAAAAGATTAATTTCGTATTTGTCCCTTACCATAAATAAACCATTTGTTCGTGACCAATTGATTTATTCCAATGGGACCTCTAAAATGTAATTTTTGTGTGCTTATTGCTATTTCAGCACCAAATCCGAATTGACCACCATCGGTAAATCTCGTTGAAGCATTGTGATAAACAGCCGCACAATCGACTTCATTTTGAAATTTTTCTGCAGTTTTATTGTTTGTAGTGATTATACTTGCTGAATGCCCACCAGAGTATTTGTTTGTCATGCCCATGGCTTCATCGATATTATTTACTAAGATTAGCAATATTTTGAAAGACAAAAATTCTTCACCGAACATTGATTCATCCTCAATTTCTTGTATTTGATTATTCAATTCACATATATTTTTAGATCCTAATATTTCAATATTGTTAGTTTTTAGGCTGTTGACCAAGCTCAATATTTTTGATTTTATATCAGGCACATCTTGATTAATGAGAACTTTATCCAAGGCATTGCATACACTCACTCGTTGTTTCCCATTTAGTATAATTTTGATAGCCATATCAAAATCGGATTCTTTGTCTACATACAAAAAATTATTTCCCCTGCCACTTATTATTACAGGAATATTGGTATTTTGGGTAACAAAGTTAATAAGCCCCTCCCCTCCTCTTGGGATAATCAAATCAATTTGATAGCTGTTGTCCCTAATCACATCTTGCATTTTTTTTCTGTTGATGTCTAGGTAGATTATATGATTTTTATCCAATCCATTTAGAAATAGGGCTTCTTGCCAGAGTTTTACCAAAAAAATATTAGTATTCCTGGATTCTTTGCCTCCTTTCAATAAAACTTTATTTCCGGCTTTAAAAGCGGTAGCAGTGGCTTCAATTGTGACATCAGGCCTTGACTCATAAATGATCAGAATTTTACCAAACGGAACTGTTTTATTCTCTATCTTTAAACCGTTTTCATGTTGGTAGGTATACAGAGTTCTCCCTTTTGGATTTGCCAGTTTTGCTGTCTGATTAATAGATTCGATCATCCCTGAAATTTTATTTTCATCAATTCTTAATCTATCAAGCATTGATTCATCAATATTTGAACAAGCAGAGGTGTCTTGTTGGTTGCTATCAATAATATTTTGTTTATTCTTGACAATCAACTTTACCAAAGTTTTTAGTGTATTATTTATCTGCATCTCGTTCATAATACTTCACGTATTAATTAAATATAAACAGCTTTCGTAGCATAGTGAGGAAAACGCCTTATTTTTTCTCTATAAAATAAATAAAGATGAACGAAGCGACATTTGCCATAACCGGTCATTGTGCAAATTTGTGGGTAGATAATGTGTTCAAATACGCGTATTAAGTGAGCTTTTGGTGTTGCAAAACACCTACTAACATACAGTGCAAATGTACCATGTTTTCTGCAAATTTTAAAGCATGTGGATATATTTTTTTGTTGTATTCATATATAATAGTGGGAGTATGCATAAACGGGTGCGGAGAAAATTGATTCAAAAAGTGGCTTTTGGGGTTGTTTTGTGCGGTATTGTCGGCGTGATTGCAGGGGCACTTTTTCTGCGTCCGGCGCATCAATTTGTGCAATCGTCCGACATGCATCATATTGTGATCAATGATGATGGTCGCAAGACCGATTTGCGTGATGTGCCCGCCAAGACTGTTGCGGATGTGCTGGCATATTATGATCCGTCGATCGGAGAGCGTGATCGTGTTTTTCCTGCGCGGGACATGGCGGTGTTTGATGATGATGTGATCACGATCGATCGTGATCATGTAGTCACGGTGGAAGTTGATGATAACAAGAAGGAGATCCACACATTTCGTGATAATTTGTTACAAGCGATAATTCGTGGCGGTGTGACGATCGCAAAGGATGATATCGTCAAACCGGCAAAAGATGTGGTGGTCTATGGTGACATGGAGGCGACGATCATCCGCGTGATCATCAAAGAAGAAACCGTGACAAAAAAGATCCCATTTAAAACGGAAGAAAATGAAGATGACACGGTGAATTTTCTCAAGCGTTTTACAAAGCAAAAAGGAGAAAATGGTGCAAAAGAAATTATCTATGAAGTGGCATATCATAATGGGGAAGAAGTGGCGCGCGATGTCAAAAGCGAAACCGTGACCAAAGAGCCTGTGACCGAGATAGTGGTGCAGGGTACAAAGGTTGTGGTGGGTAAGAAGCATACGGGAGCATGCTCATGGTATGCTCACACAGGGACGCTCAGTGCGGCAAATCCATGGATGCCGATCGGCTCGTATGCGCGCGTGACCAATCAAGAGAATGGAAAGTCTGTGATCGTGCGTATCAATGATCGTGGGCCTTTTGTTGCCGGCCGTATCATCGACTTGGATAAAGTGGCATTTGAAAAGATCGCATCGCTTGGCGCGGGCGTGATCAATGTAAAGATGGAGGAAATCATCAATGATTGATGAAGCCTTGATTATTTTGTTTTTTGATGGTACCGTGGGCAATATAAAGGAGAAATCATACGTCAAGAAAACAGAGGAGGAAAGAATGGAATGGATCGCAGATCGAGATGTAATACGGATAGGTGTCGTGGTGATCGTTGCGCTTGCGTGTGGGTGGAGGTTTTTCACATGGAGTAGACATCACAATGATCCCTGTCCTGCAATCTCCGGAACAATCGGATTATTTGTTGGAGGCGTAATCACTACGGTTCTGACCAGTCTTTTTGTTTGATAAAAGGCATAAGAGCTGGTTTCGTGAAACATGAAGCCAGCTCTTGACAAAATCAGAATTATGATCTATAATATCCTGTTATGAATTTACGTTCTTTAATTTTGGACAGGAGGATCATATGATCATCGAATTTAATGCACAGGGCGTGTGCATTCGTACGACGGAACGCAATGCGGAATATATCCTTGCAAGGATTGGCGCAAGGATCTACCGCGTGTACACGCAGGGTAATGCGAATGTGGAAGAGGTGATGGAGCGTACGCTTCTTCACGAAAAAAGAAAATTTTCAGATGAGAGTATTTTTATCTCTCTTTCACAAAACATCTTTTCTCCACAAGGAGAATGGTGGCTACACATTGATTTTTTGACGAAATGCTCTGCAAGAGAAATCGTCTTGCAAGCACTCCAGGAACTAAACCGCTAGGATCACGATCCGGCGGTTTTTACTTTATTCAGGGAACTATTGACGAAAAATGCTTTTTCCTCTATGATGGTGAAAGGTTTTACAAGGGGTGCGCTATGGCTGTAATGGCAGGCATTTTTTGTGTTCTGAAACAAAAAATCAACCGATTTTCCATCTTATTTTTAACTATATATTTTTATGCGAAGTGAAGTAATCGCGTTCAATAAAACGCAACGCAAAGATACGATTGATTTTTACGCGGGAGATGTCGTCAAGGTGTATCGCAGGATCAAAGAGGGTGAAAAAGAGCGTGTCCAGATCTTTGAGGGCATGATCATCGCGATCAAAGGACGCCAAAGCAGTTCTCCAACTGTTACTGTGCGCAAAGTGTCCAATGGTGTGGGTGTTGAGATCGTGGTGCCGATGTTTTCTCCATTTATCGATAAGATCGAGTTGATAAAGCGTGCAAAAGTACGCAAGGCAAAATTGTATTATGTACGAGACAAAGTGGCAAAGGCATTGCGTTTTAAATATACAGATGCAAAAGACATTGTGAAAAAAGAAGTTGAAAATCCAGTAGCAAAAGAAGAGGTTGTGGAAGAAGTAGTTGAAGCAGAAAAGGCGGAAGTAGCGGAAGAAGTGACAAATTAAAGTTGGAACATATCATTTTTGCAAAAAAGTGATATGCATGCCCAGATGGCGGAATTGGTATACGCACTAGGTTGAGGGCCTAGACTCCTTTGGAGTGTGCGGGTTCAAGTCCCGCTCTGGGCACGAGAAGAGGTTGGAAGAAATAAAAAAATATTGTACAATGATATTTGTTGATCTCATTTAATATCTATGTCATGCTGAACTTGTTTCAGCATCTACATAAGCCATAGTTTTGAGATTCTGAAACAAGTTCAGAATGACAGAAGTTTTTTGTCAAAAATTCATTATATAAAAGAAAAAACAACATTCATATGAAATAAGTTGGTGGATCTATTCAATAAAAAGCACGCTTAGCTCAGCTGGTTAGAGCATCTCGTTTACACCGAGAGGGTCGGGGGTTCGAATCCCTCAGCGTGCACAACAATGAATATTTGAGTGAGCCGAGGTAGCTCAGTGGTAGAGCAAAGGACTGAATTTTCGGTCCCCTCTATAGCAATATAGAGTGAGAAAAATTGGGTGAATTCGGGGAAATCTACGGTTCTTATAGAATTATGACAATCCCGATCCAAGCCTTAATGGGTATAAAGTGTTAAGGAAGGAGTAGAGACTAGCAGGTGAGTCCCAACAATAATCCTGCAAATAGCGCCCAATCCCGCTCAGCGGGAATGATATAGTCCAATCCTTATGGAAACATAAGACAGTATAAGGAAAATCCTTGTGTCGAGAGTCCGATTCTCTCCCTCGGCACCATCATTGTTATAAATATGAACCTATGGTACATTGATAGTATTATAGGTTCTATTTATTTTATGAGAAAAGACAAAGATGATGCTATAAAATTGCGCAGAAATGGATATAGTTATAATCAAATATCTCAGAAAATGACTATTCCAAAAAGTACTTTGAGCACATGGTTAAAAGATGTTTCATTATCTCAACTCGCGCAAGAAAAAATACATAAGCGTGTACATGATACTAGTGTTAAAGCTCTCATAAAAAGGAATCGACAACAAACTCAAAAATCTCAAGAGGAACACCAGAAGATACGAGATTTTGCAGCTTTGCAATACCATAAATACACTAAAGACCCTTTATTTATTGCAGGTGTCGCAATGTATTGGTCAGAGGGCTATAAAAAAGGTGCCTATGGCAGTAAATGGAAAAGCATTGATTTTGCCAATTCAGATCCTGCAATGATTACTATAATGATCCGTTTTTTTGAAAAATTTCTTCATATTACAAAAGAGAACATGAAGATACAAATCATTGCGCATAAGAATGTTGACGCAGAAAAATCTATGGATTATTGGCATAAAATAACTAAAATACCTCTAAAAAATTTTATGAAAGTCAGTCATGTAAAAAATAATAGTAAGAATACAAGAGCTAAAAATACAATACCTCATGGCACTATTCATGTAAGGATCACAAATGTACGGTTGTTTTTTGAATTGATTGGATGGATTGACGAGATGAAAAAAACCATATAGAATATTGGAGTGACTAGCATGATTGGTGGGGGACTATAGCTCAGCGGTAGAGCGCGCGGCTCATAACCGCTTGGTCGCAGGTTCGAACCCTGCTAGTCCCACGGTATAAAATCAAAAATTATAAGTTAAAAATCAAAAAACACAAGTGAGTCCGCATAAGTTTTTTATAAGAATAAAAAATTAATGTGGGCGCGCCTGCCTAAGTTTTTTATAAGAATAAAAAATTTTGGCAGGCGAGTGTCGTATAATGGTTATTACACCACCTTGCCAAGGTAGAAACGGCGGTTCGATTCCGCTCACTCGCTCAAAGAGATCAAAAAACAGCTGTCAATGCTGTTTTTTGTTTTGAGAAGATCGAATAGTGAAACAGAAGAAATTATTTGGGGAGATTGAGGAATGCAGGCAGATACAAAATTTGATTATTTCTAAATAATGTGATAGCCTCATTATTCAATAGTTGTTTAACAAATATCTTCAACATAGGAGAAAATTATGAAGATAAACGATAAAAACACTAACCCAGTCCATTTGGTTTTAGGAATGGAAGATCAAATTGATCCAATATTATTTATCTATTTGCAAGTCAATCATCTCAAGCAGATACTGCGTCAAGGTTGGCCACAAAAAGGACGAGATGTCCCAGTGGACAAGTGTGAATCGGTAGCGGACCATGTTTATGGGATGTGTATGTTGGCGCTTTTGATTATATCCAAGCATTCACTTAATCTCGAGCTACTTAAAGTTTTTATAATGATCTTGGTTCATGATGTTGTGGAAGTTTATGCAGGTGATACGAGGCCGGGGGAAATGTCAAAAGAAGAAAAGCAAAAACGGGAAAGAGCAGCCATTTACAAAATATTTGGAGATTCGCCGTGGTTGAAATTTTGTATCACTTACTGGGAGGAGTATGAAGAGCAAAAAACTGCAGAGGCGCAGTTCGTAAAGGAGTTGGATTTTTCAGAAAGAGGCATACAATCGTTCATTTACGGAAAACAACACAATAGAGATCTGTCCGTATTTTTATCGGGAGCGGAGAGTAAGTTAAAAAATCCAGTATTGTTGCGTATCATTGATGACCTGAGAAGATGCCAATAAACAAAGGATGACTATTTTTTTGTCAAATTAAATTTCTAATTTAACTACCAATAAAAAAACGACCCATTACTTATCATAGGATGGGTCGTTTTTAATTTTTGTTATACAAAATAATTTTATAGATCCATGTTTTTTCTATATACAACACCCAGCACATCGGCATCCTTCTTCTTTGATCAATTCTTCCACATATTGAGTTCCGTAATCATATGTAATTTCTTCGTGTGGCAAAATGTCTCTGGTCGCATAGATCATTACGTGTTCATCATCCTCAATTACCGCTTCCGCGTTTGGTGTGCAGGCATGATTGATATAGCGGGCGGTGTGTTCTCGTCCTTTTCCGTCCAAAACGATTTCTTCTGTAAGTATAAAAAGGTATCGTCCACCGCGACGGTCTGCTTCTTCGTGTGAAATTTTTTCGCCGGTGTATTCGATGATAAACTCACCTTTTGTGATTTTTTCAACGGCAAAAAGCCCCAAGCCTGCACGAGAACGTTTCACGCGATACTTCTTCTTTTCGTTTTTCTTTATTTGTTGTGTCATATAAATATATTTGTAATGAAATTAGGCAATGGGAATGTTATCATATTTTAGCGCATTCAGTGGATTCCCGTTTTCACGGGAATGACACCTGCAAGAATTCATATTAAATTAGCTCAATTTATACTTCAAAAGATTGCAAATATTGCAACAATGCACTAAAGCGATCCGGATATTCTACAGTATAGTGGTATGATTTGTCATATAAGTCAAAGGAGATTTCTTTTGCGTGGAGGTAAAACGTATGTGGTTCGTAGATCTCGGGAATGGTAATTTGTATCCTCTTTTCATTCTTGGTGTAGTATCTCTCATCTCCGAGAAGCGGATGTCCGCTGTGCGCCATGTGTACGCGGATTTGATGTGTGCGTCCGGTTTTTGGCAATACTTTGACCAATGATAATTCCATGCCATTTGCCAATGTATATTCTTTGACCACTTCATATTCTGTCACGGCATCGCGTGCGTCACCTTTGTATTTCCCGAAGGCGATCTTTTGTTTGGTGTACGATGTTGCACGCGCGATCGGTGCATCGATCACGCCTTTTTTTTCTGCAAAAAGACCAAAGACAAGGGCATAATATGTCTTTTGTAATTTTCTCTGGCTGAAAAGTTCCTTTAAGTCTGCAAAAGATTTTTGATTACGCGCAACAATGATGAGTCCTGTCGTGTCTTTGTCCAAGCGATGTACGATACCCGGTCGTTCTTCATCCTCCCCTACGCCGACAATTTCCGGGAATCGTGCCAAGAGGGCATTGACCAGTGTTTCATAGCGCTCTCTGTGACTGGGGTGCACTTGCAAACCGCGTTGCTTGTTGATCACGATAAAATTTTCCGTACCTTCCACGACATCGATCACGAGATTGCGATTTGGCACGATATCTTTGGATTTATCGCGATATGCACCGATGAAAATATATTCATCACCATGGATCGTGTAACTGGGTTTTGCTTTTTTGCCATTGATCTCCACTGCGCCGGACCGGATCATGCGAATGATTTCTCCGCGCGTCAAAGACGGATCTTTTTCTACGAGAAATTTATCCAATCGTTTGCCACTGTCTTCTATTGTTGCATGAATGTCGCGTGACATATTTTTTTGATAGGGAAATGCGAGAATGATTCTGAATTATCAGCGTACAGGTCTTTGAACGCTTTGTCAATCAACGTGTTTTATGATCAGGTGAAAAAATTTGAGGATATAATAAAAATTAATGAAAAATCAGAATTGACAATCATGTTTTTTTCTGCTATAATGGATACATGATGAGTTAAAGCCGGGTGGTCATCAAGACCAAATGTCACCCGGTTTTTCTTTTTGTTGGTCGATTGAGAAAGACCGATCCTCGGCATAAAAGGTGACATGCAATATATTGCATCATAAAAAATAAATAATATATAAAACAAAAATATGGCTGAGATCAAAAAATGTGCAACATGTGGTTGTTCATGTGGCGGAAGCGAAGAAGATGTAGTAGCCGCTCCTGCTCCTGAGACAACTCCGGAAGCACCTGTAGAGGAAATCAAAAGTTTCCGTTTGCACCGCAAATCAAATGATACAGAATTTGCTGTATTACTTGCACTTGTGCCTGCAATGACGATGACACTTTTCAGTTTGATGGGTCTCCTATAGTCACTAGACTATGGGTTGTGAGAAACACAAAAAACAATTCTTTACGAATTGTTTTTTGTTTTTATTTAATAAAAAATAAAAGAAGTCCAGCATAAATTTATGCTGGACTTTGATATCTGATAATAATTTCAATTTTTTAAAAGATCAATATTCTTTTCCAAACTTTTCTTGAAGTAATTGTAGAAGGGTTCTCCCAAACAATTTGCTTAATTCCTGATTGTCAGCATATTTTAAACATGACTCAACAACGGCACGTGGCACACTCTCCACGCACATTTGTTTTGGTCCGTGATTTTTATACAGCCAATCAATAATAACCTTTCCACGATCTTCACCATAGCCTTTTTTTTCACCGTCTCTTGGGTTTTTTCGTAATATAGCCCATGCTCCTGGTATATTGATAAGATCGAGATCCTCCTGCAAATCCCAGAAAATTGATCCATCACTGTTTGTTATAAGCAAGTGCATTTTCATAGGGTCCTCCCTGATGATTGGTTAAAATAATTATCAAAGATAATTAAGAATATCGTATATGTTTGTATACAACAATCCTGTAAAAGAACTTCATGGCAGTATATATGATTAAAACGAAAAGTCAAGGCAGGCTTGTCATTAACAAAATTTGGTGGTAGAGTGACATAAATCTGTGAGAGCCGGTTCGTTTTTGTTCTTAAAATAATGAATATCCAAAGATCAGAATTTGGATCATCAATCAAATGAGGAGGCAAGATGGATATTGAAATGCATGAAGGATTTGGTCTGACGTTCTTGAATTTTGAAAGCGATGGAGACCTGCGTGTGTTTTTGAAAAATACACTGGAACCCGTTGTGGATCCTGAGAAAATGGATTTGTTGCGGCGTCATATCGATCTTATCGCTCCGGAAACATTTATATTCTTTAACACGGAATATTTCAATAAGAATATAAAGCAGCTCCTCTGATCGTAAGGCGTGATACTTGTTCAAGTCTCACGCCATATTTTATAATTAACGAGGTGATATATATTTTCAAACTTTTTATGATATTGAGACTCTCTGATGCTCTTCCTAAATGCTTAGGGCATAGTGAAATGGTATTGCGGGACAGTTTTCAAAAAAATGTAAATAATATTAACGATTTAATTTAAAAAATATGCAGTGTCCGTTTTGTGATCCAAAAACAATAGAAGAGCAGCTGTTATATGAAAATAAAAATATTTTTGTGATCTATAATATTCGCCCCGCAAACAAAGGTCAGTGTGTCGTTGTTCCAAAGCGACATGTGACAAATATTCGCGCACTGACAAAAGATGAACTGATCGACATAATTTCTGCCGTCCAATTGGTTTCGCAAAAGTACAATGACTATTTGCAGCCGGAGGGATGTAATTATGGATTCAATGAGGGTAAATATGCCGGACAAACGGTTGAGCATTTTCATTTTCATATAATGCCTCGCGTGAAGGGAGATAAAGAGCGGTTACCGGAATATCATTTGTTCCACAGAGATCCCAAAACCAAGCGTAATTTATCACATGAAGAATTGCAACCATCTATAGATGAAATGAAAAAATTGTTTATATAAAAATAGGCATATATAAATCAAAAACAGCTTTATGAAAAGCTGTTTTTGATTTCTTGTCTACTCTTCTTACAAGATCGTTGCGGCGCTGATCGTGTCGCCTGGCTTTGGTTTCATGATGCGCACGCCTTGTGTCGCGCGTGAGAGTGTAGAGATGTGTTTGAGCGGTGTGCGGATGATCTGACCGTTTGCACTTGTGATGATCACATCGCTGTCATTGTCATCTGCGCTCACAACGCGTGCACTGACGATAAGTCCGGTCTTTGGTGTGATCTTGGCAGTTTTGATGCCGGATCCGCCACGACGCTGGAGTTTGTACTGAGAGATCTTGGTTTTTTTGCCAAAGCCGTTTGCTGTGATGATGAAGAGTTCGTCACCTTTTTGCTTGGCAAACATGACATCCATGCCGACCACGTAGTCATCCTTTTTGAGTTTGATGCCACGTACGCCGGAAGCGTTACGTCCCATCGCACGCACGTTGTTTTCGCGGAAGTGTACTGCTTGGCCGTGTGCTGTGGAAAGGATGACGTTGTCTGTGCCGGTGGTTGGCTTGACCCAGTGAAGCTTATCACCAGCTTCAAGGTTGATCGCAATAAGTCCTGATCGACGCACATTGTCAAAATCTGTAATTTTTACTTTTTTGACCACACCGTTGCTTGTCGCCATGAAGAGAAATTTGTACTGATCGTCACTGTTGAATGGAATGATTTCTGTCACCTCTTCACTTTGTGACAGTTGGAGGAAATTGACGATCGCATTGCCTTTGGCGGTGCGAGCGGATTCGGGAATTTCATATGCTTTTGTTTGGAAAACTTTGCCTGTATTGGTAAAGAAGAAGAGATTGTCATGTGTCATGACAGAAAGCATGTGGATCACACTCGTATCTTCTTTCGTCGTTGCGCCGATCACGCCTTTGCCACCACGTTTTTGGACGCGATAGACGGAAGGATTCATGCGTTTGACATAGCCGTCTGTGGTAATCGTAATGATTGCTTCTTCATTTGGCACGAGGTCTTCTTGTTTGAATTCGCCGACGGCGGATTTGAACACTTTGGTTTTGCGAGCATCACCAAATTTTTCTGTAAGTGCAATGAGTTCATCTTTGACGAGATTTTTTTGCAGCTTATCGCTTTTGATGATCGCTTCCAATTGCTTGATAAGGCGGATCTTTTCTTTGAGTTCATCCTCGATTTTTTTGCGTTCCAATCCGGCAAGTGTCTGCAGGCGCATTTCCAGGATTGCCGTTGCTTGCACATCAGAGAATTTAAATCGTTTGCGGAGGTTTTCGTGTGCCGTTTCACGTGTTTGTGATTTTCTGATCGTTTCAATGACGGCATCAATATGATCTAGAGCCTTGGACAAACCTTCGAGAATATGTGCACGTTCGCGCGCTTTGTCGAGATCATATTGTGTGCGTCTGATGATCACTTCGCGACGATGTAAGATATAATATTCCAAGATCTCCTTGAGGTTCAAAATGCGCGGTTCGATACCATCGACAAGCGCAAGCATATTGACGTTAAAGTTCTTTTGGAGATCCGTCAGTGTGTAGAGGCGATTGAGCACTTTTTGCGGATAGGCATCTTTTTTGAGGTCCATGACAATACGCACGCCATCTTTATTTGATGATTCATCACGAAGCGCCTTGATGCCGATGAGTTTTTTATCTTTTACCAGAGAAGCAATTTTTTCAATCAGTGTGGACTTGTTTGTGAGGTAGGTGATTTCTGTGACAATAATGGAGAATTGGCCATTCTTGCTTTCAATGATATCCGCTTTTGCACGCATTGTGATTTTGCCATGGCCGGTTGCATAGGCTTCGCGGATGTCTTTTTGATTATAGATCATACCTCCGGTAGGGAAATCCGGACCTGTGACAAACTGCAATAGATCATCAACGTCTGCTTTTGGCTGGTCGATGAGGTGGACAATTGCGCCGGTGAGCTCGCGGAGATTGTGTGGTGGGATGTTTGTTGCCATGCCAACGGCGATACCCATTGTGCCGTTTAAGAGAAGTTGTGGAAGTTTGGCGGGGAGAACTGTCGGTTCTTTGTGTACGCCATCGAAGTTTGGACGAAAATCAACGGTATTTTTTTCAATATCAAAAAGCATTTCCTCAGCGATGGGCATAAGTTTCGCTTCTGTATAACGATATGCCGCTGCGCTGTCCCCATCCATTGATCCAAAGTTTCCTTGACCCCAAATGAGCGGGTAACGGAGAGAAAAATCCTGTGCCATACGCACCATCGTGTCATAAACCGCACTGTCACCATGTGGGTGATATTTACCGAGCACTTCACCTACCACTGTTGCGCTCTTGCGGAACTTCGCACTTGGCTTGAGACCTGTTTTCCACATGGAATAAAGGATGCGGCGATGTACAGGTTTGAGACCGTCACGCACATCGGGAAGCGCGCGTGCGATGATCACGCTCATGGCGTACTCGAGATAGGATTTTTGCATTTCTTCGACGATCGGTTGGGGGGTGACCTGATGTTGTGGTTGTTTCTGAATTTCTTGTGTCATAACAGTTTATAAATTAGATGTTTAGGATGGGGTGTTTTATTAATAATAAACACGAAAAATACAAAAAACAGTAAAATGTGCGTGTTTTCTGTATGTTTTTGTGTTTGGTGTCCATCTTCAATGGGGATGATCGTGTATGAAGAGGGATATCAAACACCAAATTTCAATGGCGTTGTGATGCGTATTCTTACATTTCCGGTTGTTGTGATGCAGGTTTTTGTAAGAGATCATCGATGGAAACGGACTGTTGATCTGTGGGAGCTTTGATCGTATCGAGTTGTTCTTGCAGTGTTTCAAGCGATTTTTGCATGTCTTTGTCATTGCGCACTTGTAGGAAGGTTGTCTTGAGGCTCATGACCCAGATAAAAACAATAAGCATCATCGAGATGAGTACCGCACCCCACAGATAACGCAAGCGTATGTGTTCCGGTTCATTTTGAATGTCATGTATTTTTTTTTCTATTTTATCAAACATACGATGTATTTATATGGCTTGCAATAGGATGATTTCCATCGCCTTGTTTTCCAAATCAGCTTTTTTTATAATGAGTTTGTCTTCTTTTTTGCGTGGGCAATTGCCGATCTGTGAGCAAAAATCTTCCTCGTTGCGCAGTGATGGTGCCGAAACACCTTTGATGTGGTATTGCATAGGGATAATGATCTTTGCTTCGATCTTGCGTGCGAGCACTTCTGCTGTTTTTCCATCGATACCTTCCTTGTCCCCGATAGGAAGAAAGAGAATGTCGGCTCCTGCGATCATATTGAGAACGGTTGGAGAAAGATCTGCACCAAGTGCGCCGAGATATGCAATTGTGCAGTCCTCAATGTCGAGCATGAACACAACGGTGTTTCCTCGCAGTTCGCCGTTGCGCGGATCCGCGGGAGCATCCTTACCGATGATGTTTATGCCTTTGACTGCAAATTCGCCGGGTCGATCGATTACAAGAGGTGCGCCACGGAGAGCATCGGCATTATTGAACATAGGACTGTCGTGGGGAATGAGTATAATGTCCGCATTACCCTGTGGCGGACGGAGTCCGAAGCTTTTGTTATAGGGCGCGAAGACAATGGTGACGTCTTCACTGCCACGTCCTGCAGTTTTTGCAATGATCTTAAAACAAGAAAGTCCGTGATATGTGATGTGCATAAGGTGTGAATTAATAAAACTGTATGAATAATATTGTGTAAAAATAAATAGCAAATAGTGCTATTTTTCCTTTATACATCGTAACATATGCAAATAATTTTGTCGATGGTTATTGTTCATTTTTAATATTTGACGTAATGTATTTTTTCATGTATAATGGATGTAAGAAGATCAAAGAGCGGGTGGCTTTTTCTTCAGAGAAAATCGATTCATACATACCTATTTTGGGGGTGATATGGGGTGATTTTCGACGAAGAAAAAAGCATATCCGTTTTTTTGTTTCTTCGCGTAATTAATAATATGCTCAAAAAGCGTATGCAAAAACAAATACAAAAAGGCATGAGCAAAAAACGAGGGATGTATATCGCCCTTGCACTCATGCTATTTGTTGGAGCTCCGGTTCTCGGTGCCCTCGTGGTACAGAACTTCACGCAGTGGGATGTGGTTGTCGATACCCCTCCGATTGCGAAATTGGCCGGTGCTGATGATGCTGCCAGTGATTACCTTACGGTAAATCTCGGCAACACGATCACCAACGATGATAATGGCGATGGTACACCTGGTACAGGTGACACGTTATTGTCACATGAAGAGATCTCATTTACCTGTTTTGCAGGTGACCGTACATATTATACGGATGTGATCCAACTTGATAACACAACAGTAGCAGAGGATTGGGATGTTACATTGACAGTTGAAGCCGACATCAATGGTAATCCTGCAGTTGCTGATACATTTACAGCAGGTGATGCTGATATTTGGTTGTTTACGTCAAATGCTGACAGTACAACACCGATTGCAGAGTTGCCAAACCCGGCAAATTACGGTTCATTGACGAACTGGTATGATGCCGCTCCAAATGATGTAATTCAAATGGAAGTTGTTGCTGGCGCAATGTCAGTAGCAAACGCTTCTTCTGGTGAATTTACGATCCCTGCAGGTGAACAACGCCAGATGGCGCTTGTTGTCGATTGTGGATCAAATATGGTAGATGCACAAACAGGAACATTTCGTTTGACTGTTGCTGCTTCACCAAATTAATATTCACACTACACACTTCTTTGGCCATTAGGCTCAAAGATCTTCTTAAAGCCACATACGGGTGAAAAGACCATTGCGTCGTAGGACGCAAGGAAACTTTTCACCCGTTTTTGCTTATATAAATGACCAAAAAATGTATGCCATATAACCCAAAGCATGATAAAGCCCATAAAAAAGAACGACAGGAAGCGCGATTTTATCGGATGTTATCGCTTGTTTCCATTGCAATCATGGTCATAGCGGCATATACGACATATGGTCAACAAAAAAGAGAAATACTTATTTCACCAGAACCGGAGAAGGAAAAAGTAGCTGCAGAAAGTCAACATGTGGATGTCACGGGAGATCTTTCTTTAGTGCCTTCTGATAAAGAATTAAAAAAAATTCTCAACAAAGTATTGCCGGATACTTGCAAGGATTGTGACGATGCTCCATTGGACTGTCTGGATCGCTATGAAATGAATAAGGCGCTTATGACCGGAGAGCATGGCGAATCAATCCTTTCCGTGGAGGTTATCACAGGGAAGGCGTCAAAAGAATATCTTGTGATGATCGATCTTTCACATAATAATACGGTGATCAAAAAAGGTGGAGAAATCGATAAAAAGGAATGCCTTGAAACGGAAGAGGAGGATGGTGATGTGATAACAGACGCAATCTATGTAGACAGAGGAGATGACCCTGATCAGTCCGATCATGTGACTGTCGATTAAAAAATAGGCCCCTATTTAAAAAATACATATAAAAACAAAAAAAGCGATGCCCCGCGATAAAAAATCAACCATATATAAAATAGGATCTGCCGAACGTACGTTCGGGGGCTTTTTTGGTTTTTTGCGAGAGGTTAAGCGAAATACTCGTCGATTTATTGCAAAAAAGACGGCACAATGGCGTGTGCAAAAAATGTTGAAGAGTAATTACGTCCATGTAATACAAAAAAAAGAGAGGTCAAAAAAGATTGATCATCAAAAAATGATCACACAGATCGGGCAGATGCATGCGTATCGTGGTATTGCTGCGGTTTTTGCCGTAAGTTTTCTTGTTCTTGTGATCATCACATCACAGTACTATGGACCACAATTTATTGAGGCAGAAATTCGCGTTCAGAATTTTATGGAGAGCGGGAACATCGTTCAAACAGGAATTCAACTTTTAAAATATGAAACGCGGTCAGAAGGAGATATTGATTCCAAGGCGGAGTTTGATAGTGGTACATATACAAGTGGCAATTTTGAAACCGGCGAGAGTGATCTTGAGGCTTTTGATGTGGCGGATGATTATTTGACATTGGGACATTTTGGTACAATTTCACCGGATACGGCACAGCATGATTGGTGGAATGGGGAATCATGGGTATATCGCAAGTGTTTTGATATTGATCATACTACTTCTGGTGCAGAGGACGAGGAAGAATATCAAGTATATCTTGACATGGATACGGCAACGCTTGTTTCAGCGGGTAAAATGCAGTCTGACGGAGATGATATTCGCTTTGTGGATGCAGACGGCAATGTTTTGCCATATTATCTTGCTGATGACATGAACACGGCATCAACGCGCATTTGGCTTAAAATGGACAATATTGATGCGGGAGTAACAGAGGAAGTATGTATGTATTATGGGAATGCAACAGCAACAAGTGTATCATCGCGTCAAGATGCATTCACGTACAGTTCTCAAGAAAGGATCTATTATGTAACAGCTAATACAGCAGAAGGAACTGTGACGGATGCCGCAAGTTATACGAGTAACAATCAAGTATCTGTCGGTACATATGATGGTACGCTTGCGCAATATGCGCGCGTGCATTATCCAAGTAGCGGGACTGCACCGACATTTTCACAAACCACGGCGATCAGTGCAACAGATCCGATCAATGGAGAATTCAATGCCAATGGTACGGATACGTTGGTGCCGGTGTCTTTTGCGGGGACGAGTTTTGTCTATCGTATGGATCTCTACACCAATGCATTTTCATTTATTTCGCCGTGGTGCAATGCAACCGTGGAGGTGCGCAATGAAAATAATAATATCGTCACAGGCGGATCGTTTACGGTGACGCAGGGGAGTTTTTATAATCTCACCACAACGAACAATGCGGCAACCGGTATTGCAAATGACAGTGCAGTGATGGTGGAAGTAACAAACGGATGTCCAATCATGGGAACACATCACTCAACCGCAAGTGAGGCAAGTATGCCACTGATCCCTGCGGCGACGGAATGGTATGGTGTCCCATCCGGTAATATGGAGCTTGCAGCAATCACAAATGGTACGACAATCAACGTTTATTATAGCAATAATACTTCAGCCACATATAATTTGAATCGTGGACAAAATGTATATCTTGCCGTTGCAGGGTCGGAGGGCTCTGAAAACGCCATGCGCGCGGTATCAAATTATCCGATCGGTGTAAACGGCAACAATGACACGGATGGTGCGGAAATGCAGACATTTCTCCCAGTTAACGAGATGGGATATCGTTATTATGTGCCACAGGCGATGCAATATTTTGCTGTTTCGACGCGTGCTGGTATCTCAACAACAGTAAATCTCTACAACAATGGAACGCAGTGTGGTGTAGGTGTGCCAAGTGCGACATCCACAGTTACGCCAACGGGTAATTATCCAGGCAAGGTGTATTTTGGGTCGACAACTGATGGCGCAAATATTGCTGCTGGTGCATGCGTGGTCGCTGATCATCCGATTGCGGCATATTATGAATACGCGACACAAAATGATGAGCACAATATTCTCAATGAAAAACAAAACAGACAATTTCAATACGGTGTGTCGCAGAGCGTTGGTGTAGTGGAATCCGGTAGTTGGGATGTGGAGGGCATTACACAACAATGGTCACGACGTATTCCTGTGACGATCACAAATACGTCTACCGCTACACTCACTGATTATCAAGTGCGCGTTAATGTCGCAACGGATGCATCTGCGCTTTTTGCTATTGCACAATCTGATGGTGGCGATATTCGTGTTGCTGGTGGCGCAGGAGATGGGAGTGATGGTATCCCATATGCACTGGAAGAATATAATGGGGCCAGCTCTACGGGTACAATCTGGGCAAAGGTGCCAACGGTTGCCGCCAGTACGACAACAACATTTTATATTTATTCTCAGCCAGTTTTGACTCTGCAGACATGTAACGAATCGGAATTTAACGAAGGTACATATGACGAAACGCAGTGGGACGGCACTGATGAGTGGACGGAGCTGACAAGCGCAGGCCTTACGGCGGGTATAGGAGAATACCAATCAGAAGTTTTTGATGCGGGGTTACTTGCTTCATGGATCGATCTTACATGGATTTCCAATTACCCGACATTTAAGGAATTGCCAAACAATCTCGGGGAAGAAGTGGATTATGGCGATGGAGATGTGGATATGAGTACAAATCTATTTCTCGTGCATCTCAATGAAAGCAGCGGCACGATCGACAATACGTCTGGCGTAACGAATGATGGGACATATAATGGGGCGCTATGGAGTCAATCTGGGAGATTTAATACGTCCCTTGGCTTTGACGGCGTGGATGATTTTGTGGATTTTGGACAGGATCTCAGCACGGTGATCGGTGGCACGGGAAGCGTGAGTTTTTGGATGAATACAACGCAAACCGGTGCAGATGTGCCATGGACTGCGCCAGGCATAACGGGTTCCGAGCAAGCGAGTACGGGTAACGATGTTTTTTGGGGATACATTACTTCGACAGGTCGTATCGCGATTCAAGCGGGAAACACGACAGGCACACAGAGCACGACAGTGATCAATGATGGCACATGGCATCATGTGGCTTTAACGCGCAATCATGTAAGTGGCGCTGTGGAGGTATATGTGGATGGTGTATTGGAAGGGACCGGTATATCGGAAACAGGGATCAAAACGCAGTATTTCAATAGTATCGGTCGTATTTATGATTCCGCCGGTTCACACGGATGGTATCGGGGTCGTCTTGACGATGTGGCTTTTTGGAGTGATATCATGAGTCCGACAGAGGTTTATGATCAATATCGTCGTGGTGCGAATCGTCTCAAGTTCACGGTGCGAAGTTGTAATGATAGTGCATGTAGCGGAGAGACATTTGTCGGTCCGGATGGTACCGCAGGTACGTATTATGCAGAAGAAACAAATAGCACGCTTACATATCCGATCTCATCGATCAGTAATCAAACGGATAATCAATACGTCCAATATCATGTGGATTTTGAATCAGATGATGTGTTGATGAGTCCGGAGCTTGAGTGCGTGCGTGTCACATATTTGGGCGATCCGCTTGAATCGACAGGCGATTATAATGCGATTTTCCACACAGAAGCCGTAAAGCCAAATTATTATATCGTAGATTCACTTAGTGCTGTGCAACAAATGGTGGTGATCTCATTTCGTGATGGTAATGATGTCAGTGATGGTGTGACAACGCGACGCTTGGACGAAGGAGAAATGGTGACATTGCCGTATGCTATTGGCGTGGATCAATATGACTCATATGACGTGACAGGACCGCTTTCGATAGGATTTACCGGCAATGCCACAGATTCTGCAATTCCAATATCGTATGCTGGTACGGAATTTGTTTATCGTGTGGATGCGGGCACGGATGTGTTTAGTTTCTACGCGCCGTTTTCTGGTGCGAGCGTGCAGATCCAGCAAAGCAGTACAACCGGATGGACGACATTACAAACCGTATCGGTGGGTGCGGATTCTGTGATTACCGTCACGCAAGATATTATCAATGGGCGGGCATTTCGCATTATTTCTGATCAACCAATCTTGGGATTTCATCAAGCGTCTGCGGATAATTCATTTATCATGTATCCGACTGCGCTTGCCTTGGAGCAGGATTCCGGGCGATATGAATTGTATGGTGTGGCAAGCGGTACATTGAGTCTTGCATCGAGTAGTACAGCAAATGTGACGTTGTATCGTAGCAGCGGCACGACATCCAATATTACATTGAATGCAGCGGGAAATTTTGTGTATACAGAATCCGGTAGTGGTGCGCAAGGAACGGCATATGCATATCATATTGTCTCCGATGCGCCAATCGGTGCAACAAGTTATAATGATGGCGATGGGACGGAGATGGTTGTTTTCATCTCGCAAAAAGAATTCAGTGAAGAATATGTACTACCAAACCCCGCACAATATATGAGTATTGTCGCCAAAGATCCGTCAGTGACGTGTCGTGTGTACAATGCGTCCGGTGTAGAAGTGACAACTGATGGTACGGGAACGATGAATTACATTCCACCGCAAACAGGTGGTACACGCGTTGACCCATACCCAAACAGAATTATCATCGGTGGCACGGATACGTCAGATGGTGCACTTTTTGCCGAAGGATATCGCATGCAGTGTACACAGCCGGTGTATGCATATTACGAACATCATCTGAGCGCGACGATCACCGATGAAACAAGCTGGCTCACATGGCCACAGGTGCGTAAGCGTTCCAGCGTTCAGCCAATTGTAGAAGATCCTGATATCGTGAGCGAGCAAGGACTGTATTATCCATCCGGTCGCACCGGCACAGATTTTGAAGCATATGCAGAATATACTTTTGATACAAGTGCAATGATGTACGGTGAGCATACGTACTGGCGTGATGTGATTTGGGAAGAGGTCATCAATTCGCGCAGTGCAGAAAACAGCGTCGATCAGCTCGATGTAGAAGTGGCTTATGCAGATCCGACACCAAATTGTAACAGTGCAACATATAGTGCATATGCATCTCCCACAGTCACTACTCTGGCAACAGCCACAGATACGTCATTGCCATATGTGACATATACGACCAACACACAGCGCATAATGCTTCCCGATGCATTCAGCGATCACAGCTGTGTGCGTGTGCGGACATATTTACGCACAGGTGATCAAGCGTACGCACCGCGGGTCAATCAACTCACTGTCGGTTATTATATCCCGACACTTCTCGAAGATCAGCTAAATAATCCGACAATTGATGTTGCGGGAGCGACAAGTGGATCTGATGAGCGCTATCGTGTTGTCAAAGCGATCACATCGGATCCAAATCTTGTAAACTCGCGCGCATTTATGACATATAATGGTACGTCAAATGCCGGTGTATTCACGCAGGCGGATACGGACTTGTTTGAAAATCCGACACTCACGATCAATCCGCAATTTGCATTTCCGCCGTTCCCGGGTTCAGTGCCGGTAGAGGCGGCTACAGATTCGCCGTTTGACGCGAGTAATGATGTAAGTATGTATTTTACACACGAACGCACATCGGGAGGCATTGAAACGATGGATTATGTTTTTACTGTGGATATTACTGGTGTAGGAGGTCCGCGTATTACGCGTGATCTGCAATTGGAGATCAGCGGAATATAATGTATAATGTGTGTTGTAGGAGGTAATATTGTTACATATGCCTACGATGCATACAACAAATATCAATACACAATTTGCCGACCGCACGTGTTCGATGTTTTTTTCGTGGGATATTCTGTTTTATCATGCATTTTTCGTGTCATTGTATCTTTTGATCTTTCGCCTATTTTTTACATTTCTCTTTGCATTTATCTTTGTGCAACAGTGGCATGTGGAGAAAGCGTGGGGATGGTTTCCGATCGTCGCATTCAACTCTGATATTGAAACATTCACAAAGATGAATTCCTATGCCATTGTCTTGACAAGCATTGCCGTGCTTAGCTTATTTATTTTTCAGATCTTTGCGCACTATCAGTCACAGCGGATGTATAAGATTTACGCATGGTATCTTGGTGTGGTGATGCTTTTGGTGCAATATGCAATCCTCATTTATATCAATGCATTGGTACGATTTTCGATCAGTACGGATCTCTGGTTGATCTTTGTGGGCATTATCCTTTTTGCGACGTTCATGTTATATCTCTGGTGGCGATTCATTCGGCAGTGGAAATTCCGCCAGTATTTCAAAAAATCTATCGCTGTTCGTACAAAAGATGAGAAAAAAACAAACAAAATTATGGCGAAATTAAAGAAAAATTTAGTGAAAAGTTGATCAATAATATCGCTGAAAAAAATTAAATAGTAAGATAACCATTGTCGTCACACTATACATGTGCGGTCATGGTGAAAAAAACATGCATAATCTCAAAGAATATCTCGATAATGCGCGCCAATCAAAAAATGCTATTGGACATTTTAATATCTCCAACATAGAGACATTGTGGGCGATTTTTGACGCTGCGCGTGCGTTGGATCAGCCGGTTGTCATCGGCGTGTCGGAAGGTGAGCGAAATTTTATCGGTGTACGGCAAGCGGCGTCGTTGGTGCAAAGTCTGCGCCATGAATTCGGTTACCCGATATTCATCAATGCGGATCACACGCATGATTTTGAAGGGGTAAAAAAAGCAATTGATATCGGTTTCGATAGCGTCATGATCGATGGCTCTCAGCTTCTCTTTGATGAAAATGTCGCATTGACAAAAAAGTGCGTAGAGTATGCACGACAAATTCAGAAAAAAGAAGGGCGTACGATTTTAGTGGAAGCGGAACTGGGTTATATTGGCACATCATCGACAATTCTTGATGCGATTCCGGATGGAGCTGGTGCAGATATGACACCTCCTGATGTGGCAGATCGATTTGTGGAGATGACGGATGTGGATATTTTTGCGCCGTCGGTGGGTAACATTCATGGCATTGTCACATCCGGTAATCCGCATATTGATGTCAAACGCGTGCAGGATATCGCGGCACAGACCACGTGTCATTTGGTTTTACATGGTGGATCAGGTATTAGTGATGCGGATATTCGCGCAGGTGTTCATGCGGGCATTTCGATCGTGCATGTGAATACAGAGATCAGAGTGGCATTTCGCGAAGGTCTGGAAAAGGGATTGAAAGAAGACAGTACGGTTGCGCCGTACAAGTATATGGACAAGGCGCGCAAAAGCGTCTATGATGTTGTATATAAAAAGATCCAACTGTTTGCGAATTTTTCGTGAATATAATTTTAAATAAAAAACGAATATACTTTATGTACAAAAGACTATTGGTATTTTGTTTGGTGTTTTTTTTGCCAGCATTTTTTGTTTTCGCGCAGGACACTTCTATACGACAAACGACGATTGATTCAGATATCAATATATATAGCAGTGTTGCAACACAAAACAAGGCAATGATGATTGTTTTCGTGCGGGATGGGTGTAGTGCATGCAAAAAGCAAGAGGATTTTTTGACTTCTGACCCGACGATCAAAGAACTTTTTTCTGTGACGTTTCTGGATATTGGTGAGTCGCAAAACAAAAAAATGTGGGAAGCCCTCGTGGAGAAACATCAACTGTCAAAAGTAACACCAATCACACTTATCGGTGGAGATGTATTGGTGGGTTTTAGTGAAAAAACAACAAGTAAAAAAATATTTGAGCATAAAAACGATCACACGCAGTACGACATTGCCTACTATTTGGATAAGACGGAAAATGCTGACAATGGCGAAGCGTCAGTCTGTCAGGTGGATAGCAGTTCTTCGTGCTCTGTGGATGCATCGGCCGATTCTTCACAAACGCAGGAAAACATTATGACATTGCCATACTTTGGCGAGGTAAATGTCAAAGAGACATCATTGTTTCTCATGGCATCTGTACTGGGATTTATCGACGGTTTCAACCCATGCGCGATGTGGGTGCTTCTCACATTTCTTATTATTCTCTCTCAAGTTGGTGATAAGAAAAAGATGATCTCTTTGGCAGGTATATTCATCCTCGCGGAAGCAGTGATGTATTTTATGATCTTGAATGTGTGGTATCAGACATGGGATTTTATCAGTCTTGACCAGTGGGTGACGCCGGCTGTGGGACTTTTGGCGATCGGTGCGGGAATGTATTTTCTCCATAAAGCATACAAAAATAAGGGTAAATTGACATGTGATGTGACAAGTTTAGAACACCAACAAAAGACCACACAAAAGATCCGAGAAACAGTGAGTAAACCAATGACGATCATCACGATTATTTCTGTGCTTGGCATTGCATTTTCTGTAAATATCATCGAATTCGCGTGTTCTGTGGGTATTGCACAATCATTTACAAAGATCATGGAGATCAATTCACTGGGATTTTTGGGACGGCAATGGTATATCTTTATTTATTCCCTGTTTTATATGGTGGATGATTTTCTGGTTTTTGGTTTGGCGATTGCCGGGTATCAACGATTTCATTTGGTGGGTGCGAAATACTCGCATCTCTCTACGATTATTGGAGGAGTTTTGATGATCATTATCGGTATCCTCATGACATTTTTCCCAAATCTTTTGGTCTTTTGATATGAACGATCAATCAATAATATTTTTTAATAACAGTGCGCATGGTTTTTGATATCGTACGAAAAAATGAACTGTCCCGCACGGGCGTTCTTCACACACGCAAAGGTGATCTTGCAACACCTTTTTTTATGCCGGATGCCACACGTGCAAGTGTGCGTGGTTTGACTGTGGAGCAGCTAAAAAGTGTCGGGGTGCTTCCGATGGTGGTCAATACATATCATCTCTATTTGCAGCCAGGAATGGAGTTGATGCAAAAAGCAGGTGGTGTGCACGCATTTATGCAGTGGGATGGACCATTGCTCTCTGATAGTGGTGGCTATCAGGTATACTCACTGATCCACAAAAATGCACAGATGGGAAAGATCACGGAAGAGGGTGCCGTGTTTAAAAGTGTATTGGATGGCTCACAGCATTTGCTCACACCGGAGAAAGCAATCCAGATCCAATTTGATCTCGGTGTGGATATGATGGTGCTTCTCGATGATCCGCGGCCCAATGATTCGTCGCGAGAAGTTTTTGCTTCTGCAGTAGGGCGTACGGTCCGATGGGCACGGCGATGCAAAGAGGAATTTGAGCGGCAGATCGTTGCGCGCGGTCTGACGGATGTGACGCGACCGCTTCTCTTTGGCGTGGTGCAGGGCGGACCGTATTTTGATCTGCGACAGGAATGTGCTGAGGGGCTCGTTGCTGTGGGATGCGATGGATATAGCTTTGGCGGACGACATGTGGACATGGAAGGAAATTTTATGGAGGAGATGGTGACAAAGACCGCATCGTTCATTCCGGAACATGCACCACGGTTTGCGCTGGGCATCGGCACACCGGAAGATATCGTGCGGTGCCACAATGCCGGATGGGATCTGTTTGATTGTGTGATCCCGACGCGTGAGGGACGGCACGGACGACTTTTTGTGCGCAAAACAGCAAAAGTGAAAAGTGGACAAGACTTTTATAAGGCGATCAACATTAGCAATGTGCAGCACAGAGAGGATTTTACGCCGATTGATCCGACGTGCGATTGTTATGCGTGCACCAATTATACGCGCGCATATATCCAACACCTCTTTCGTGTGAAGGAGCCACTTGGTGCACAAATGGCGGCACTGCATAATTTGCGATTCTTTATGCGATTGATGGAAGATTTGCGTCAATAAATAAAATGTAAATAGTAAAAAATATTTTTATGTATAGTTTTTTTGATAATGCACAACAAAATATCGTCGCGGCGATGTCCATAGCACAGGATGGTAATATGAAATTGCGCGAAGATGAAATGCCTGAAGATGTGATCAAAAATCGAATCACGTTCTGTGAAAAATTATGCATTCCGTATGAAAATTTCGTCAGTGCGTTTGTTACACATAGCGCCAACGTTGCGGTTGTGGAGGACACAACAAAAAAGTTTTATGAGAATACAGATGCGCTTGTGACCAATAAAAAGAACATCTATTTGTCAGTTACGACTGCGGATTGTTTCCCCGTGGCTCTCTATGATCCTGTTGCGCAAGTGGTGGGTATCGCACATGCGGGATGGCGCGGGATCATCGCGGAGATCATTCCCGCAACGATCGGCACAATGGTAGACCAAGGTGCAAAACATGAGGATATCGCACTTGCGATCGGTCCGGGCATTTCACAAAATCAGTTTGATTTTGATTTCAAGGAATTGATCGAACAATTTGGCTTTTATAGTCAAGACAAATACATCGTACCAGGGAGCACTGTCGGCAAAGTGCGTGTGAATTTACAACAAATGATCCTGGATCAGGCACAAAATGCCGGTGTAAACATGCATAAGATCAAGGGATGCACGGCATGCACATTTTCCGATGAAAATCTGTATTCCGCGCGTCGGCACGGCGGTGACTCGTTCAGTGCGATGTTGAGTGTGGTGGGGATGCGAGAATAAGGGAATACCGCATATAGTGTACGGATTTTTGTTAAAAAAGTCATAAATAGAGGACTTGCTTTTTGTATAAAAGTGTGCTATAATGGTATCAACGGGTGAGTAGTGTGTCGTTTGACGACCATTGCTCATTTTTTGTTAAATAATCATCATTTAGAGGCAAAAACAAAAACAAAAATAAAAACAAAAATTGACACTTCCCACCCGCTGTGTCATTTTTTGTTTTAAGAAGTGCTGTAGTTGTTCGTCACCCAGGATATTTCTTTTGGCAATGCAGGCGATCCATCTATGGCATCAAGTGCCATTGCGATTCAAAAATTGTTTTTAGTGTATTGTGCATGCTTTGACTGTCGATGATCAGCCCGATCTTTTCATTGTATGAAATAAGCGATGTCTTTGATTTTCCATAAATAATGATATCAGTTTCGAGCGCGATATTCTCCGCGTGCATCATTTTAATCGTCCAAAACATCTTAGTATTTTTCTTTTGCAGTTTCTTGTAATGGTCGCTTTCCGGGGCGATCATATTAAAGTAGATTTTTTGTGCGATTCTTTTTGGCGTGAAATATGTTTCAAAATATTCTTCGCCAATCGTATGACAATAGTTTTCTGTGCACCATCCCATCATTTTTGTCGCACCGGCGGAAAGTTCGTCTTCAAGAATTGTTTTAATCCCACCGATGCCGTCGAAATATTGGATTTTTGGTTTTTTTTCAATGAGATTGGATATTGACAAAAGTTCGGGCATGATTTTTTCCAACGCGCCCTTTTTCTCATCCAATTCACTTGCCAATCTTTTTGGCGTTTGGGCAAAGTAGAGCTTTTTCTTTTTTACAGCAACTGTGCCGATCAAACCTCTTTTCTTGAGATTTTCTAAGACGTGATATACTGTTGTGCGTTTTACTTTTGATTTTTGTGCGATGCGCAGTACACCCGCTTCTCCAAGCTCGAGGAGTGCCAGATAGATTTGTGACTCTTTTTGGTCAAATCCAAACGTCAATAGGTCATTTTCCAGCATATCTTTAAAATGTCGACAAAATCGACAAAAAATAATAAATAATAAACACCTTTATTATAAACAAAAAATAGACAAAAAGAAAGTAAAATAATAGGAAATGTTGAGTTACAATGACTTTATTTGAATAATATGACACAATACCACGTTGATGCAAGGATCAACGTGTTCTTTATAGGAAAGGTGAGAGATAAATACACCGTTAATCAATCAAAAAGGAGAAGGAAATGAGCATGAGTGAGATCATTGAGGGTATTGTGGCAGGGAGACAGGCTGTTCGCAAAGAGGTGTCAAAAACTGATGATAAAGGGTTCTTTAAGTTTGAACGCATTGAAATTGGTGCAGAGCGCATCTACGCCCTCATTGTGCCGCAACCAAATCCTATCGATGATATGTTTGCGCCCATTACCGGGGTGCGCATGAGTATGGCGGTTGAGACATGGGTGTATCATTACAATGGAGAAAATCACGTCGATGCCTATGATCCATCGGGCAAGAAACATGCATATGATCTTTCCGAAAACGTGCGACTTGATCAATTGTATGATATGATCCAGCAAAGTTTTCCTTCACACATGAGATCTGATATTTGTTTCTAGTGCCGACAGGGCAAGTCAATATTTTTTATTACTTGCCCTTTTTATATTAAAGCAAGAATGATTCTGTTGTCTTGACAAGGAATTCTGTCCATGGTATTTTCATGCTATGTGGCTGATGGGTGGTGGCGCACTCACGAGGGGTGAAAATTTAAGAGGTGTTTGGACATAAAACGTCCGAAAAAGCAGGTGGAACCGCGGGTTTAACTCGCCAAAGCTCGTGAGAGCGACGGTGGTCAGATACTCGTCCTGATGATTTCAAAGCAAAGTCTTTGGAGTGATTAGGACGAGTTTTTTATTTAGAGTACAAACTTTATAACTTTTAACTAAAATATTATGGCAGATAATAAAAAGACGATCATGGACGAGTTGGTGTCATTGACCAAGAGGCGTGGGTTTGTATTTCCATCGTCGGAGATCTATGGCGGATTGGGTGCGATCTATGATTATGGACATTATGGGACACTGCTCAAAAATAACATTCGCGATTCATGGTGGCGACATATGGTGCAATACCGTGATGATGTGGTGGGACTGGACAGTGCGATCTTTATGCATCCGACGACATGGGTTGCGTCGGGACATGTGGACAGCTTTGATGATCCGCAGATCGATTGTCGTAAATGCAAAGCACGTATGCGTGCCGATCATGTCTTGGAAGCGTTTGATATTGTGGCGGACAAGATGCCAATTGAGTTTATCAATGCGGAATTGGACAAATTACGAGAAAAGGGAAAGCTGAAGTGTATCAATTGCGGTTCGACGGATGTCACACAGGCCAAGCGATTTTCACTCATGGTCAAATCCAATCTCGGCTCACCGACGGATGTGCTCAGTGAGGAAAACGTCGTGTATTTGCGTCCGGAGACATGCGGGGGTATTTACCTTGAATATAAAAACACGGTGGATTCTACGCGTGTCAAATTGCCGTTTGGTATCGCGCAGGTGGGTAAGGCGTTTCGCAATGAGATCGTGGCGCGGCAATTCGTTTTCCGTACACGAGAATTTGAACAAATGGAAATGCAATATTTCCTCCATCCATCCATGATGGAAGAAAAATATGATATGTGGAAAGCTGTGCGATGGCAGTGGTATCTCGATCTCGGGATCGGTGTGGATGATATTCGTTGGTACAAACATGAGAAGCTTGCGCACTATGCTTCCCAAGCATATGACATTGAATATAATTTCCGATCTCTTGGTGGATTCAAAGAGGTGGAAGGCATTCATGCGCGTGGTGATTGGGATCTCTCACAACATAGCAAATTTTCCGGCAAGACATTGGATTATGTGGATGAAAAGACCAAAGAAAAATTCATCCCGCATATCATGGAGACGTCTGTGGGATTGGGGCGACTATTCCTGATGTTTCTGGACAAGGCATTTACTGTGGAAGATCTGGGCGAGGGTAAGACGCGCACAGTACTCAAATTGCCAAAGGTTCTCGCGCCGATCAAGGTGGCAGTATTTCCGCTTCTCAAAAACAAACCGGAATTGGTGGCAAAAGCACGTGAGATCCATGATATGCTCAAGATGCAATATATGTGTGAATTTGATGACAATGGCAATGTGGGCAAGCGTTATCGTCGTCAAGATGAGATCGGTACACCGTACTGTGTGACGATCGATTTTGACACACTGGAAAAGGGTATAGTAACGGTGCGCGATCGCGACACGATGGAACAGACAAGTGTCGCCGTGGAAGAATTGCAAACATTTCTTAGCAAAAATCTGTAAAAATCCCTCTGTCCTACGGACATCTCCCTTTTAAAAAAGGGAGAGTTTGTACCCCTCTTTTGTAAAGAGGGGCTAGGGGAGATTTTTACAAAAATATTGACAAAATGACGATTTAGGCGTACAACGTAAAATCGTAGTAACTTGACAACTTTTCATTCACCACAGCCAAAAAAGGCTTATCTAAGGCAATTTTTGGCTGTGGCGAAACCATATCGGCCAAGTTGGCAGCAAAATATTTACGATGGCACATGTGCCAAAAGGAGGAAGACATGTCTTCTTATTCCGAAGGTCAAACGCATCAACTGATGGAAAAGCTGGAAGCGGAAGGTTGGACATCAAGTGAGGTTACAAAGTTCGGTCAGTATAGGAATCACGCAGGATTTCGCGGAGTTCTCAACGGCACACATAAGATCGTGCCAGTTGATAATGTGGCTGAGGTAGTAAAACCCTCTAGTAGTCCAAAAGTCTATCTCCGCGATCTTTATCAGGATGAAATCATAGAGCTCGGACCGGATGATGGCACCAAGATGCTTTCTAATGCCAAAGATACTTTTAAGGCTGGCATAGATCGCGATTTTGTAAATTGGGGACTTAGTAAAAAGTGTTCCAGAAAAAACAAAATCACGGTTCGCGTTCGCGAAATGATTGAGGATGGCACATTTGGTCAACTTTTTGGTTTTTTGTTTGGCGCATCTCCTGATGAATTTCAAAGTTTTGGGGAGTTCGTTGAAAAATATCGGGAAGATCTGCGCAAGCTTTGTGTCGGACAAGGTCACGTTGAAGAATTCGCGGTGAAGTATCGCGATAAACTCAAGAGAGATGGTTACGGCACATTTTTTCTACTTGAAAATGAAGATACGGGTGAGTTCTTCGTTGCCTACGTGGACTTCAACTCGGACGACTTGCTCAGGGCGTATGTGCGCCGGCTTGAGCACTCGAACGTCTGGTACGCCGAGTTTCGACTTCGTTTGGTGGCTCCGCATCTGGCTTGAAACTAAGTCATCTAGTTCCTTTTCTTTTAGTCCCTTTGATTCTTTGGTGCTTTGGCACTTTGAATCAGAGGGATTTTTTTGTATAATAGAGTTATAATCTTGGAAAAATTTGCGGTTAAGGCCTCAGATCAAGGTTGTCAAAAAATGTACTCGAGGATTTTGCCGGATATGTCTTGCAAAATAGCGGATATGTTTTTTGAAACAAAAAAACAGCCAGTTGGTGCGATGAGCCGGCAGACTTCTATGTCCCGCATAAGATACAATCCTGAGAGTATTCAAAGGATGATGGTGTGGATGGCTCGTCGCATATTTCGTTGCCAACGTGAACTTCAACTCGGACGACTTGCTCAAGGCGAATGTGAACCGGCTTGAGAACTCGAACGTCTGGAACGCCGAGAATCAACATCGTTTGGTGGCTCCGAAACTTATTGTTTTTTCTCCTGCTTACTTTGCAGGAGTTTTCTTTTCCAAAAGTCCTTTTCTCCATCCACCGAGCATGCGACCGATCTCTTCTAGTCTCTGTGAAAGATCTATATAATGATTATTGGGGATGAGTTTGTTTTCCCATGCAAGTTGAGAATAAAATTTGAGTATATCAAGGCGTGAAATTATTTTCCCCAGAAGTAGCACTTTTTGTTCTGGTGGCAAATATGTGGCAGTAAAACTTGATTCCAGAACTTCGAGAAATATTTGGTCGATCCTGCGTCCGAGCCCGTAGCGTTCCGTTTTGGGAAAATTGCGATGTAATGTCAACCAATAACTATACGTTTCTTTTTCCTTTGTAATTACAGCAGGCACTCCTCTGGGGGGCTTTAAAAGTCTGACTATGATGAAAATTCAATTGATTCATACGTATGATGATATTATCAGTGTAGAAAACTTGTTGGAAGCATGGAAAGAATTTGAAAAAGGAAAGAGAAACAGGAAGGACGTGCAGGAATTTTCCTTGAGACTCATGGATCACATCTTTTTGCTTCACAATGATCTCTGTAATTTTACCTATAAACACGGCGGTTATCAAGCGTTCAAAATCAACGATCCCAAACCAAGAAACATCCACAAAGCTATCGTGCGTGATCGGCTTTTGCATCATGCAATCTATAGAAAACTCTATCCGTTTTTTGACAAAACATTTATCGCTGATTCGTATTCATGCAGAAATGATAAAGGAACCCATAAAGCAATCAATAGATTTAAAAAATATTTTCATAAAGTCAGTCAAAATAACACAAAAACATGTTGGGTTTTGAAATGCGACATCAAAAAATTCTTTGCAAATATCGACCATGATATTTTATTAAAAATTCTCTCCGAATATATTCCGGACAAAAATATCATCACACTTCTTGAAAACATCATAGAGAGTTTCTCGTCATTTCAACCGTACCACAGGAAAGAGAGGAAAATCGGACTTCCGCTGGGCAACCTGACTTCACAATTATTTGTGAATATTTATATGAACAAATTCGATCAGTTTGCAAAACATACAATGAAAGCAAAATACTATATTCGTTACGCGGATGATTTTGTATTCTTAGCCACAAACAAAAAACAGTTGGAGAATGATATTCCAGCCATAGAGAACTTTTTGTGGGAAGAATTACGACTGGAAATGCATCCGGACAAGGTTTTTATCAAAACCCTCTCATCCGGTGTGGATTTTCTCGGGATGATCATCTTTTCTGATCATCGGATCTTGCGGACGAAGACGAAAAAGAGGATGGTGCGACGGATGAGGAAAAATGCGACACTGAAAAGATGGCGTTCATATGAAGGGTTGTTGAGCCATGGAAATACACATCGATTGAAAACAAAAATTGCATTAAAATTGGATCATGCGCTATTGCATATTTGACGAAGTGCAAGAAACAACCTTTAATAGAGACAGGCTGTAAATAATCTTTTAACCAATTGCACATATGAAGATCACGATCGTTGAAAAAAATACTACACGCAAAAAATATACGCGCGTGTCATTGCAGGAAAAGATCGTGGGAAATCGTTTTGTGGCGGGTGCAAAGGGCGATGTGTTGGAGATCAAAGTGCCAAAAGCGGATGCGATGACGCGGCGCAAATGGATTGTGCTTGTGCGCACGATCATCCAAGAGGCCAAGAAATACAAGATCGAGCGATTGGAAATTACATGGAAGGACCTGATAGTGTTTGAGGGCATCGGTGACGACTTGTGTCAGATTTTTGCAGAGGCGGTGTATATGGCGGATTATGAGTTCCGCAAATACAAGGCCAAACCGGAAGAAGGATGGCATGATATCGATGAGGTGATCGTTGTGGCGCAAAAAAAAGACAAGACATGCGTACACAAAGATTTTCGCAGAGGTGTGACGATCGCGTCACAAGTAAACTTTTGTCGTGACCTCGCCAATACGCCGGGCGGTGATATGACGCCGGTGCATCTCGCAGGGATCATCCGCAAGGCGATCAAAGGCACCAAGATCAAAATGCGTGTGTTGGATGAGAAACAAATGCGTCGCAAAAAAATGAATGGCGTGCTCGCAGTGGGACAGGGAAGTACATGTCAATCGCGGTTTATCATTTTGGAATATTTTGGCACGGGGACAAAAAAACCGACGGTGCTTGTGGGTAAGGGCGTGACGTATGACAGTGGTGGCATCGATACCAAGCCACATCCGTATGGATTGGAAATGATGATGGATATGAGCGGTGCCGCGGCTGTTGTGGCGGCGATCTTTGCGGCAGATCGATTGAACAGTGAAGAGCACATTGTCGTATTGATCCCGGCAGTAGAAAATATGCCAAGCGGGACCAGCATGCGTCCGGGAGACATCATCACAATGATGGACGGTACGCATGTGGAGATCGGGCACACGGATGCGGAGGGACGGCTGATTCTCGCAGACGCACTCACATATGCCAAGAGCTTCAATCCAAAACAGGTGATCGATGTGGCGACGCTTACAGGTGCGGCGGTGGTTGCGCTGGGCGAGCGTGCGAGTGCGGTGTTCACCGATAATGATGCATTGGCGCAAAAAGTGATTGAGGCAGGAGAAAAAACAGGTGATGCGGTGTGGCGTATGCCACTATGGGATGATTATAGCGCAGAGATTGCGGGGACGCATGGGGATATTTCCAATATTCGCACCAAGGGACAAGGCGGGATTGGCGGAGCCATTACGGGTGCGATTTTCCTCAAGCATTTTGCCAAAGAATACAAAGACAAGTGGGTGCATATCGATATGGCACCGACCATGACAGCTATTTTTGATGAACAACTTGCCAAAGGCGCCAAGGGTTCTCCTGTACGACTTTTGGTTGAACTGTTTTCGTAGGAACGGATCAAGAAAAATGAAAAACCTGTACGGTTACTTGTGCGGGCTTTGCATTTGTGTGATATAGTCAAACATATAGAGTTTATTTATTTTTCTATGTCATGCTGAACCCTGTCTATCGGCAGGCAGATTGTTTCAGCATCTAAGTAAGCCATGAGTGTGAGATCCTGAAATAAATTCAGGATGACAAAAGTTTGCCTTCAATAAGCGCTTATATAAAAGAAAAAATAACATTTATATTAAATTAGTTAATAGGGATACTAATAACAGCCATATATGTACGTACAAGAATTTCGCAAAAAGATTGCCGCAGGCGCAACGATCATTGTGGACGATAAGGAACTTGAGGTGCGGGAAGTCGTATTGTTCCGTTTTGACGATAAAAGTTTTTATATCAAATGTTTTCTCTCGGATGGATATGTATTGGCAGATGATGCCAAGACAAATTCTTTTGTGTTGGTGCGAGAGGTTTATAGTGGCATCGCAGAGCCGTTTCCGGAAGAATTGGTCTATGACGGGAAAGATTTCACGTTTCTATTTGATGCACATGCTGTTGCTGAGCGGACAAGTGGTGAGGAGATCTTCAAAGAAGGGGACAGTGAGACATTTTGGGATTACGAATCCAGTGATGGATCGTACCTGAGCCTGGGGATTCATGATCGCACTGGTAAAAGACAAGACTTTTACGGTAAAACCGTGGATGACATTGAATTTGTGTAAAAAAAGAAAAAATAGGATAAAAAAGAAAACTGTCACAAAAATGGCAGTTCTTTCTTTGCCAAGCCGTAGCTTTACGCAAAGGGTGGTGTGTTTGGCACCTTGTGCAGTTATACACTAAAAAGTGTGATCAGGCAATGATCTTGCTTGAAATACCCCTCACCCCAACCCCTGCCTGCCGGTAGGCAAGCTCTCCCTCAGGGAGAGGGGGTCTTGTTGATATATGCGTGATTTTTTGAGTTTTCAGACGTGCAGTTTTTACGGTTTGACGCGTTGTAAATATTCATGTACTATATCATGTTGTACTTTAACAGAAGCATATTACACTAGTTGCATTGAAGTGCTTCATAAACATAGATCAAAATGGAGGATTGAGATGGCATTAACAATTGAAGGGCAGGTCAAGGTAGCAAAAAATTTGGTTCAGCTTGTGGGGATCGCAAACAGCATTCCTTCTTCGGATGTTCAAGCGATGCGTGCGGATGAAAGAAAGATCCATGAGCAAAATTTAAATCATCTGCGTGCAGGTATCGATCGATTGACAACGGATGATTTGGATGATGTAAGTAAATTTGTCCGAGCATGTCGCCATCATGATTTGCGACATCTGGCCATTCGTCAACACATCAGAGCGTCATGGGTACCGTCGCTATTTGAGATGGAGCAACTGATCCTTCTCGTTTTGTCGAGAATTCATAAAGATGCCGTCGCTGGTCTTGTGCGAGAGATTCTCGCGAAAGGAAATGATCTCTTTATCGTTCCGGAGTCACCGGATGCAGAGATATTGAATGAATTGATGCAGGTGGCGGAAAGAATACACATTCTCCTGGACAGTGCGATGTTTGCCAGTATCGATCATATTCCGGCAGTAGATATCTTTGCAAGTGAGATCGTGGATGCGATGGTGGGGAAAATCATGAATGGCCAGACTTACGCATCGTATTTTCTCCATGAAAGGAATTCCGCTTTGCACTGCTGTGATCTTATCATGGCGATCTCACTGGAAGAGGCTGTTACGGCAGACATTCTTCTTGATGCAATGCATGCACCGATCTTTTACAGCGATGAATGCAGAGGATCAATAAACGAAGCACCATACATCGGAGTGACATATGATGTGTTCCTGCGGAAACTCATTGATCTCGTGGAGTACGAGAATGTCGAGCTCTCATTGGATCAGCTAAAGATTATTGCTCGCAACATCACGGCGCCAAGAGGTGGTGAAGCAGAAATGCAAAAGAAGGAGGAATTTGTGATCCAAAGAGCTCTGCCATTCCTCATCGTTGATGGCGGTGACCCAAGCGGATTCGCACAGTCGTTCATGACCAGAACCGGCAAACATCGATTTATTGTTGCATATCTGCAGACATGCGACACCCTCACGAAGAAGCAATTAAAGGGTCTCGCAGAGTGTGTGACCACGAGAAAATTTTTCGGGGATGCGGCGGCGGATGCGCTTTTTACTGCAAAGAAGAAATTCGGTCTCAAAATCGATGTGGCAAAGGCTCTCAAAAAAGCAGAGGAGGATGCGAAAGAAAAAAGGATTGCAGGTATCGCCATTATGATTGGCGGTCCATCAGCAGGTATGACCGGCGCAATGTCGACTGAAGAGGAAATCGCAGAAATGATGCGCCAAATGCAAGCACAGTCAGGAGGATTTGGTACTGTGCACTAAAAAAAGACCAAGGCTACGGCTTGGCAAAGCCATTCTACGAACAAAAGGCTATGGCTTGGCGAAGCATAACCGGGAGGATCTCAGCAGAGATTCCCCCGGTTTTTTCTTGCCAGTCCATAGCTTCATGCGACGGCTGGATTTGCCAACAAAAAAGCGAGTCAGATATAGTGCATATCGTACTCGCTTGTGTAGGATCAAGAATGAAATTTTTTTAAGAACAAAAATGACTCAAGAGGCGCTTGTCTCTGACGAGGATATCGTCGGCAACAAGAACAGGGTATTCTTTCCCATCGTCACCGAGAGCGTAAATCGTAATGTCTGCGTCAGCACAATCACTTTCGGAGACGTGGACTGAGAGAGGATACGTTTTGCCTGCGGTAAATACCTTTGTGATGATCTCCTTTTTTACAAGTTGGGGATCAGGCGTGCCGTCGGCACTGAGAGTGCCGGAATAGTTAGGGACGTAGCGCCAATACAGATCTTTCGTGCATGTTGTTTTATTATTTTTGGGTTCTTTTTTGCCGGACATGGATGTGCACCTCCTCTGTTAGGTTTTGGGGATGGGTTTTTATACAAAGTGTTGTTAAACAACATGAAGGGGTAGTGTAGGATGAAATGTAAGAGAAGTCAACCGGGTGAAATAAAAAAGCGAGTCAGATATATTACATACCGTACTCGCTTTTGCGGGTTGTTTAGATCATATCTATCAAAAAATAAAATGATCCAGGAGTTTTTGTTCGGTAACACGGACGTCAATTGCCAAAATGATCTGATGGAGTTTTCCATCATCACTACAAGCGCAGATTACGATATCCACATCACCACGATCACTCCCATCGATATGAAGCGTTATGGGATATTTTTTGCCTCGTGTAAAAACCTTTGTGATGATTTCGTCCTCGATGAGTTCATGGTCAGGGTTTCCGTTGGCAGTGAGTCTGCCGCTATGTTCAGGTAATTGACGCCAAAACAGATCATTTCTACATTCTATTTCGTTTGACACGATATTCCTCCAGTCTATGTGAGATTTTCCAATAGAGTTAAATATTTAGAGATGCACGCAAGAGAAACTCCCACTGGTTTTGTATCTCAGGAAAAAACCGTAATACACCCTGAACAAAATCAGGGAGGCATTGGTGAACGTGCTGTACATATTTAGAATGAAAGGGTACGGATTTTTTGAGGGAATACACGATGCCAGAATTTTTAGGCGTGAAGTGAAAGATGCAATATATTTCGAGATCTCGGGTCACAATACCATGGTCGTCGGTATTCACCGGTGTGAATCGCCAGGAACATTGTTCCGTTTTGTGCTCACTAAATCTGGGCATGGGTAATGATTCAATCTTTATTAGTCCTGCAATTGTGCGAATGAGGCACTCAACTTCTTTCCTCATGCGGTCGACTTTTTCTGATCCTCTGATCAGATGTGTCACGATTTCCTCTGGGTTCAGTTTTTGTGATGCCAATTCTTTCATTTTTTCCTCCTGTCTCTAGGATGCCTTCTCAGGCGTATATATCCCTCTCGGGATTGTTAATGAAACACAACAGGCTATTATAACATAAAGTTCTCGGAAAGTCAACGCCCCTCCCCCTTTGGCAAAGGGGGGAAAAGGGGGATTTTACATTTGTCACGTGAAATTATTGACAGTGATATACGATGATGATACTATATCACTATAATTACATAAAAATAAAAAATATGCAAAAGACGCAAGAACTCACACGCAAACAACATGTGATCTTGGAGACGATTCGCGAGATCATTGAGCAGGGATCACATAATCCAACCGCATACAAAGTGCATGCAACATTGCAGGAAGAAGGACATGACGTTGGTGCGCTCAAAGGCACGGTACAAGTGGTGGAAGCACTGGAGAAGAAGGGGCTCATCAAGCGTGATGATAAAAGAAAGATCTATATGGTGAAAAATGAGTCATTCTCCGATCTCGAGAATATTTTTTCCATTCCGACATTTGGACTTGCGTCATGCGGAGAAGCATTGGCGTTTGCGGATAATAATGTGGAGGGGTATGTGCAAGTATCCACGAGCCTTTTTCGCAAAGAAAAACCGGCACAACTATTCGCCGTGAAAGCGTTGGGGGATTCGATGAATAAAGCGGATATCAATGACAATGATTATGTCGTGTTTGCCAAGTATGACAATGGCGAGGATCTCGAAGGAAAGATTGTTGTGGCGGTGATCAATGGCATGGCGACGATCAAAAAATATCGAAAGCTCAGAGGGCATATGATTGGCTTATTCCCGCAGTCGACCAACCCGAAACATCAGCCGATCTATCTCGATGAGTCGGATCAGATCCTCATTGCCGGCGTGTTTCGCAAAGTATTGCCAGCAACACACAGCACGCATAAAAAATAAATGAGATTTGTTGAGTTATGACAAAAGACGAAATCAAAAAATTTGTAGATTCATTTTCTAATAAAAAAGAGAAGACATTGATAATTGTTGACTATGGAAATATAGAAAAATGGAAACATAGTTTGATATGGAGAGTTGGTATCAAAGAGCTTGCACAGCTTTGTAAGAACTTTTCAACTGGAAAAAAATTTTTAAGAAGATTCTATTATGGCGCTGATTATGGTGAAAATGAAAAATCAACCAATTTAATTAGCTGGTCACGATTGATTCTTGAAAAGGCAAAAATGAGTGGGTTTGATGTTGTTCAAAAAAGAGTAAAATATATTCATAGCGATGATAACAAATATGGGTTTGAAAAAAAATGTGATCTTGATGTGGAAATGGCAGTCGATTTGATAAAAGAAAGAGATAATTATGATACGGTAATTTTGTTTTCAGGTGATGGGGATTTGATGTATGCGATAAAATATATGTATGAAGAATATCAAAAAGAATGTTATGTTTTTGGTGCGAGGAATCATGTGGGGCGAGAAGTTTTTGATATGCAGAAACTTGGCGTGGTAAAGGAAGTTTTGTTTGCTGAGGATTTTGAATATAGGATTAGTTTTGATAAATTCAAAAAAAAGCATTAAAAATCAGAAAACCGCCACTGCTGGCGGTAATCGATCAAAATCGAGTAAACCTATTGTCTACATGTATATTATATACTTATATAGCTATATTGTCAATAAACCAAACTTAAAATTAAAAATAGTCTACATAAAAGAAGACGCAAAGACAGTGTAGTAGTGTAAATTTTAAAAAAGAATCATGATGATCAAAGATATGCCGCGGCATGTGATGCCACGGGAAAAGTTGATGGAAAAAGGTGCGGAGAATTTGAAAGACCATGAATTGATGGCCGTCTTGTTGTGCACGGGTATTGCGGGGAAAAATGTATTGAACGTTTCACGCGACATCTTGCAAAAATTTCCGACCAAAAAACTTCTTCATCTCAATTATAAAGACCTGTCACAGATCAAAGGCATCGGTCCGGCAAAGGCGTGTCTGCTTCTTGCGGCTTTTGAATTGACCAAGCGGGCGTTGGACGTGCAGGACAACAATCTGCCAACGATCGTTCGCGCCAAAGAAGCCGTTGCACAGTTGCAGGAACTGCGCACAGTAAAGAAAGAGCATTTCGTCGCACTCTATCTCAATGCACGCAATCAGCTGGTGCACAAAGAAACGATCTCAGTCGGGACGTTGAACGCGAGCCTCATCCATCCGCGTGAAGTGTTCAAGCCGGCGCTTGAACATCTGGCAACGTCGATCATCGTGGCGCACAATCATCCCTCAGGAGACGTGACGCCATCAGATGATGATATCAGTGTGACCAAGAGGCTCACTGAGGCGGGAAGGGTCATGGGCGTCGAGCTCATCGATCACATCATCATCACACAAACTGCCTTTTACAGTTTCCAAGAAAAAGGAGATGTGTAAATTCAGATAAACGCAATGTCTCTGCATTCGTCAAAAAATCGAAAAATGGTATAATAAGCACAGTATTTAATATCAGTATACTTGTCTAATTCTGATGGCAATTCTTATCTCAGAGTTGAACATCACAATTTAAGTTAGAAAGACAAAATATTTAAAGAGCTTTCTTTTGAAAAGAGACCACTATAAAGAATTTATGGAACAGAAAATCTTTCTAAGTAAATATTTGATTTGGGGCTTGTTTTCTGGGTTTATTTTGGGAATGATTTTTCCGCTCATAGGGATCTTTTTTGAAACGCAAGACGGAGGAACGATCAGCCGACATTTATCGGTGATTTTTTTTGTTCCCATGTCTTTGGTCGTTGTGATCTTTCAGCCAGTCTTCGAATTGGAAGCGGAAAAAGCTTTCTACGTGTATATATTTGTAACGGCTGTTCTCTGGGTACTTGCGGGGCTTTTGGCGGGCTATCTTTTTTTCAAATGGAAAAATTATCGACAACAAAAAAATGATGCGGATATTTCTCCGGATAGCAGGAAACAAAGCAATTGGTGGATATTTGTTGTTCTGGTTGTTCTGTTTAGTATTGTTTTATATGCCGGCACTCTCTATGTCCAGATTATTAGTGCCCATCGTAATCGCGATGAAATAGACCAAAAAAGAAGCGAGCAAGAAAATATCATCCTACAAAAGAGATTGGACGGGGAATTGGCAAAAATGGAAGTAGAAAAACAAAAAGTAGAAATCATTCCAGAAAATACCGGTGACCAAGGATATTTTGAAGAAAGAAACGATGCTCTTTCAAAAATGTGGCAGACAGATGGAAAATGGAAGCGTTATACCAACAAAAAATACGGTTTTGCCATTGATCTTCCTTCGAATTGGTCAGCTTCCGAATTTCAGAAGAGCCAAGATTTTGTTGAGATAAAAATCACCAATGAAAATCTCTCAGCTGATATACGTAATGATTTTTCAATATGGCTGGTAGCGGCAAAAAAAGATTATATCCCCGATAGTCCGACCAATGGAGCCGGCACATGCGCTGTCGATTTTGACGATGTGGATCGTTTTTGTAAAAAAGGTTGCAAAAAACTGAATAGCCATACGGCGATTGATTATCGCATCATCTATGAAGGAGAACCGATGCCGTCAATGCAAGCATATTCCACTGCCAGTAGTGCATACCCGTCGATTTGTTTGGATATAGGGATCTATGATGAGATCAATACAATTTCCCAAAAAGAGGGAATTAGTCAGGAAGAAGTAGTGGAAAAATACGCTCAAGGGCTGTTGGACGGATCGGATGCTCACGCTGAACTCAAGGAGGCGGTGCAAGTGTTTCAGCGGATGGCAGGATCAATTTCTTCTGTGGAGAAATAATAAGCTAAAAAAATGATATGCTCAGCAAAAATTCTAAGATTGATTTGATCGTGTACGCAGTTTCTTTATTGGTGATCCTGTATGATTTCTCGGATGGGATAGGGTTTCTCGTACTTTTTAGCGTTGGGTTACTCGCTTTGATCACGTGCATATCCATAGCCAATGATATTAAAAAACTGGACAATTCGAAAATAATGAACGTGTGGAATATTTCAGCGAGCAGTCTAATCATCTTTTCCTTACTGATGTTATTTTATGGCTTGGGCGGCATAGGCGTTGGGCAAGAATGCCTCATGCTTTTGGCGGTCGGTTTTATGTATGGGATATTCTGCCTCTTGGCCATAATCGTTGGCGTTATCATTGTGATGGTCAATAAGAATCGTTTTGTCAACGGAAATCCAGGGAAAATTCTTGGGATAGTTTTGGTTGTGATTGCGATAATCTTTTTTTATAACAACATTGTCTCTGAAACGGCAAAGCTATCAAAAAGCCCCCAGCTGTGTTCAATGCAGTTGGAGCTTCAGGATGATTCTTTTATCTTTGTCAAAGGAGCCAATGATCGATGTATATATGATATAATTGGAAATCAAAAGATCAATAAAAATAAGTAAAAAAACGATCAAAAAAGGAGATCAATAATGATCCGTACAAAATGTATTTTATTGCCGGCGACAAATTCTGATGGGTTGCGGATCTCAGTGATGTCGCGACACACGCTAAACGATGGTACCACGCCGGACGAGCGCATCTGGCCATGTTCATTTGATCTATGGCTCAAAGATCTCGCGCCACCGGACAGAATTGTCGGGAAATATTATCGGGGGGAGATCACTTATGGTCACTACTGCGATCTGTATCTGGCGCATCTGCGCAAAGATCACATCGCGACGATCGTGCGAACGATTGCGCGTTATGCATTGCATAAGAGAGTGACATTCCTGTGTATCGAATCTGTGCCGACACTCTGTCATCGCACGATCCTGCTGTATGAGTGCCTGTATTATGAGCCGGAGCTGCATATCCAACACTACTAAAGCCGGATGTTTCAAAAGAAACACCGGCTTTTACATTTGGGCAAGAAATCAAAGAAAAAATTGTCAGGAGAAACTATGTTTGAGTCTGAAAACTCTTGTCATTCCCGTGAAAACGGGAATCTAGACTTAATCCTATACACAATAAATAAAGAGCATGGGGAGTTTTCCTCATGCTCTTGCTTTTTGATCTTGTGCCACCTCATATCAATCAATCTTTGATCGATGCGGCGATACTGTTGTTGTAAAACCGTTCATCATCCGTTACGTCAAGTGACGTGGGAATGAACGGGGGGAGAATGACCTCTGTTTGCCCCTGGGTAAGGCGCACTTCGAGAATTTTCATGTTGTTGTGATGGAAATGGTCCAACTCGAAATACTGGTTTTGCCAGACGAAATGCGTCCGGGTCTTCCGTACCACGCCTCGCGAAAGATCCCTTCTGCGCAGGAAGTCGAAGAATTCATCTTCGCTAATGATCCGATCGACCTTGGCTCTCTCCATGCCCGGACGATTTGTTTTGATCGTGTAGAAGTACGTACTGGCGTCATGCCGTGTCCGTTTCCTGACGCGCTCCTTGTCTCCGTTGAGATAGTATTGCTCTATGGCAACATCTACATGGGGAATAGGGATGATGAGCGGTTCGTCAGCCTCGGTAATGAGGAATTTCCGTTCATACTCTGTCGGACCGGGAATGCCCAGGATCGAGGACACGATCTGTTGTGTGCGCATGAGTTTTCCTGCAAAAGACGTGCTGTTGTCCACAACGACCAAGCGATGATGACCGTGCCACGCTTGTTCAGTGGCTTGGTCCAATTCTCGTGCTTTTTTGGGCGATTCTGATCGTGCGGCATTATTGCTCAGTGTGTAATATTCTTCTGCTCCATCAGCGGCTGTGCGCAGATGGATCACACCGGCATAGCGCCTGTCACATGCATCTGCAAGATCCAAATTTTCTTTGGCGAGGATCTTTGTAAATGCTTCATCTCCGACATAGGCACGTGAATCCATGAGGCCTCTGTCGCACAGGAGAATGGTTGGCTTGGAAGGGTCGTTTGTTTTCATCCGCAAAGCGGCCATCGCAAACAAGTCCTCCTTTGCACAAATGTTTTTGGTTACAAACTGCTGAAACAGCACGTTGTCATCAAAATTTTGTGGTCGGATCCCGCAGGTGATCAGCTCAGTGGCTGCCTCCGGAACGATGGCAACACGGTAATCCAGTCCCGTCAGCCACTCCAAGAGTCGGCAGAGGGCGCTGGTTTTTCCTGCACAAGGACCACCTGTCAAAACGATCAATAAAATCTTTCCTGTAAGCATATGTAGCCTCCAATTTTTTGGGTTGAAACGATAGTGATCAAAAATGTATGGATATTTACTTGTCAAAGATCTGACAGGAAATAATAATATAAATACAGTAAAAAGTCAATATTTTTTGGTAATGTCTAAACACATTTGATAAATGGGGTCAGGTACCTTTAATTAAGCAATCAATTACTTACATGAAATTTTAATGAAAAAAATATTATAATTATGAATGCAACGTTAAAAATACCGCGTAACATAATCCCACGGCCGTATAATTATGTTACACGTTGTAAATAATTTAAAAATAAAAATATGGGGCAGAGCACAATACAGTTTTTCAAAGAACTTATTAGAGGGAAGATCGCGGAATTGATCTTTGAGTAGATAACGTAAGTGATTCCAAGGTAATCAACGCGAATCAAAAAGATAAAAAAACCGACGACATGTGTAGACATGTGTCGGTTGTATCGGGGCATTTAGAATTCGTTTGGATCAAATGTGTCAGTAAGAATTTGACGTGCAAATTCGTGCAAGTATTCGACCGAAGAGCTCGCAATGATGAAAGTGCGTTCAGCAGATTCATCGTTGGGTTCTTTTGACGCGATCAAAACTGTATTTTCCGGCATTTTATTTGTAGTGATCCACATGGTATTATCAAGGGGAATTTTTAGCACCTTACCTTTCAGGTGGATGATGAGGACGGTTACTTTGTCACCCGTGATGATGCACTTTGTGTTGATGATATCGTCCGTAGTGATTTTTATCATGAAATACTCCTCCGAAATGTAGGGGTTTTTCCAAAAAAAACTGTTAAATAACGCGATGAGTCATTGTATATCACAATTGAAAAATACACAACGCCAAAAAAATAGAGACAGGTGATGTTGCATCCTGTCTCCGTAGAGAGCTATTGGTCGTTTGAGCGACTAATAGCGGGTAGGTCGACCCTTTTCGCGCTTTTTTTGTTCTCTTTTTGCAACGATATTGGGGGGCACTGGTTTGGTACGACCTTTTGTTTTGATTCCGGCTCGCCGTCCATTACTTTTTTTGTTGCCTGTTTTGTTAGTTCCGTGTCCAGCCATGAGATCCTCCTTGTCATTGGGATGGTTTATGGTTCGGTAAAATCCATTTATTGCTATCATAGCAAAAAACGCAATGCGTGTGAAATGTGCAAAAAAATTGACATGAGCCGGCTCGCCGTGTACTCTTTTTTATAGTCGATTACAAAACGAAGTTCTTTAGATAAATACACAAGCGGATAAGATGAGTCTCCAGTTTGATCAAATTCAACAAAAATATGGGGGACAAGATGAAAAGAGGGTGCCAAAATAGGGATAAGATGAGATCACAAGCGATTCAATACCGTCAACAAATTCACTATGATCGCGTAGTGGAAGTGGGGAGGGATCGCCAAAGGAAAGAGACGAGAGCCAAGCGACTCGATATCATTGTAAAAAAAAGATATTAGCAAGACGAATGGACTTGTGTTGCCACCTGGAGTCAAAATTCCCATACGATACATTACCGTGGAGGGGATGATCGTTTTGGATAATCATGACGAAATTGATCCGTTAAATCTGTAAAAAAGAGGGAAGAACCCTTGGTAAATTTGCAAAGGGCATTGGTGTAAATCACTGATGCCCATTTTTATTACCTGTGCTTGGCTGTAAATTTGTTATCACACAAAAAAATTTTGCATATCTCCTTTTTGTAAAGGGGGCCTGCCTGCCGGTAGGTAGGAATTAAAGAGGGATTTTAAACATCCCCAACCATTCGGGAATTCTGAAGAGTTTAAAAATTGCATCACATTGGCAGGGAATAGGGAAAAAGGGTAGAATGAATGTGCTAATTTAAAACAAAATATATCCATGGCAAACAAGAAACAATTGGCAATTTATCAAGCAAAAAACGGAGCAATAGAACTTCGTGAGGATTTTGATAATGAAACAATTTGGGCAACACAAAAACAAATTGCCGAGATTTTTGATGTTGATAGAACTGTGATTGTCAAACATATTAAAAACATCTTTTCTGATAAAGAACTTGATCAGAAAGTGGTATGTGCAAATTTTGCACATACCACAAAACACGGAGCGATAGAGGGGAAAATGCAAACTAGGACAGTGAATTTCTATAACTTGGATATTATTTTAGCGGTTGGATATAGAACAAATTCTGTTCGCGCAATTGAGTTTAGACGTTGGGCTAATAAAATTCTCGGACAATATATCACAAAAGGATATCTCATCAATCCGCAACGGATTGGCAAAAATTATGACAATTTTCTCACAGCGGTAGAACACGTACAAAAGCTGCTACCAAAAGATCATACGATCAAAACAGATGATATTTTGGAACTGATCAAAACATTTGCCGGTACATGGTTTTCATTGGAAGCCTATGATGAAGATCGGTTGCCACACAAGGGTGTAACAAAAAAAGATGTATCACTGCGTGCGAGTGATTTGTACAGTGCTGTAGGTGATTTAAAGAAAGATTTGATTGCCAAAAAACAAGCATCGGATCTGTTTGCACAAGAAAAACAAGAAAAAAATCTTGAAGGTATATTGGGTAACGTTTTGCAATCAGCGTTTGGCGCTGATATGTATCCGAGTATTGAAGAAAAAGCTGCACATCTACTATATTTTGTCGTGAAAAATCACCCGTTTAACGATGGCAATAAGCGTACGGGCGCATTTGCATTTGTGTGGTTTTTGCACAAAACGGGTATTGATTTCCAAAAAAAGATCACGCCGGAATCACTTACCACGATCACACTGCTTGTGGCAGAATCAAAACCACGCGACAAAGATCGCATGATCGGACTGATATTGTTATTATTGAATGGAAAATGATATAACAGAGGAAAAAGAAGAAGGAAAAATTGATATAAAAAAAATAATTAATAGAATATCAGGGAAAGATATAGTATCGGAATACTGATTCAAAGATAAAAAAATGCCCACATATGAAAAATCCATTTGAACAACCCGTTGCACAAGCTCCCGCGGAAAATACGCCGGAAAGAAAAACAACTATTTCACGCGCATTGATGAAAAATAAAGAAGATGAAGAAAAAGCATTGGAATTCTTTGCGGATCTATTTGAAAATCAAGAATTTTATGGCTTTGAAAGAGAGAAAACAGACGATGAATCTGAGATTATTGATGCTGTCAATGAAAAAATGAAAGACTTTGTGGAACGCTATGGTGGAATATATACTAAAATCACCGCTGATCATATCCATATTATAGATCAAAAAAAGTTATCAAAATCTAATTGGTCAAGATTTCGCGATGAAGATGGCTCAATGTGTGATGGACTTTATATAATGGAGATTCAAGGTGCCTTGATAAATCTATTTCGTCATGATGATCTTGTAAAATTTGCAAAAGTCCTTTCACATGAATTGATTCACTTGCAAGAATATCAAACAGTACATGCACAATGGCAAGATGATGAAAAGAGCAAATTGCACTATCATAGACGAAGAGACGGCATGAGAATCTTTGGTATGCAAGATAAAGAAGGTGGCTATGGGTATTTTGAAATGTTGAATGAGGCTGTCACAGAGGAATTGGCAAGACGATTTGCAGTGGAGAATTTTGCGGACATACCTGCTCTTGAGGCCGGAATGAATTTTCGTGATGAAACTTATCCTGGATTTGATGAAACGGAGCGTATTTCAGGCACATTTGTGAGAGAACTGCATAAGAGGGGCTATGAAGGAATGTCCAAATGGGGGACAGCTGATGTATATCTCGAAGAGCGACAATTTCTCAATAAGCTTATTGACCAAATCTATGAAAAAAGTTCTGAACAATTCGCATCGCGCGAAGATGTCTTTGCTGTTTTTGCAAAAGCACATTTCACAGGACATCTTTTGCCACTTGCACGACTGATTGAGAAAACGATGGGGAAGGGATATTTGCGAAAACTTGCAGAGGAACAAAAAATGACATATCCCGAAGATCATTTTATAGTGAAACAAAACCGTGTGAAAGAAGAATAAAAATATTGATGAACCTTGACAAATTAGCATATTTGTAATATGGTATTGATAATGAAATTAGAAGTTCTTTGTCGAAGAGGCAATTAGGAGGTAAGCGCAAAACTTGGAGGAGGGTGATATTATGAAATGTAAAAGTTGTTTTGATGAGTCGGAGGAAGAGATTGGATATGGGAGAACACGGATTATAAGAATCCCTGTTGACATGGAGCGAACATGTGGCGATACTGATGGGTTCACATATCATCAATGCCCTAGGTGCGGTCGAACAAAAAAAAGAAAAGAAGGTTTTTTTACTGCTGGCCTAGCATATGATGTGGAACCGCAAGATTATCCGCAAGATGCTCCAAAAAAGCCTATGGGTAAAGTAGCAAAAGTGGCAGTTGGTGTCGGTGCTGCGATCCTGGTAGGTGCATTATTGGAAGCGGCAAGTAAAAAAAGTTGAGCAGAAATCTCTGCAAATATCAAAGTAGGCGTGACTTAATGAGGGTCACGCTTTTTTATATTCAAAAATTAGTCAAGGAGTAATAATAATTGTTATCATGAGCATGCAAGGGGGGGCGTACAGTGATACATTATTAAAAAAAGACAATTAACATAAATTAATAAAAAATAAAAACCGACAACATGTATAGACATGTCGTCGGTTGTGGCGATAGGGGAGAGTCCAGGTTATCTCCACAATATTTCATTAAATGAGTCGGTGAGAATCTGATGTCCAAATGCGCGCAATGTTTCCATCGTGTCACCTACAATGGTAAAATCACATTCTGCGGTTCCTTGATTGGGCTCTTCTGAGATTTCAACGCTATTGGTCGGTGCAGATTTGTCAACAAGCCATGTAGTTCGTTCAAGAGGTAGTCTGACCAGGGGCAACTTCACAAGCAAGATGAGGATGACTGATTTGCCATCTATGATGGTGTACTTTGTGCTGATAATGTCACGTGATGTGATGCTCTGCATAGGTATTCCTCCGTGATGTAGGGTTTGTTTAGGAAATTGTTAAATGTACACGACGTGCCATCCTAACACAAAATTGATAAAAATGCAACACATTAAAAAAGGGAGACAGGTGATGTTGCACACTGTCTCCATGGGGAGTTGTTGGTCGTTTTAACGACTAATAGCGGTTATTTCTGCTTCTTTCACGCTTCTCCTGCTCTCTTTTGGCAGCGATTGTGGGTGGCATTTGTTTGGCACGACCTTTTGTCTTGATTCCGGCTCGCCGTCCATTGCTTTTTTTGTTGCCTGTTTTGTTGGTTCCGTGTCCAGCCATGAAATCCTCCTCAATAGTATGATGATCTAATGGTGATGGTGCAATTATTTATAGATATCATAGCAAAAATCTCAATATGTGTGAAATGTGCCATGTAAAAAGTGTATTTCAATACACACATAGCCACTCCTCGTATCTCTTAGTAAGTGATCTCCCATCGCCAATCGCGAGTTCTCCTTGAGTGGGTGTAGCAATCTCCCATTGTCATTGCGAGCCCTCTTTGAGTTGGGTGTAGCAATCTGGTATATGTTATCAAAAGAGCATCATGATAAAATGAAATAAATAGCAACACCAAAAAAAACACCATAAAAAAGCCATTTTTTTGATTTTTGGTGGGATAGGGGGTAGAATGAAAGAGTTATATTATGATGTTATATCTATGAGTGAAGCTTTTTCACGTGTTGTTATTGATAGAAAATTGCGGGATGCCAAATGGGATATTGAAAGTTTTCAACAAGTTATTTTTGAAGATCATGGCGTTGCAGGACGATCGGATTATATTTTGAAAAACTCATCTGGACAACCATTAGCGCTTATTGAAGCAAAGGCACCAGAAATTGATCCGTATAGCGCCAAACAACAGGCGTTAAATTATGTGGATGCTCAGTATAAAGGAAAAATCCAATATATTTATTTGGCAAATGATCACGTTATTTATTTTTGGGATATTACCAAAGGAGATGCGATTCAAGTAAATGAATTTTATACACAACGGGATCTTGAGCGCAAAAGAAATGCTGATACGATGGGTAATGTAGTGCCACTTACGCGCAATCCGATCACACCAGACTATTTACAAAGAGTTGATCCGAGTAATTTTTCATTGCGCCATTATCAAGTAGAAGCAATCAATACAATTGCCGAAGGATATGATGCCGGCAAAAGAGCATTTCTTTTGGAGATGGCAACGGGGACGGGTAAGACTGGACTTGCGGCTGCGCTTATTCGCAAATTTTTAGAAACACACCAGGCGCAAAATGTTCTCTTTCTTGTAGACCGTATTACACTTGCTACACAAACCAAGGGGGCATTCGAACCAATTTTAGGTGATTTATCATCCATTGCCACATTTTGGGGAAGTGCACGCAATAATATTGTTGGCGCAAATGTTGTGGTGGCAACAATTCAAAGCATGATTAAGAATGGCGAAGATTATTTTTCACCGGGGTATTTTGATTTAATTATTCATGATGAGGCACACCGCAGTATATATTCTGCACAAGCACGTGCTGCAACAGATCGTTTTTACGGAGCGACAAAAGTTGGTCTCACTGCCACACCGAAAGACTTTCTCAAAAATATTGATGAATCACAATTACAAATAGATGATCCGCGTGCATTTGAAAAACGTCTTCAGAGAGATACATATAAGTTTTTTGGATGTGCGGATGGTGTGGCAACATATCGTTATACTATTCAAGATGGCATTGGCGATTCACAGGGGCCATTTCTTGTCGGTCCACGATTTCACAAAATGAACACGGTGCTTACGCAAAAGGCACTTAGTCCAGAGGGTTTGGAAGTATCCGAGGCAAAGGGCGAATCCTTTACAATTCGAGATTTGGAAAAGAAGGTCTATTTGGAAAAAACGAACCGCACGATGATGCAGGAATTTCTCGATAATGCCAATAAAGCACCTGATGGAGAAATTGGCAAGTCGATTATTTTTGCGGTATCACAGCGGCATGCACTGAAGTTGGAAAAAATTCTCAATGAGATGATGCCGGCATATGGTGGACAATTTGCCAAAACAATTACGAGTAGTGTGATGAATGCACAACAAATCGCCAAAGAATTCAAGGATCCAGAAAATCAACGTATGCGTGTTGCGGTATCAGTAGATATGCTCACCACAGGTTTTGACTGTCCGGAAGTTCTCAATATCGTACTTGCACGACCGATTTTTGAAACAACCTCATATCAGCAAATTAAGGGACGCGGCACACGTTTGTACACGTTTCACCATGATGGTAAAGATTTTAAAAAAGAGTTTTTTACGATTTTTGATTTTTGCGGTGTTGTGGAATACTTTGAAGAAAAATATGATTGGGAAGCGCCACTCAAAACCCCATTAATATTAAAGGGGGCTACGGTGACAGGTGGCAGAGGTGAGGGAGTTATTGGCGATGGTGGAACTGAAACGCCGTCGCCATTTACACCAATTGTGAGCAACGATGATGATGCTGTGCTTACCAGGGATAAAATGACGGTTGGTCCCGATGGTGATGCAGTGGACAAAAACATGTATCAATCCGCATGGACCAAAGCAATTCAAGAAATTGTCGCAGAAAATGGGGAAGTTCTCAAGATGGCAGAAGATGAAGAGCGTGAGGCAGAGTTGAGTCTATTTTTGGATGAACACGTATTTAACAAACCAAAAGAATATTTTTCAGAAGATAAATTGCAAGAAGGTTTTGGTGTAATTGTATCCATTCGTAATTTTGTACTCAGTGCACTGGGCAAGGAAGAGCTTCCAACGCGTGATTCGCAGAGAGATCAATGGATGGAGGATATGGTACAAAAATACGGTATAGAGCCAGGTGCGGATCAAGAGCGCACATTGATGTCACGACTGATTTTTGCCAAGATGACGACCAACGATGAATTGCGTGAGAAAGTGGTGCGATCTGCACAGGAGAGAAATGTGTCATTTTTATCAGAGCCACCATTTAACGTGTATAGACCGGGTGAATGGTTAGAACGATTTAAAGAGGAAGAACTGATCGAAATGGCGGAAGATATTGCCACAAGTAAAATATTAAAAATATAAAAAATGTCATTACAAGAATTTCGTAGCAAGATCAATAGCATTATGGATGTCATTTGGGCTGGCGGTCTTACCAATCATACGGCGGTGATTGAACTCATGATTTATATTATTTTTTTACGCGAACTACACAAGCATGATCAAGAGCAAAAACTGTTGGACAAAAAATATAAACCGGTTTTAAGTGGGGAGCTGGCAATTTATCAGTGGGATAATATTCTCAGTCTCAATGCAGATGCTCTTTTCGGACACTTGGGAGATGCCTTTGAAAAAATTGCAGAAAAAACAACGAATCCAACAGTGAAGATGCTTTACAACAAAGCACATGTGAAACTTTTTGCCAGACCGGCACTGCGTACAGTCGTGCATAAAATCGAAGAATTGATGGCAGATCTAGAATCTGAAGAAAAAACAACACGATCGGATCTTTTTGGCGATCTTTATGAATATTTGCTTTCCAGTATCGCATCAGCGGGCACAGGAGGACAGTTCCGCACACCAAGACATATTATCAAATTTATTGTAGACGTCATCGATCCAAAGGCAGAAGAAAGTATTTGTGATCCGGCCTGTGGTACGGGCGGATTTCTTGTTGCGGCATTGGATCATTTGAAACAGAAGTACACAACTGATGATTTTAAAAAAGCGGGAAAATTTCCGATGGATATCCTCACAGGAAAACAACAGAAATTTTTGGAAAATCAAGCATTCACGGGGTTTGACAGTGATCCGGATATGATCAAATTCGGTCTCATGAATTTATACTTTCATAAATTGCCACATGCGACGATTAAGCGACGCAATTCACTTGTGGATACGCAAGGGGAAACGACAAAATGGGATATCATATTGGCAAATCCACCATTCGCGGGCAAGATCGATCGTGCGGCAGTGGCAGAAGAATTGCAGATGGACACAGGAGCGACTGAAGTGCTTTTTCTCAATTATATGATTCGTCATCTGACTGATCGTGGGCGATGTGGCGTGATTGTACCAGAGGGCGTGATTTTTCAGGCAGCTCGTGCGCATAAAGCGATTCGTGAGAAGCTTGTAGAAGATGCAGGGCTTTGGGCTGTGGTAAGTTTGCCGAGTGGCGTTTTTAATCCGTATGCAGGTGTGAAGACGTCAATCCTCTTTTTTGACAAGACCAAAAAGGAAACGAATGACGAAATTCTTTTTGTCAAAATCGCCAATGATGGTTTTGATCTCGGCGCACAGCGCAGACCAAGTGATAAAAATGATTTGTCATGTGCAGTGGAAATTTTAAATGCATGGAAAGAAAATCAAACGATGCCTTCATCATGTCATTCCGGACTTGATCCGGAATCTATAGCAACAGCCGTTAAAAAATCTAAAATTGTGGAGAGTGGAGATTATAATTTGAGTGGCGATCGCTATTTTGAATCTGTAGATTATACAAATGTAAAATGGCCAATGATAAAAATTGAAGACTTAATACTTACGATTGTTCCACCAAAAAAATTAAAAAAAGAAGATATAAAAAGTGATGGTCGATATCCTGTCATTGATCAATCTCAAGATAATATATCTGGTTGGAGCGATGATGTAGATGCCATAATATCAGTACAAAACCCAGTGATTGTTTTTGGTGATCATACCTGCGCAATTAAATATATTGAAAATAATTTTATTCAAGGTGCAGATGGTATTAAAATTTTGCAGACAAATGACAAATTGCTTCCAAAATTTTTGTATTATTATTTAATAGTAAATCCAATAGAATCTGACGGGTACAAAAGACATTTTGGAAAATTAAAATCAACAAAAATTCCACTTCCACCTCTCGAAATCCAAGAAAAAATCGTAGCAGAATTGGATGGCTATCAAAAAATCATCACCGGCGCAAAACAAATCACAGAAAATTGGAAGCCAAAAATTGAAATTGACCCAGAGTGGAAAAAGGTAAAGATTGGAGATGTTTCTACGCTCATGACAGGAGGCACTCCACGATCCACAATTAAAGAATATTATAATGGGGATATTAAGTGGCTTGTTTCTGGTGATATCCATAGAGGGGAAATTTATGATTGTGAAGGTAGGATTACACAGCTTGGATTAGATAATTCAAATGCTAGATTATTGCCAAAAAACTCTGTTTTGATAGCATTGAATGGTCAAGGAAAGACACGTGGGACCATTGCCATTCTTAGAACTGAAGCTGCTTGTAATCAATCGTTGGTTTCTATAAATCCAGATGAAAATAAATTGATCTCAGAATTTTTATTATATTCTTTGAAAGAAAAATATCAAGAAATAAGAAACATTAACGGAGAAAATCAAAGAGGTGGTTTGAATATGCCAATTATTAGATCCATCAAAATTTCTTTGCCATCAAAAATAAATCAAAAACTAATTGTAGAAAAAATTGAAGCAGAACGTGTTTTGGTTGAATCAGCAAAAAAACTCATCGACATATACGAACAAAAAACAAAAGATGTGATCGCTAAATTGTGGAGTGAATAAAGTGAATATTAATCGTCATTTGCATATTTGAATATTGAATGCTACAATAGCAAATTAATTATTATGAATATATTTAAGATAATTAAAGAAACACAGGCTTGGGACGATCATAAGGAGTCGGTGTTTTTCATTTTTGTAACAATATTTTTTTCATTTTTACCAATTTGGCTCACTTTTTTTTACGTACTCATAACCGATGATAATTTTAGCATAAATCAACTCTGGAAAAATGGAGAATTTTTTATATATAGCGCAGCATTATTAGGCTCTGCTATTCACATGATGAGAGGTTATTCAAAAAAACCAGTAAATTTGTCAGAAATCTTATATATGATTTCCTGGGTTGTAATTATATTTTCTGCTGTAGGCTATATGGCCACTACAGTTGTTCCAACTAAAACACAATATATAGGATTAATATCGGGGATATTTGTTCTTTATGCTCTTGGTACGATATATTATGCACACTATCGTCAATCCCAAAATCTTGATCCTGATCAAGAAAATAAGGAGAGTCAAAGAGATATTATGAATCAATTATCATGAATACTTTAAATAATAATGAAAATTATATTGAAGTTAGTTGCATTCAGGTGAAACAACCCGTTGGAGTTTTTTATGTTGCATCAATTGGTTATAAAGATTTACTGGAAATATCTTATGCAGATATAAGACATTTGGAAACAAACTCGACTGAACTAGAAAAATATATTGGAATTCAAAGATTATTATCAAAAAATAGAGTGAAGGAAATAGCGAGCTATGTTCAGCTTGTAGATGCAACATTTCCAACTGGTATCATTGTAGAAATTAGTCAGTTTGAAAATGTTGGCGATTCTGCAATTTGCAACATTAATTATGATGAAAGTAGTGGAAAGTTAATGATTCGCAGAAATAATAATGTAGCAAAAATACTAGATGGTCAACATAGACTAGCTGGTTTGAGAGAGGGTGGACTTGATTTGAACAATGAAGATTTCACTCTAAATGTGACGATATTTGTTGATATGGATATTGAAGACCAAGCAATTATCTTTGCTACAATAAATAAAAGCCACACAAAGGTAAATAAATCACTTGTTGCAGATTTATTTGAGTATACAAAAACTAGAAGTCCACAAAAAACTGCTCATAATATTGCTAGAGCACTAGATCAGAAGGAGGGTAGTCCATTTTTTGGTAAAATTAAAATCCTTGGTGTAGCTACGGATAGATTTGAGACAATAACCCAAGCAACATTTGTTGATTCGTTGATTCGGTATATCTCAGGAAATAATATTTGTGCAATGAAAGATAGGGATATTTATAAAAGAGATTCAATACCAAATAAAGTTAATGGTGATGATGAAAAAAAACTTTTTTTGAGAAATATGTTTATTGAAGAAGAAGATGCAAATATTGCTCAAATATTGTGGAATTATTTTTTTGCAGTGCAACAAAAGTGGCCAACTGCATGGAACGATGTTCAACAAAATATGATATTAAACAAATCAACGGGGTTTATTGCCTTGATGCGATTTTTAAAAGATGCCTATCTCAGTTTTGATAAAGTTGGCGATATTGTCACAAAGGAGGAGTTTTTGGAAATATTTAATCGGATAGATTTGCAAGATGATGATTTTAATAGGGACAGATATGCTCCGGGTGGCACTGGTCCATCAGCTCTGTACAGGGAACTGAAAGAAAAATCTGGACTATAGGAAGTTAAAAAACAAAAATATGAAATACATGGGCTCAAAGCGGTTCATGCTAAATAATGGATTGGGTGAACTAATAAAAAAAACCGTGCCAACTGCAAAAAGATTTGTGGATCCTTTTTGTGGTGCTGGATCGGTTGTGCATCATGTTGCACAAAGTTTCAATGTGCCTGTTTTAGCTTCTGATTTGCAAATGTATGGTAAGATTTTGTCTGGTTCTATTATTGAGCGAGACAAAAAGTTAAATCCTGTGTCACTGGAAAATAAATGGATTGAAGAAGCAAATGCAAAGATAAAATCCTCCACATTTTTTAATGAAGCAGTGAAGTTGCAGGATTGTAAAATCAGTGTACTTAGAAAAACAGTTCAAAAATCACGAAAACTATGTGAAAAAAAATCAAGTATTGGTCCAATCTGGAATGCATATGGCGGTCACTATTTCAGTCCATTACAAGCGTTGACGATTGATTATCTTATAAAATATTTACCAAAAAACAGTACAGAAAAAACAGCATGTCTTGCAGCGCTTATTGATGCTGTAAGTCGAACGATAGCAGCTCCGGGGCACACAGCTCAACCTTTTCAACCAACAGAAACTGCTGGAAAGTTTCTCTATGACGCATGGCATAGAGATATCATACATGTATGCAAGACTACCCTTAAGGAAATTTCTGAAAAACACGCAAAAGTAAAAGGAAAGACATATGTGGATGATGCAATCCATTTTATCAAAACAAAAGTTAAAGAGGGCGATCTTGTCTTTATTGATCCGCCATATTCCGGTGTGCATTATAGTAGGTTTTATCACGTATTAGAAACAATCGCACGAGGCACATGTGGACCAGTATCCGGCGTAGGACGCTACCCAGACATTACGGAGAGACCACAGTCACATTTTAGTAATTTAAGTCAGTCAAAAAAAGCACTTAATGATCTTTTATGTGTGCTTGCACAAAAAAAAGTGTCAGTAATTTTCACGTTTCCAAAAGGAAAATGTAGCAATGGACTTTCTGGTGAACTAGTTAAGGAGATATCAAGAAAATATTTTGACATTGATAAGTCCAGTAGACAACATTCTCATGATGTCATTGTTGGTAAATTTAGTACTCTAGGAGGAAACAATAAACTAAAAAATAATAAAATCAAAGCATCACGAGTGAAATCAGAAGAATTACTATTGTTATTAAAACCTAAAAAATAAACTATAAATGAAATTATCTATATTTTGATCAACGAGGCGATGCCGGGGTATGTGAAGATTGGTCTGACAAATGATATCAATCGACGCATCAAAGGTCACATATTCCCACGGCCGTATAATTATGTACCACATAGCTAAAGTCATTAAAAAATAAAACACGGGGCAAAAAACAATTCAATTTTTGAAAGAATAAATGATAGATGTGGTTTGGTATCTTTCATTGCGTTAAAATTATCGGGATAAATGATCAATGCAAAAATATAGGATGAAATACACCACAATTCTCCAAATTTCAAACGTGTAAAAAAGTAACATATTCCCACGGCCGTGGGATTATGTTACCATTAGTGCGCTATGTATAAAATAGGGAAGTTACAAAAAAAGATTCTCGTTTTGTTGTTTGGCGGTGTCGCACTGGGATTATCCCATTCCCCAGGTCAGTATTTTGCTACGCTTTCCGTTATGCACAAAGATTGGCAAAAAATTAATCGTCGCAGTTTTGCGCGATCGCTCAAACGACTTTCACAAGAAAAGCTTATCAAAGAACGCAAGATGCCAGATGGATCTTTTATGCTGGTTTTGACTGCGCAAGGAAAAAGGATTGCGCACCAGTTGGACTTATTTGGATCGATTGCAACATTTGTCAAACCTAAAAAATGGGATAAGAAGTGGCGCATTGTGATCTTTGATATACCGGAGGATGATCGTGTCTTTCGTGATATTTTGCGCAAACATCTTTATGTGTTGGAATTCAAACAATTGCAACAAAGCGTCTTTGTATCACCATATCCGTGCGAAAAAACGATATTGGATCTCGTTCGTCTATACAATGCAGATAAATATGTGCGTATAATTACAGCATCAACCATCGATAATGCATCAGAACTTAAAAAACATTTCTTTAAAAGAAAAGTCACATAATCATACGGCCGTATAATTATGTTACATTTTTAAAAGTGGGTTTTTCTAACTATGGGTGTAGTTGGAAAAATGATAATAATTTATAAACTATATATGAACAACAAAAATATAGATTATGAAGAACTTAATAATAATTATTATGATGCAATGGATCTCTTGGATGAAGGTAAGAGAGGTGCAAAGAAAGCGTTAAAAATACTGCAATCTGCATTAATTGCGGATGATGATTATGTGCAAACGTATATTGGTTTGATCAGTGTGTATGGCGTGCTTGGTGATGACAAAAGGCGTGAAGAAGTGACGAGAATCGCTTTTAGAAAAACGGTCAAAAAATTTCCAAAATGGCCGAAATCCATGGAGTGGGGCGACATGGATAATCGAGCGTACATGCGTGCAATACAATACATGGGCGATGATTATTGGGATCAAGGAGATAATGAAAAGGCGATTGAATTATATCGACTTTTGCTAAAAATGAATCCAAATGATAATCAAGGTGTGCGTTATGAGATCGCGGCATTGTATGCCGGGTTAAACGGAAAAGATATCAATAAGATGATGGATGAAGGAAATAAAAAACAAAATTGGAACAAGCTGAAAAAATTGGTCAATGAGCAGAATAAAAAACATAAATTTTGGAAGGATCGTAAAGATGCATAACATTACATTCCTATCCCATTACATATTTTGCAATTTATCCAAACTGCAAATGCTAAAAACCCCGTAACATAATCCCACGGCCGTGCGATTATGTACCACTTTGCAAATAACTTAATTATAAAAATATGGGACAAAACACAACTCAATTTTTTAAAGAATTGATCAATTGATACAACAGGCAACAATACCGTGTCACATAATTATACGGTCGTATAATTATGTTACGGATCGGCTTAATTAACTACATCGTAAAATTAAACATATGTCTGAATATTATAAGGCTATAAGAACGCGCAATATTTTTGATCCTGCATCTGAGAACGCATTTAAGCTATCGCGGTCAAAGATTGATCTGTTTTTGAATTGTCCACGATGTTTTTATTTGGACCGGAGGCTCGGTGTGGGGCGTCCGCCGGGATTTCCGTTCAATCTCAACTCGGCAGTGGATGCTTTGCTCAAAAAAGAATTTGATATCCATAGAGTCGGTCAAACAGCGCATCCCTTGATGCAAGAATATGGTATCGATGCTGTGCCGTTTGATGATAAGCGGATGGATGAGTGGCGGGATTCATTGCGACGGGGTATACAGTATCTGCATGAAAAAACCAATATACTCGTCACTGGCGGAGTGGATGATGTGTGGGTCAATCCGCAAGGAGAATTGATCATCGTGGATTATAAGGCAACGTCAAAAAGCGGGGAAGTTAGTCTGGATGCGGAGTGGCAGATCGGTTACAAACGGCAGATGGAAATCTATCAATGGCTTTTTCGCAAAAACGGTTTTACCGTCTCAAACACGGGGTATTTTGTCTATTGTAATGGAGACACTGACAAAGAGGCTTTTGACAGTAAATTGGAATTTGATGTCAAAGTCATCCCCTATGTTGGTGATGCGAGCTGGGTGGAGCAGACCATCACTGATGCGCACGCGTGTCTCATGCGTGATGACATTCCTCCGGCAGCGGAAAATTGTGATTATTGTAATTATGTCGCAGCAGTGCAAGCAAAAACATAACGGACCACGCGTAGTCAAAATGATTCCAATAGCGTACAATTGTGTGAGATGAGTTTAACGATTAATTATTCATGCATATGGTGTGGGGCTTCATGATATTTTTGGTCATTTTTATCGCGATCCTTTTTGGCGGGAACTATTTTATTTATATTTCTTTGGTCAGATTTTTTAGCATCAGTGATCCGCAATACAAAATGTGGTTGGTGGTGGGATTGTTTGTGTGTGGTGTGAGCTTTATCATTGCATCGATCCTCGCGCACTATGCGGAGAATATTTTTACGAGAGCTTTTTATGGGATCTCGGGATTACTGCTTGCCATCGGGTGGAATGTGATCATAGTGTGTATCATCGTGTGGGGTATTGTTCTGATCTGTCACATGTTTGCATGTGGCATGAATGAAAAATTTGTGGCAACCTCTTTTCTCATTGTCGCTCTCGTGTACTCCGGGTATGGTATATGGTGCGCATTTCATCCCACAGTCACACACATCACACTAGAGGTCAAAGATCTGCCTGAGACATGGAAAGACAAAACGGTCGTGCAATTATCAGATGTGCACCTCGGTCACACATATGGCGCGCGTTTTTTGACGCAGGTAGTGACTGCGGTCAATAAGGAACATCCTGACGTGGTGTTTATCACGGGGGATCTCTTTGACGGGATGGATGGCGCGCTGGCAGAACTCATCGATCCGTTGCGACATATGACAGCACCGCAGGGTGTATATTTTATTACGGGTAATCATGAGACATATCTCGGTCTGGATATGGTGACCGATACGCTTGCACAAACAGCGATCCAAACTTTGGATGATGCTGTGGTATCTGTGGATGGAATGCAGATCGTCGGCGTGAGTTATCCCGAGCGTGGCGAGAAAAAAGACATCGCAGAAACAATCCACAATATGCAGGATCTCGACCTCAACAAACCAAACATCCTCCTGTATCATGATCCCTCTAGTGCACGTACTGCCAAGGATCTGGGTTTTGATGTGCAATTGGCGGGGCACACGCACCGCGGGCAATTATTTCCATTTCAACTGATCACGCGTGCGATCTATGGTCGCTATGCGAATGGACTGACGCGTGAGGGAGATTTCTCGATCTATACATCGCGGGGTGTCGGCACATGGGGTCCGGCAATGCGCACATCAGGACGTCCGGAGATCACGGTGATCCATTTCAAATAAGTGATCCATTTGCTTTATATTACCCAAAAAACCATCCTTGACATACAATCAGTTCTGTATTAAACTTTCATGTCGGTCCGAATAGGTCGGAACGATAAAATACGCGAAAGACGTGACGATATACATCGCCAGAGTGGAATTGCATCTCGATGCATAAGTACACCGGCATGACAATCGCATGATCTAAAAAAGCGTAATTTTCTATCAGAGGAGGTGCTATTATGGCACAGCTTGTCAGTTCGTTGAAAAACTATGTTGTTGATCTGTGGAGACGTTGCTTTGCCAAAGAATACTTGGTAAAAGCAGAAGGAAATTCTGAGGCAATGCATGATTTTCGCCGTTGTCCTAGATGTGGTAAACACATCAAGTCGATAGACTTGGAATGGAATGAGGACAAGTGTAAAAAGTGCAAGAGTATTATACTCAAAGATGGGATATATCTCGATAAGAAGGAAAGGAGTTTTAGGCTTGCGAAGCCGTTATATAGCAAAATAGGTGCTATGCTGCTGCTTCTTTGGATTGTTAATCTTATTGCGGTCATGTGTATTTTTAGGGTCAGACATGTACCGTCCATGTATGCAGGTGTTTCTCCGTCGTCATATTTTATGCTGATGTACTTTTTTGCCGTTCTTTCTTGTTGCATGTTTGTTGTGAGAAAGTTAAACAACCTTGAGTTCATTGGTTTCATTGTTCCTTTTTGTGGTGTATTTTGTGGCGCAGGTTTGATTTTCTTGGCGATGTTTCCTATTCGTGGATTTTACATTACTCCATTTTGGACCACGATCCCAACACAGCAGGCGGTGTATGATGAGCAGGTTTCCACACTGGGGAAAATGCCATTGACGACGGAAAGGTATGAATATGCGCTCAAAATTGCTGAGAATCCCAAAGTCATTGTGCAACAGGAATTGATAAACGTCGCCACGAGTAATTTTGCCGGTTTGATGAATAGTCATCCTGACGCAGTCCATCGGTTTAATCCCGGATCGATCCGAGAGCGACAATTCTATGAGCTGTATCGCAACTATCTCGAATCTTTGCATAAAGATGATCGAGAAATACAGTGTAATACTGATTCGTGGAATCTCGCTACGGCTCAGACGATGCAACAATATCCAGATGTGTGGGAAATGTGCAAGCAATAAATATTGTCAGTACGTAATCACGTGCAATCGGTCTTTCTCTTTGTGGAGAGAAAGACCGATTTTTTCATTTCTTATCCTTTAGCTCGCGGACCTCGACGACGAGTTCTTTGAGGATGCTTTCGATGTGATTGAGATGAATAAATAGGAGAAAAAGAAAAAAGAGTCTGAATGATACAGGCTCTTTTTGTTTTGCGTTACTTGTTAAAGAACGCGAACAATGTCTCTTTAGTCAGCCGTTTGGGCAACTCATAACATTTTTTGAGAATGTCTACGACTTTCTTTTGATCACGCTTTGATTTGAAATGTATGATCGATGAGTGGTCGATCGATAAAAAAGCCGGTTTTTTTTCAATGCCCCGGGTACTCAATCGGTGTATGCAGTCCTCATCATTACAGCATGTGTATGTAGCGCCCATCGAATAGCCAAATTGTTCGGATCCGAGATAGGAAAAATAGGATACCGGTCTTTTGCCACATTGGGGGCAAATCATCGTGGGCGAGCGGCGACTTCCTTGACCAAGTACCCACTCAATGTGTTTGTGTAACTGGTTTTTGGCGTCGGGGCTTTTTTCATTGAGAAAATTTTTCATGAAGACGAGCCATTCGTAATTACTGAACATGAGTTGCTCAATGCTCAGGCCTTTTTTTGGACCGCTCTGTAAGATATACGGTCCGGTCGGTTCGTACGCGGGCATCTCTGAGTCCTCCTATACGGGAATGTGTTTGTGTGATTGTTAAATGACTTTTTTGGTAACGCGTTAGCATAGCAGTTTATATGTGGTCTGTCAAAGAGATAAAAGGGCAAGAGTCTTCTCTCTGTTCATCGCAATGACGAATGGGTGAAATAAAGGGGGGATTGTGGAGGTACTACAATACAAAGATAATTTGTTAATTTATAATCATATGCAGGTCAACGAGGGCACAATGGATCGTGTTTTTCGCGCGATCGCGGGTTTGGTGGTGATGTATTTTGCGTACAGCGCATTTGCTGGCTGGGGGCAGGTTGTCGGGTATATTATTGGCGTAATGTTGCTTCTGACCGCAGCGACTGGCTATTGCATGCTGTACAAATTTTTTGGCATCAGCACAAAATAGGTCATCACAGAAAAGTTTTCAAAAAAAGAAAAGGTCATCCTCACAATGAGAGTGATCTTTTTTCGTGAGAATTTCTGCTCTGTCGGAAGTCTTTGTGCGCGGGGTGCAAAAAAGATAAATTTTTGACTAAAATTCATGCTATTGTGATCACAATGGTCGTGTTGATTGACATGGTATACAAAATACTATATGCTGATTTTTACCGTTATTTTAACAAAATATATCATAAAACAAGGAATAGGTGATCTTATGGTTCAAAAAAACAAGGACAGTTTGAACATCCGATATCGCTCGGAGGATTGGAGAGGGCAAATCTTGTCAAATCCTGCCACAACACCATTTGCAATTGGGTCACACATTTTTCCATCCGTTGAGAGTCCATTGCAGGGCATTAAATTTGCGGATATTGCCGAGCGAGAAGAAATATTTGCGATGGATGGGATGGATGCACTGAGAGCTGGAAGGGAAATCACGCATTCCATTCAAAAAGGGGAAAAGCGTTTTGTTTATTGGGGAGATGAGCAGATCATCTATAACTCAATTGAACACCGTATGCTCATTGTCACATTCATTCATGAGAAGATCCGGCAAAATACACTGGTGCAAGAGGCTTTGCTTTCAACAAATACCTCATTCATATTTCATGAAGTGGGAGTAGAAAGTCCGTACACATCTTTACCGGAGATCTTTTTTATTGAGATTCTCCTAAAAGAGCGCAGTTTATTGGAAATGCTCTTGCAGTTTAAATCGGATCTCTAAATCAAGATAATCCACAGAAGAATTTTAACGACGGTGTCAGTTGCATCGTCGTTTTTTATTTTATTTCTTATCCTTTAGCTCACGAACCTCGGCGAGGAGTTCTTTGAGGATGCTTTCGATGTGATTGATCCGTTGTTGACTGCTGTTGTGTTTTGCATCATCTTTTTCATCATCCTTTTCCATTTCTTCGCCAATCTCTTCCACATCCTCGCTAATATCCTCCACATCTTCCTGGATATCATCAATATCTTTGGAAATCTCTTCCACATCCTCGCTAATATCCTCCACATCTTCACTGATATCAGCGAGTTCGCTTGCGTGGCGGTTGACGGTCATCTGGATGAATATGGCGAGATAGATCGCTTCTAAAGATACAACGGTTGTGAGGATGAGCATGATCTGATCAAAAGTAAAATTGAGCCACTGCAACGCAAAAATTCCCACGAAAAAAATCGAGTGGATGATCAGTGATGTCGTTGACCCGATGTGTCGTGTGGCTTTGAATGCAAGACTTTCCAATGTTGAGTCCTCTTGTGTGGGATTTTTATTTTCTTGAATTGTGTTCATAACCAAGAAATTATATCACTGTTGTACTGTCGTGTACATCTATATACAAAAAAGCACGCAACGACCGTTGACAAATTGTTTTGTATGGTTTAGAATGACCGGTTGTTATTTAAAAATAAAAGAGATGTGTCAAAATATACAAAGGAGGTGATTTTCATGGTGGGCATTGAATTGGGACAGGTAAAAGGTTGTTTGCGCAAGGTGAGTCCGCGGTGGAAAGAACCGATCTACGCATTGCGCAATATTTCCAAAAAATTGGCAGGTAAGCGAGAATTGATCGCTGATCATCTGTGCGATCCCGAGGATTTTCAATTCTGGCGCAATTTTTATCAATTACCGCTTGAGGTATTTGAGCATTTTACATTTGATGAGTTGTGCAAGATCGAATATTCATCTGGATACATGCATACTACTGTCGAGGATCTTTTTAAATGTGATGATCGGTATAATCTTGTGCGGAAGATCCAGAGTTCCATGTGGTTGTATGGTGGTGGTCGTAATGTTTGGAATGAAGTGGTCGATGCATATGATCATCTGACGGAATTTGTTTTTCGTGGTCTACCAAAGGATTTTTCTGTAAGACTTGATTTTACTACAGGCTATAATGAATATGGTTATTCCAAACACAGTCGCACATTCTTGGATGGGATATTTGGTTTTCTCGTGCACTATAAAGGTACGCATGTTATGACAATCGGCTTCTCAATCATGAATGACCGGCGGATCCTCATTCAGCAGGTGCAGATGAAGAACAAAAAGGGAAACAGATTTTTGTACAGGCTTCCCAAAAATCGTCTGGAATACATCGTTGATAATTTCCGAGATAATTTCTCCGGTTATGACCTGTATATCGTTGATGGTGGGGATCTGTCAGATAGAAATGCGCAGTCATACAAGCGACGATTGGAATGTGCAAAAGGAAACGGCTTTATCCATGAAATTTTCGAGACAGAAAAGATCATCGAGTACGTCAAAAAGGATCGCGAACGTTTAGTGATTTTTTATAGTGATGTCGGTCGACATGTGCGGGATCATAATAACATCCTCACAATCAATAAGTTTCGGTATTATAAATTAATACTACAATAAAAAGGTTATAAAATATGAATCAAAAGAGCCTAACCAGCTCTTTTTATATTTTTGCAAAAAGGCATGTGCCGGATATTTTTTACTCTGGGACTTTTTGAAAGTATTTGCTATGATAGTATACGAAGAGATGATAAATTTAAAATAAAAAAACATATGAGAATCATTGCAGATCGTGTCGTACAATTTGTTGCCCCGGGAGAACCAACAGTCACCAAAAAGATCGTGTATCTGATTGCGGCCACGATCTTGGGCGCGCTTGTCGGCATTGTCGCGTGCGCTTTGGTCGAGTTCAGTCAATTGAATTCTCCGGGGGGTGATCATATAGGTCCAATCTTTTACTGGGTGCTTTTGCTATTGGGCGCAGTTGGCGGTTTTTTGTCCGGACGTGTATGGTGGCGCAAGATCTATGTGGAGAAAGTCTGGGCAAGAAGGAAATTGTTGTAAATGTGGTGCATTAAATTTTTCAAAATAAAAACTCTGCAATAGTGCGCTAATGCAGAGTTTTTGAATCAGGAGGTGGGTAACTGTTAGTCTTTTTTAAAAATGCCGGTGCGGAGACCTATTGCTTCGGCAAATTCCTCCATGTACTTTTTGTATCCGGCGATCTCATAGGTCATTTGCAGATCATCGTCAATGACTGGGGTAATACAAAAATCGATTTCTCCCATATCATCCGGCACGATTGACCATGTAATGCGAGAGAGAGGAATTTTCAATGGAATGCCATTGTTTCGATGGATCGTGATCGTTTTTGAGTCGCCTAGCATTGCACGATCAACTGCAAAAATATCCACTTTGTAAATTTCGTTTGCCATGGGGAGTCTCCTTTGTGGGAAAATCAGATTTTTTAGGTACGAGCTCTTTTTGATGTAAAAAACAACTGTCAATATTAGCATCAAAAAATATATTTTGTCAAGAAAGCGAATTCACATATGAATTTTGGATTTTACAGTGAGTGGAGTAAAATATAGGCAGTAAGTCATTTTTTGATAAAATATATGAAAAAGGTATTTATTGTCCATGGGTGGAGTGGTTCTGCGCAATCAGATTGGCTTCCGTGGATGAAAGACGAGCTCAGCGCGAAAAATATTTCTGCAGAAGTATTGCAGATGCCAATCGCAGATTTTCCTCAAATGGATGAGTGGGTGAAATATTTGCACACAAAGATCGGCACGCCAAACGAAGAGATTTTTTTGGTCGGACATAGTCTGGGGTGTATGGCGATCATGCGGTATGTGGAATCTCTGGCAGAAAATGAAAAGATCGGAGGTATGCTTTTAGTTTCGGGATTTTCACATTCGATCGGTATCCCGTATTTGGAGAGTTTTTTTACTTCGCCCTTGGATTATGATAAAGTTGCGCGGTCTGTGATGCAAAAAGTCTTTATCAATTCTGACAATGATCCCTATGTACCGCTTGCAGAGGGGAAGGTTTTGGAAGAAAAATTGGGAGGAAAATTGATCGTACTCAATGACGTCGGACACATCAATCAAGTGAGTGGATTTGTGACATTTACGACAGGATTGGAAGAATTGTTGACGATGATGCAATAGCTAATGATATTTATGAATGAATTTGAAACTTTGCACAGCAATGACCAGAAAAGCCTTGTTGATCATGAGAAAGAAATAATAAATACAAAAAATCAAGAAAAGGCGAGAGAGATCTTGTCCTTTCCTGAGGAGCATCTGAAATCTCTGTCTGACGAAGAGAAGAGAGATTTGATAAGTGATTTGCGTTGGCATGTTTTTGAAAAAAATGGAGCACGTATCCACATGCCGGAAGAAATGCTTGAAGCAGAATCAAGAATTTATGAACTGTATACACCAAGCAAAGAATTGCAGGATATTCACAAAATTTGTACGAATGAAGCATTACATGCAATTGAAGAAAGTCTTTTGGATCTGAATAAAAAATGGATTGGCAGAGATACAAGTGGGCGGTTGGAGATGTGCCAGGAATGGGCAAATCAATTATGCGCCAGTTATAAGATCCCAAAGATAACCGTATTTGATGCGGGAAGAACAATTACCGCTGACGCAATCTATTATGAAGGCTTTGGCGATTTACTTGGCACAATCGGTATTGGTAGAGGCAAGCTTGAGCATAATGAGAATCTCAAGGATTTTTTAGATGCAATTGCACATGAGATCGCACACGCCTTTCAGTGTGCCACTGTCAGAGATATGGAAAGCGAGGAGATAAAGGAAAAGATCGCAAATGATATTGCATGGTTCACGTTGCAAAAAAGACGTTCGATGTGCAGGGATGATTCTTTATTTAAGGGATCTCATAAGCGATATTTGAGTTTGCCAAGTGAACAAGATGCTCATGGGATGCAAGGGGATTTTTCAAAAAGGAGTGCAGAGGTTTTTTCTGCGGTAAAAAATGCAAAGCTCAGAGAATATGACTTGCCGGATTTACAAACAATAATCCGCCAAGCAGGTGCGGCACGGTGGGTGAATAACATTTTATCTTTAGAAAAAGATATCGATGGGGAGGAACTCATGAAAAAAGCGCAAGAAAGACTCCCGGAGAGTGGGCAGCGTTTGATAGAAAAACTTTTTGGCAATGTAACAAATAATGAATTAAAAAAGTTGGGTGATGAGTTTTTAAAAACAGAAGAAAGATCCAAAGAAATATTATATGGAGAAGTTAATAAATAAATTTTTCACGTATGCAAAGATCAAAAAACAGAGATATTGAAAAAGTCTATACGAAAAAAGAGTTTATCAAAAAGTTGCGACGTTTGGCAGACGTGTTGGAAAAAGATGAAAAATTCGTGATCCACGTTGCGGGAGAAAAATTACGCATTCCCAAAGATGCGGTGATCAACATTGAACACGAAAGAGGAAAAGACGGAGAGGAATTGGAATTTCAGATCAAATGGTAATATGGCGTATCCTTATGCACGACAATTGTGTTACCCAGTCGATGAATACCGTGTGAATGGGTTGGGTTTTGGTGTGTATGGGATTTTTGGAGGTGTGGATTGGGGTGAACATCTCGGTGAAGATGTCATCTGCTCTGCGGGGACGCCTGTCGTATCAATTGGTCGCGGGTCTGTCGTGTATTCGGCACTGCATGCGGGCAGTGCGACAAAAGGTAATTGGGGTAATATCATCATCGTGGTGCATAAACATCCAGTGACACATAAACTTTTTTACACATTGTATGGACATCTCGGTGAGCGAAACAAGAAAAAAGGTGCGCGCGTCGACATGGGAGATGTGATCGGATTGGTAGGTAAGAGCAATACGGTGGATAATGGCTGGTGGCAAGAGGAACATCTGCATTTTGGGATCTATGTGGGAGCATGGGACGGAACTGTTTTACCTGGATATTTCAAGTCAGAGCAGAAGCGTACAAAAAAAGAGGATTGGGTGCGTCCGAGTGATTTTATCGCACAATATAGTAACCACTCACCTTTTTCCAAGATATAAAGATAGTGGACTTATTAGTCTCGTCTTTACGAGGATCGGAACGAAGTGTAGCGACGAAGCAATCTCGATCACTGCACGAAAAACAGCATATTTTAGTGAGATTGCTTCGTCATTCCGTTATCACTGCATTCCTCGCAAAGACGTGTATTTTGATAGGTCTTTGTCAATGATTATTTCATCATTACTTGAAAGATCATCATTTATGATCTATACTGTGATGACTATGAAAGATAAATCGGACTATATTGTCATCAAAGGCGCACGAGAAAATAATCTCAAAAATATCAATCTCACGATTCCGCGAGACAGTTTTACGGTGTTTACCGGTTTGTCCGGAAGCGGGAAATCCACACTGGCGTTTGATACGATCTTTGCAGAAGGTCAACGACGGTATCTGGAGAGTTTGTCCAGTTATGCGCGGCAGTTTTTGGGGCAGATGGATAAACCGGATGTGGATACGATCGAGGGATTGTCGCCGGCGATTTCGATCGATCAGAAAACGACGTCACACAATCCTCGTTCTACGGTAGGGACGGTGACAGAGGTGCATGATTATCTGCGTCTTCTCTGGGCAAAGATCGGTGTGCCACATTGTCCGGAGTGTCATGAACCGATCACAGTGCTCTCGACCGATGAGATCGTTGCGCAGATCATTGAAAATGCACAAGGCGAGGAGATTGAAATTTGTGCGCCTGTCGTGCGCGCACGCAAGGGTACCTATTTGAAACTATTTTCCGATATGTGGGACAGGGGATTTCTCGAGGCATATATCAATGGAGAGGTGCACAATTTGGATGCCGCCAGTGAGTTGGCATTGGACCGCAATAAAAAACACAATATCGAGATCATCGTAGATACGATGAAGGCGGATGCGGAAGAAATCTCACGGCTTTTTGAGGCTGTGGAGATCTCGCTCAAGATCGCGGATGGATTGGTATATGTACGTCGTCCTTATGACAAAAAGAAAAAATCCGTGACTGTATATAATCAAAAATTTGCATGCCATCGCCATCCAAAGATCGTTTTTCCCGATTTGGAGCCGCGCCTCTTCAGTTTCAATTCGCCATATGGTGCGTGTCCGGCCTGTGAGGGTTTGGGTACAAAAAAAGAAATCGACTACACGATGGTGATCCCTGATACAAGTAAAACGATCGCACAGGGCGGCGTATTGCCGTGGAGCAATAAAAAGAAAAACTCATACTATGGAGCGATCTTTCATGCCGTTTTGCAATATTATCACATTCCCGAAAATGTGCGTCTCAAAGATCTGGCCGAGCGACAATTTGATGTTTTGGTGCATGGCGATGAGGATCCAGATCCAATTCCTGTGAGCATGAAAAGTGCCAAAGGGAGCACATGGCGTTTTACTGTGGAATGGAAAGGTATTGTGGGGTTTCTCGAAGAGCGGTACAAAAAAACAGAATCAGATAGTATTCGTAAAGATATCGAACAATATATGTCGCGCAAACCATGTAGCGCGTGCCAGGGCAGTCGATACAAACAAGAGGTTTTGTGGATCAAGATCGGTGGAAAACATATTGATGAAATATCGCAAATGACGATCACGGACGCTGTACAATTTTTTGAAAAATTGCCACTCAACACACAAGAAAAGATCATCGGTGAGCGGATCATTAAAGAAGTGATCTCACGGCTCAGTTTTTTGAATAAAGTGGGATTGGGATATTTGATGCTTGCGCGCAGTGCGCACACACTCAGCGGTGGCGAATCACAGCGCATCAGACTGGCGAGTCAGATCGGATCGCAGTTGGTGGGTGTGTTGTATATTCTCGATGAGCCATCGATCGGACTGCATGCGCGTGACAATTCAAAGCTTCTGGAAACATTGCTGTATTTACGTGATCTCGGCAATACGGTGATCGTGATCGAGCATGATGAGGAGACGATGCGTGCGGCGGATTTTCTCGTTGATATCGGTCCGGGTGCAGGTAAGCACGGTGGGCGGATCGTTGTGGCAGATGTGCCGGAAAAAGTGATCCAAAACAAAGAGTCTTTGACGGCAAAATATTTGCGCGGTGAGAAATTCATTCCAGTGCCAGAACATCGACGTTTGATAAAAAATAAAAAGATCCTCACAGTACGTGGTGCGAGAGAAAATAATTTGCAGGGGATCACCGTAGAATTTCCCTTGGGCATGATGACAGTGGTCACGGGCGTATCTGGCAGTGGGAAATCAACGCTTGTTGAAGAAATCCTGTATAAAGGATTGGCACATAAGCTCATGCGTAGTGCAGTGCGTCCCGGTAAGTATCAAGAGATCGTTGGTGTGGAGCATCTCGATAAAGTGATATTGATCGACCAAAGTCCGATCGGCCGCACACCACGATCCAATCCAGCGACTTATACTGGTGTATTTGCACCGATCCGTGAATTATTTGCGCAGACAAAGGCGGCAAAAGCCCGGGGATATAAACCGGGACGATTTAGTTTCAATGTGCGTGGCGGGCGATGTGACAATTGTGATGGTGATGGTGCGCTCAAGATCGAGATGCAATTTATGGCGGATGTGTATTTGCCGTGCGATGTATGCAAAGGTAAACGATATAATAGCGAGACATTGCAGATTACCTATCGTGGCAAAACGATCGCGGATGTGTTGGATCTCACAGTTGATGAGGCGGTGGATTTTTTTGAGCCGTATCCGGCGATCCATACGATCATCAAGACATTACAAGACGTGGGGCTCGGATATATCCATCTCGGACAAAGTGCGACAACCCTCAGTGGCGGTGAGGCGCAACGTGTAAAACTGGCAACGGAACTCGCGCGCAAAGCAACAGGCAAAACGATGTATATCCTCGATGAACCGACGACGGGATTGCACTTTGATGACGTGGCAAAATTGCTCGATGTTTTGCATCGATTGGTGGAAAGCGGGAACAGCGTGGTGGTGATCGAGCACAATATGGATGTGATCAAAACAGCGGACTGGATCATCGACATGGGTCCGGAGGGCGGATCTGGCGGTGGAAAAATTATTGTTGCAGGTTCTCCGGAAGAAGTCATCAAATATTACAAAGAAAGCTACACAGCAAAATTCTTGCGCGAGGTTTTAAAGAAATGAACAGTATACATAATTAAAGACCGTCTATTGTTTTACAAATTTTGCAGTAACGCAGTTGCAGTGTGCTTTGCATTCTTGTTTTGTAAAAATGAAAAGAAGCAGGTTATAAAACCTGCTCCTGCAAGATTGCAAGTCAAGCTCTTTAGTGTTGTAATTATTTTTTTATCTTACAAGTATTAATTTGAGGATTGCCCATTACTTCACCAGAACTTCGTCCCTGGATAACTATCGTCTTGTCTTTTTCAAGTGTTGCTGCTTCATCTTTACTTTCAAAATGACAATCTACGCTAATAAAATCATATTCTCCCCCACACTTTATATGTACAACCGGCATATCGGTGAAATCACTATCAATACTTTTGACAATGCCAGTCACTTCAAGGTATTGATCTTTAAATTTTTTGTCTGCTGCGATTTCATTTGATTTGTACTCGGAGCATAGTACATTCGCTGTAACAGGAGTGTAGGTAATTTCTTTTGGAGGTTCTGGGGCTGTATTTGTATTTTGTTGAGATTCACCTGTCGTCGATCCAGGTTGAGATGTTGATTTTTCAGTAGTATCTGCACTACCGATAGCCAAAAAAGCAAATAGCATAATTACTATTATTGATCCAAATTTTTCTTTGCTTTGTTTCATATTTTATAATTAATTGTTAAATTGAAACAGCGTATTTGAAGAAGTGCTAATGTTATTGCAAAAATACAAAGTAAAATATCTACGACGTCGAATGTTCCTGAAAATCCATATATTTGCAGTAGTTCAGTGCTTATCCCGATTAGGGGGATAAATAAGATCCATAAAATATTTTTTCTATTTACAGCGCCTTTCCACAAGAATAACATTGCCATGATATAAGAATATATCCACAAAGCATCTGGTAAACTATATTTTATGAGATCGTTTACGGGGATGCTAAATGATTTCAAAAAAAATATTGTTTGATCCAAGTTCAAATAGTAGAACCATTTAAACATAAGCAAGGAGTCTGTTCGGTAAATTATATAAATCAGACCTCCAATAAAAATTGCAATGAACGATTGAATTAGATATAAAATATTATATTTTTGATAATTTTCCATTATGTAAATATAAAATCCTATTGTCTATACGTATCATTTTACTCTCTCTCTCTTGTCAAGAAATTCTAGTAAAGTGTTTGGCACAAGGAGAAGCAATAATTTGTTTTCGTGCTGTAAAAAGTGACTTATGTTTGTTTTGTAAAAACGAAAGGAGCAGGTTATAAAACCTGCTCCTGCAAGCTGCAAGATAATCTGGGTAGATCAGACCGATCAGACAGTTTTGTGAATAAATTTAAAAAGCGCAACAGTTATTACAACATTGCGCTTCAGGGGGTTTCATCCGGGCGGTGCTCGTGGATTCGTCAATTCGCATTCACCTCCTTTTTTGGTAGGTACCAGTGTTGAAGGACGAGGCCAGGTTGTCAGGCAGCAGCCGGCGCCGGCAGGGTATTATCAAAAATTAAATGTCCACTTAGGGACTCATAGGTGCCCTGTACGGGCGGCGACAATCCATCTTTGTGCATTTTTGCCTCCTTTTCCGAGCATGGTGTCGGATTTTTTTGACCCCGTTTTGCGCTTTCGACCAGATATTGGCAGATGCGACGGGAAAAATAAGCTCACATTTTTGAGAGCGCATTATTTTCCATCACATTTTTGAAAATGCATGTAAAATCGACTTTTGCTGTTTTTTGTGTGACTAAATATGAAGGAACTTTATGTTAACGGACCAGCATAGCACGTATTTAAATTTTTGTCAATAGATTGTATTTATAACAAAGATGTGATAATATGACAAATCATATCATCATTAATTCAAAGTGTATGGGTTTTGAAAATCAATTTATACCTCAGCCAACTCCAGATCAAAAACGAACTAATTATGAACATAATGTTGCTGATCGAGCAAAAGAAGGGAACACAATTTTACAAAATATTTTAAAAAATGGTGAGACTGTAGAAAGTCAAGTTCACATGGATGCAATCACCGAAGAAAAGTATCGGAAACTTAAATCTCAGGGTGTTATTTCGGAACAGGAATTCGAAATCTTAACAAAGACGGATTTGCAAAAGGAGGAGGATGGAGCAGATATTATTATCAAAGGAACAATTAATGGTTCTGCTGTAAATGTGCGTGAGAAGGGTTTTCGAGGAAGGCATATTCCAAGAAGACCAGTGGGTGGATATGATGGCATAGTAAATGGATCGCAAATTGTGGAAGAGGATGCAAAAGCATTATTTGATGAGTTGCAAAAAAAATACGAGCAGGCTAAATCTATTAGAAACACAATCGCAGTAGTAGAAGCAAAAAATATTATTGAGAACTAGTCGAAATATAGCCGGATATATATCATTCAAAAACGTGTAAGTTGCACGTTTTTGATTTATTATTATAGACTTGTAATATATAAATATTGCGTGTCTATAAATAACGCTAAAGACATTGATTGCACATTTTTTATTTTTCCTGTACAATGGGAATTCAGTAAAAATATTTTTTATCTTAGAAAAAGGTTTATGGCACAGGAAGAAATAGCAATTCGTTTTAGCGATGTGAATTTTGCATATGAGAACGGCAAGGTGATCCTTGATGAGGCGTCTTTTGCTTTGCGCAAAGGAAAAAAAGTAGCTCTCATGGGGCAAAACGGTGCGGGCAAAACATCACTTTTTAACTTGATCATGGGGACATACAAACCAACAGCAGGACACATTTATATCAATGACGGACAAACGATCGCATGCGCGCAACAGGTGATCCCGCGCGAACAGCTGACGTTGACTGTGCGAGAATTTTTTGCCGTGTATTTTAAAGGAGAGGATTATGAATTGGACAAACATATCAAAGAAGTGATGCGTGCCGTCGATCTGACATTGCCGATGGACAAACCGATTTCCGCCTTTTCCGGTGGACAGCAAGCGCGACTTCTTCTGGCTTCGGCATTGATCCAAGAGCCTGACGTGTTACTTCTCGATGAGCCGACGAACAATTTGGATGATTCCGGCGTGGGGCATTTGCTCACGTTTCTCATGATGTATGAAAAGACGTGCATCGTGATCTCTCATGATGCGGATTTCCTCAACATGTTCACAGATGGTGTGTTGTATCTCGATATATTCAATCACAAGATCGATCAGTATGTGGGGGATTATTATATTGTCGTAGAGGAGATCAAAGCGCAGATCGAAAAAGAAATTCGCAAGAACGCGCAGTTCGAAAAGCAGATTCGGGACAATAAGGAGAAGATGAATTACTTCGCAAACAAAGGTGGTAAGATGCGTCTCGTGGCGAAGAAAATGCGTGATGAGATCGCAGAAATGGAAGCATCAAAAGTGGATGTGCGCAAAGAGGATAAGACGATCCGTAAATTTGTGATCCCTGCGCAAAGTGATTTTGTGGGGAATGTGATCACGATCACATCGGTGCACATCATGAAAGATCACGAACCCATCGAGAAAAAGGTGGATATTGTCCTCAAGAAAAAAGAACACTTGCTTTTGAAAGGGCCGAATGGTATTGGAAAGACGACACTGCTTGAACGATTGGCATCAAACAATACAGAGGGTGCAAAAATATTGGATGGTGTGCGTGTGGGTTATTATCGACAGGATTTTTCTACACTGAACTTTGATGATACGGTGTATGATGCACTTCTAAATGTCATGCAAATACAAGAAGAGGAAAAACTGCGTGCTGTTGCCAGCGGATTTCTCTTGACCAAGCATGTTATGGAGGCAAAGATCGGCAGTTTGTCTGAAGGGCAAAAGGGATTGGTGGCATTTGCACAACTTGTGTTGCTCGAGCCGGGACTTCTCATTCTCGATGAGCCGACCAATCATATCAACTTTCGTCATATCCCCGTGATTGCGGAGGCACTCAAAAAATATGAGGGTGCGATGATCGTAGTGAGTCACGTGCAATCATTTGTCGATCAACTTGGGATCACAGAGGATTTGGATCTGTCAAAATGATGTGGTAAAGGCGCATAAAAATTGCTATGATGGGAATGTAAAAATCTAAGCACACACACATGTCTTTAGAAAAACCACAATTTGATCCTCATGATAATAAATATCACAGTATTGAAGATATCCCCGAAGAATACAGGTCTTTTTTTGTGCCGACGGCTGATGGGCAGGGTTTTGTGACCAAGAATGCGCGAAAATATGAGGGGACGTGTGAAGCGCAAGCAATTTGTCATAATGCGGATAGAAATTTTTGGAAAAAATTGATCGACAATGATCTCTCAGGACGGGATGTTATGATGACGGAAGCGCAAATCACACATGCAATTAAAAATATCACTATTGACCGTGACCGCGTGACCTGTGCGATCGATCTCAATGGGCATCATGTGATGCTTGCGGGCATCATACAGGGAGCGCGTGAAATTTCCGACAACGGAAAAAAGAAGACCATGTATAAGTTTGTGATGAAGAGTGGTGCTCTTGATGGTGAAATGATCCCTGAAGATCAATTTGCGGAAGTCGGTTCATTTGCAGAATCGGCGATCATCAACAAATTACAGATGATTGCGGCAAAAAAGAAAATTGACCATGCTGAAGAAAAACCTCGCTCCAAGAAAGAATAGATTTACAGTGCTACGATGATCTATATTTATGAAAAATAACGCGAAAAAAATAACGGAATTGCCAAAAGCACCCGGCGTGTATTTTTTTCGTGGTGCAAAACGAGAGGTGTTGTATGTGGGCAAGGCGACGTCATTGCGTGATCGCGTGCGACAATATTTTTCCGGTCATGATACGCGCGGTGAGCGGATCGAACGATTGGTAGCGCAAGCAACAGACATTGAAACAATTCAAACCGATAGCGTACTTGAAGCGCTCATCCTTGAAGCGGAACTAATCCGCACGCATAAGCCAAAATATAATATTGACGGAAAAGATGATAAAAGTTTTTCTTTTTTTGTCATTACCAAAGAACGGTTTCCGCGTGTTGTGATCGTACGACAGACGGATTTTGATAAGGAACAGTTTCAGGATGCGATGTATCGTAAGGGAAAAATTTATGGTCCGTATACATCGCGCGATCAGATGAAGATCGCGCTTAAGATCATTCGCCGAATATTTCCATTTCATGATCGCAGTGAGCAGAGTGAAAAAGGGTGTCTGCATTATCAAATGGGACTGTGTCCCGGACCGTATGACGGCGCGATCTCTGAGGCGGACTACAAACGCAATATGCGCAACATCGCGCTTTTTCTCTCCGGGCATAAGAAAGCACTTCTCGAAAAGTTGGAAAAGCAGATGCGCGCTTTGGCAAAAAAAGAAAAATTCGAAGAAGCGGACAAAGTGAAACGGCAGATCTTTGCACTCACACATATCAATGATATTGCGCTGATGAAAAAGGACATTGCATTTACGCGATTTAGTGCACATGAGATGCGTGTGGAAGCATATGATATTTCACATATCGGCGGGGAAGCGATGGTTGCGTCGATGATCGTATTTATAAACGGAGTGGCGGATAAAAGTCAGTACCGTAAATTCAAAGTGCAGTCTGTGCAGGGGATCGATGATGTGGGCGCGATGCGAGAAGTGCTGGCGCGACGGCTCAATCATCTCGATGATTGGGGCATACCGCAGCTGATTGTTTTGGACGGCGGAAAAGGACATCTCAACATGGCGGATGATCTATGGCAAAAACTAGATATAAATATTCCCGTGATCGCAGTTGCCAAAGGGCCAACGCGTAAAAAGGTCGATGTCTATAAAAGTGCATTTTTTCCAGTCAATCATGCGATCATTACCGATAAAGAGTTGTTGGAAAGCATGCGTGAGGAAGCGCATCGATTTGCCATCTCTTTTCACAAAAAAACACGTGACAAAGATCGACACTTGCATTAAGGTGGTTTTTGTGGTATAATGGTCCATTAGTACCTTTTATTCATATTTTATAAAGACAGCATCATTTTTGTGTCAAACCGATCCACGTCATTCAATATGGAGGGAATGAAATGGCAGACGAAAAAAAATCTTTTTTTCTTGAGAGAGGAGATATTGCGGAGATGATCCCGCATACAGGGCCGGCGCAAATGCTTGATCGTATTTCCTACAACACGGAAAGACCGCATGAGATGGTCGGAATTAAAACCATTTGCTCGGATGATCCGTGGTTTATGGGACATTTCCGTGATAATCCTATTTTCCCAGGTCATTGCCAGATCGAATGTGCCAATCTGGTTGCGGCAGTATTGGCAAAGAATTTTTTTGAATTGTCGGGAACTCCAATGGTTGTGGGCGTTGACGGTGTCCGATATAAAAAACAAGTCAAACCGCATGATTTGCTCGCCATCACAGTAAAATTACTTGGGGCAAAAAGAGGCATGTATTTTTTTTCTGCGATTATTCAGAATAGATCAGGAGAGACCGTTGCCGAGATCAAAAAGATCATCGGAACGGTGCAATAGTGCCATCACTGATTCCAAAGCCCCAATATTTTACAAAAAATATTGGGGCTTTATTCTTTACATGGGGAATAGTGGTATAATAAAGACACAAAGACTCATTTAATATCCATGTCATGCTGAACGTGTTTCAGCATCTATATAAGCCGTATATGCGAGATCCTGAAACACATTCAGGATGACAAAAGTGGGCTTTCAGTAATTGCTTATATAAAAGAAAAAATGACAGTCATATTAAATAAGTTACAAGTTAAATTTTTTATTATTATGAAAAAAATATTCTTTTTCTTCGGAGGACTGCTTCTTTTGGCGCCGATATTCAGCGTACGTGCGGAGGAGATCAAAACATATGATGTAGATATGACGATCAATGCTGATGCAACGGTGGATGTGGCAGAAACGATCCAATATGATTATGGCACGACACAGCGACATGGGATCTATCGTGATGTTCCTGTGAAATATACCAATGCGACAAATGATAATCGTACGATCACACTTGATCATATTACTGTCGCAGATCAATATGGTGTTCCCTACACATTTGTCACAGCACGAGATGGGGATAATCTGCAGATCAAGATTGGGAATGCGGATAAGTTTGTGACAGGTATGAACACTTATGTGATCACATACACGGTCACAGGCGCGATCAATTATTTTGACGATCACGACGAGTTGTATTGGAATGCAACGGGAGATCGATGGTCGGCGCTGATGAAGGCTGTGCAGGTAACGGTGCATGCACCACAGATCAGCAAAACAGCATGCTTTGCTGGACCGTATGGGTCAACAGTCGCATGCGATGACATGATCACTAATAATGATCGTACAGTGACATTTGCGCAAGAAAATCTTGTGTCAGGTTCCGGTGTGACAACCGTGATCGGCATGCCGGCCGGAACAGTGTACAAGCCGACATTGCAACAAAAGATCGTCAAATATCTTATGGACAATTGGATCTTTGGATTACCTGTTTTTGTGCTTATAGTCATGTGGCGATTGTGGTACACCAAAGGGCGTGATCCGGAAGGTAAAGGGACGATCGTGCCATATTACGAGGCGCCGGAAGGTCTGACGGCAGCGGAAGTTGGGATGATCGCAGAAGATGCCGTTGCACCAAAGAGCGTCTCTGCGGCGATCATCCAGCTGGCGGTGAATGGCCATCTCACGATCAAAAAGATCGACAAAAAAGGAGTATTTTCTTCGGAGGATTATGAATTTACGCAGACAGGAAAGAGCTCTGCAGATGTGAGCGAGCAAGACAAATTATTATTTGATGCGATTTTTGGCGGTGCGCAAACGCGCAGGATGTCAGACCTTAAAGAAAAATTCTATAAGGATCTCGTTGCAATCAAAAAAAGCATAGAAGGTGCGATCATGCAGAAGGGATACTATACGGGAACGCCATCAATAGTGCGCGCAACATATGTGACGATCGGCATATTTCTTATTGTCGGTTCATTTATTGCCGGCAGTATGGCAGGTCTTGCTTATGGCATAGCGACATTTCTTTCATCCGTTATTATTTTGAGTTTTGGCATCGTGATGCCACAACGGACAAAAAATGGTGCGATCGTTCGTGAGCAGGTTTTGGGGTTGAAATTGTATATGGAAACAGCAGAAAAAGATCGGATCAATTTTCATAATGCGCCGGAAAAAAATCTGGAACGATTTGAAAAGTTGTTGCCATATGCAATGGTGCTCGGCGTGGAAGAAGCATGGGCAAAACAATTTGAGGATATTTATAAAACAAAGCCACAGTGGTATGAAAGCGGTGATGCAACATTTTCACCGATCCTTTTTGCACATAGTTTGCACGCGTTTAGCGATGCAAATAATGCCACGATGGTTTCGCAACCGTCATCGGCAGGCTCCGGCGGATCGGGGTTTAGCGGTGGCGGATCGGGTGGCGGATTTGGCGGCGGTGGTGGCGGAAGCTGGTGATCTTTTGTAAAAAAATATCCATAGCAGTGCGCAGACTGCTATGGATGGGGTGAAATTATGCAATGCCGAGAGCATGGGTGGCGAGGATTTGCGGGGACATGATGTCGTCCTCTGTAAAATCCGTCCAGAAATCCGGATGGCTGTTACTCTTTTCATAATAGCGAAGCCACCAGTACAGCATAAGCGCTTTTCTGCGCATTCCGTTTTCCATGCGGTGAAAAATGCATAGACTGCCATCTTTCATTTCTGCACGTGCTTGCATTTCTGTGGAAATGCTCATGCATTTGCAGGTCTTTCCGCAAGGAATGTCCGATGCAGATTCTTCAAGTGTGATTTTTAAGATTTCTTCAATCTCGAGAGGTTCGTCGTCCTTTTGTGGCCAAAACACCGGCATCTCGTACGGCGACAAGGTGCCAAAATCGTTTATGAGGCATAGTTTGATCGCGTAAGCGTATTCCCCAGGATTGATCGAAGGGTGTGCATAACAATCTTCGCACAGTGTTACATTGAGTGTACCACACGTTTCATCATAACCTTCATGGGGCATGAGCATGTAAGAACATCGAGCACATCGCGTTACTGTGCTATGGGAATTATTTTTTGTCATCGTATACTCTCCTTTTTGTCAAAGAAACAGTGAATGGTATTTTCCGCGTATGGACTATACCAATGGACAACAATTTTGTCAATCTTTGATTTCTTGTGTGAGATGTGCCACAATTGCATCATGGATAAGCAAAAAATTGCGCGGGAAGTTTTGCGTCGGCTGAAAAAATCGTATAAAACAACGGGTCCGTTTGTAGAATGGACAACGCCCCTGGAATTACTTGTCGGGACAATTCTTTCTGCGCAGTGTACGGATACGCGTGTGAATATGGTGACAAAAAAATTGTTTAAAAAATATACAACGGCAGAAGACTATGCAAAGGCGAAGATCACAACGTTGGAAAAAGAGATCTACTCAACGGGATTTTATCACTCCAAAGCCAAAGCACTCAAGGAAAGCGGGCAAACGATGGTAAAAAATTTTGGTAGCAAGGTACCGGACACATTGGAGGCATTGCTTACATTGCGCGGTGTATCGATCAAGACAGCATATCTCGTGCTTTCAAAAGCATATGGAAAACATGTGGGCATGGCGGTGGACACACATGTTTTTCGCTTATGTAAACGCATCGGACTTAGTGACGCGAGGACGCCGGAAAAAATGAGTGGGGAAATGAGCCAAATTGTCGCGCCAAAAAAATATGTGGAATGGAATGAATATTTAATCACGCATGGACGTGCGATCTGTGGACGCGTTCCGAAATGCGATCAGTGTGTATTATATGATATTTGTCAAAAGAATATATAAAAATATGGAAGAAAAAATATTACAAAAATTGGAGGAACAAGAGAAAAAGATCAATGCAATTTATAAAAGTGTGGAAAGCGCGCGAAAGATCTTTCTCGCGACATTGATCATTACGATCGTGACGTTTGTCTTGCCGTTGATCGGTCTCATCTTTATACTCCCATGGGCAATGGGCGTCTTGGGCAATGCATACAGTGGATTATTATGAAAACAGAACAGTGGATACAACAGCAGCCGATCGCACATCGGGGCGCATGGGGTCACGATGCGCCGGAAAATTCATTGGGAGCATGTCAAAAAGCTGTTGATGCCAGTTATCCGATTGAATTGGATGTGCAGATGTCGGCAGATGGCGCAATGATCGTCTTTCATGATTGGTCGCTAAAACGTATGTGCAATGTGGACACAGTATTGTCTGACATGACAAAAAAAGAGATTTCCGCGTGTATACTAGGCTCATCGCAGGAGCATATTCCAACGCTGGATGATGTACTGGCTCTTGTCCGTGGGCGCGTGCCTCTTCTTATTGAGATGAAAAACAAAAGACATGATCGAGAATTTTTTCTTGCTACACTGCGCGATATTTTAAAAAAATATCATGGGAATTACGCGTTGTCGTCATTTGATCCGCTTTTGGTCAAAAAAGCAAAAAAATATTTTCCGCAGATCTCATGCGGACAAAACTTCACTGACTATAAGAATAAGAGTTTTTGTGGCGGCTGGGTGCGAAAGATTGGTTTGTATATTTTGTGGAGCGTGAGTGCGCATATGCCGGATTTCTTTGTTTGTCGGGCATCATTGTTGCCACGGTGTTGGATCGTGTCTGTTGCACACAAAAAAAATAAACCACTGCTCACATGGGCGATAAAAGATATCGCGGAATATAATGCGGTGAAGAACGCGATTGACAATGAAATTTTCGATCATGCGCCATACAGTGTTTAAAAGAGGTAGGGTTTTTTGTTCTTATCAAAACGCGTGAAGTGTGACACAATGATGATAGATATTTTTTTGAGAAAAAATGGAAACAATACAAAACGACAATAATCATAATGAAAAATTTTTCTCCATGTCGGAATTCCGACATATGGCGGGTATTCCTCTTATTGTTGCGCGCAAATTGGTCGTGTGGGGCGAGGTTAGGGCTGTCAAGACGATTGATGGTACGGTCGTGATCGCGGAGACAGAAGTCATTCGCGTCATGGAGTTGGCAAAAAACCCTTGGAAAAAAATGCATCTTTTTTTTCGTGCACTTGGACCGGGTCTCATTACGGGTGCGTCGGATGATGACCCGTCAGGTATCGGTACGTATTCTTCTGTTGGTGCGAAGTTCGGTTTGAGTATTCTCTGGATGGCCGTGTGGCTTTTGCCGATGATGATGGCGATTCAGGAAGTATGTGCACGCATTGGTATCGTGACAAATCATGGTTTGGCCGGTGTTTTACAGCGTCATTATAAAAAACGTATTGTCGGCGGGATCGTTGTGCTACTCATTATTGCAAATGTTGTGAATATTGGTGCTGATCTTGGCGCAATGGCGTCTGCATTGAATATGCTTACGCATATAAATTTTTATATCGCGGCGCTTCTTTTTGCGGCAGTGTCAATCGTGTGTGAGATCTTCATCGGGTATCGCATTTATGTGCGCGTGTTGAAATGGTTGACTATTTCAGTTTTGGCGTATGTTGTGACAGGTTTTATTATCCATCCTGCGTGGCGCGAAATATTTCATTTTGCCTTTGTGCCGCAATTTTTACCTGATGAATCATATGTTTTTGCGATGATCGCTGTTTTTGGCACAAGCATCACGCCATATCTCTTTTTTTGGCAAACGTCAGAAGAAGTGGAGGAAAATCGTATGGAAAAAAGAAGTGCCATCATTCCTCTCAAAAAAGAAAAACATGGACTGACGACAAAAATACGGAAAATGCGTACGGATGTCGGAACGGGGATGTTTTTGGCAAACAGTGTTTTCTTCTTCATCATTATCACAACAGCACAAGTCTTACATCAGAATGGGATATATAATATCGAGTCTGCAGATCAAGCGGCGATGGCACTGCGCCCATTGGCGGGAGAACATGCATTTCTTCTTTTTTCTATCGGTTTGATCTGTACCGGTATGCTTGCCGTCCCGATTTTGGCCGGGTCCGGTGCGTATGCGCTTGCGGAGGTCATGAAATGGCATGAGGGTCTGGAAGAGAAATTTTCTCATGCAAAAGGTTTTTATATGATCATCGTCATTTCAATTTTATTTGGGCTTTCTTTGAATTTTTTTCATATCAATCCGATCATGGCATTGTATTATGCGGCATTCATCAATGGTGTGATCGCTTTGCCTCTTTTGGTGGTGATCATGATCGTCGGGGATGATAAACACATCATGGGGAGAGAAACGCATCCGTGGTGGGTACGGGTATGCGGATGGGCATCGATCGTTTTTGTGACGTGTTTGATCATTGCGGCAATTTTCTTGTTGATTTTGTAGCTGGGAGAGATACTCTTAGGAAAAAGCTTTTTTTATTTGGTTTTTTGTGCCACAATAGTTGCATATGACGCTTATGCAACAACTGATCACATGGCAACAAGAACAGGCAGGTAAAGAACATCTGGAGCCATATATGGTCTTACAATTCAATACCATCAAAGAAATTGCACGATTGCAGCCAAAGACAAGCAGTGATCTTTTGCGGATCAAAGGCATCGGTCCGGCAAAAATTCGCAAGTATGGTGATGTAATTTTAGGTTTGGTGCGCGGCAATGGGATTACCGGCGATGTATCTGTTGCCTATGAAACAAAGAACAATCTTTTTGCAGAGGCACAAGCGGTGAATGATCTGGCGGCAATACGTCCCATGCCGGTACAACAACCGATGCACTATGATCAGGAGACCGGGGAAATCATCGATAAAAATGATGTGGCAGTAAGCGTTACGGATTTTGTGACGATGTTGGACACACTGTTGCAAACACATTTTCGCAATGTGCGTGTGCAGGGTGAGGTTGTGGGCTTTAAGCGCAATGCGAGCGGGCACGTATATTTTGAGATCAAAGATCGCTCCAGTGTGATGCGATGTATGATCTTTTGCGATCGTTATGATCTGGCCGGTGTCGCACTTGCAGACGGTATGGAGATTGTGATCACGGGACATCCCAACTATCATAAGCAATACGGATTTAGCTTTGTGGGCACGATGGTGGAGTTATACGGTGAAGGGGCGCTCAAAAAGGCCTATGATGATCTCAAGAAAAAATTGGACGCGGAGGGATTGTTGGCACTGGAAAAAAAGCGTGCACTGCCACAATTGCCACAGCGAGTTGGACTCATTACATCGCGTACAGGTGCGGCAATCGGAGATTTTACGACCAATGTGGGTCACTATGGATACAAAATCATTTTCCATCAATCACGTGTGGAGGGTGCACAGGCAGTTGATGATCTGATCAGCGCCCTTACGACAATGGCAAAAAAAGATTTGGATGTTTTGGTCATTGTGCGCGGTGGTGGTAGTTTGGAGAGTTTGCAAGCATTCAATAATGAAAAAGTGGTGCGCATGGTCGCAGATTTTCCTGTGCCGGTTGTTGCCGGTGTGGGGCATGAGCAGGATGAAACGTTGACGACACTCGTGGCGGATCGCGGTGTGAGTACGCCGACGGCGGCGGCACGTGCTGTGCGTGAGAGCTGGGATCAATGTGGCGAATATGTACGCAGTCGGGAGCAGATGATCGTGCACTTTTTTGACAAAGCTCTGCGACAACAACAAGAACGTGGCAATGAGTACGAACGGCAACTTACGGACTTTTTGGAAGAGATTGTAACATCATCATTAGAATTATTTCGTCGCTTTGCAAACGTGATCCATCACATGGAAAAAAGCATTGACCGCAAAAAAACATTTTTTACTGTTGCGCAAGATCACATCTTTCGTTTCTATGGACGCATGATCGATGATGCGAGAACTCTTGTGAATATGCAACGGGCATTCGCTCTTTTCCAAAGTGGCATCATACAATATATGAAGCGCCTGCAATTCCTTGCAAAGTCGATCGTACAAAATGATCCGCAGAGACAACTCATGCTCGGATACAGCATTGCACGTGATGAACGGGGAAATGTTGTGCGAAGAAAAAACGATGTGAGCAAAGGTGATCATATGACAATTCACATCAGCGATGGCGAGATCATGACGGAGGTACAATAGGTATTTTTGTAAAAATAAAAATCGTAGTATAGTAAATTTAGACTATTAGACTGGTAGACACGCTACGCTCTAGATATGTAGACATGCAGAAGAATGTCGTGTAAAGTCTACTAGCGTAGCGTGTCTAAAACGCAGTGTGTCTAAAGCAAGGCGTGTCTAACATACTAATAACATACTAATAAATATATGGCACAAGCAAAAAGCAATTTGACCAAAAACCTCAAGGAGATCGAAGAGATCGTTACATGGTTTGAAAAGCAAGATGAAGTGGATGTGGAACAGGGCATTGAAAAAGTAAAAATAGGCGCAAAACTCATCAAAGAATCAAAAAAGCGTTTGCAGGAAATTGAGAATGAATTTGAAGAAGTAAAAAAAGATCTGGCTGAATAAAAACGTGGTTACAACGGGAAAATAGTGTAAAACTTTTTGGGTACCCACATCAGTACCCATGGCATGTGTTTTGTTGGTTAATTTTAGAGTAGTTGAAAAAAAGGAGTCGTTATCAGCGATCTGTTACGGTCGTTTTTTGTTTTGTGTTATAATAAGATCAAAAGAGATCGCTGAAATGCAACATGACAAAAGCGAGAGCATTCAGAGATTTTTGAAAAATATAAATAAAAATTATGGCACATCATATTACAGATGATCTTTCGATCGTGATCGCAGGGCAAGCCGGACAAGGGATTCAGAGCGTTGCGCATTTGCTGACGCACATTTTGAAATTACAAGGCTTTCATGTCTTTGCGACGGCGGAATACATGTCGCGCGTGCGTGGCGGGATCAATTCCACGACCATTCGTATTTCCAGTGAAAAAAGAGACGCATTTCGTTCTACGATCGATCTCTTCGTTTCTCTTGATCCGCGGTCATTTTCTTTTTATAAGCATCGTTTTAATGATAAGACGATGTTTTTGGGGTTTCGTGACGCGGAATTTTGCCAGGATTGTGTGATGGAAGTGAATTTTATAAGCATTGCGCAGTCGATTGGTGGCACTCTTTATGCTAATACGGTTGCGGCCGGTGCGATTTTGGGATTGATCGGCGCAGATGAAAAGCATGCACGTGAATATTTACGCAATTTCTTTGTAAAAAAGGGAAAGGATATCATTACAAAAAATCAAGAGGCATTATCACGAGGTTTTAAAATGGGTGCACATTTCGCTTTTTCACACGATGTGCATGTTGCAATGAAAACAAAAGAGGCAGTCAAAGATGACCTCTTCATGTCTGGCATTGATGCTGTGGGATTTGGGGCGCTTGCGGCAGGGGTTGATTTTTGTGTGGCGTATCCCATGTCGCCGTCAACGGGGCTTTTGACTTTTTTGGCACAGAACAGCAAGGAGTGTGGTGCGGTGGTAGAGCAGGCAACAGATGAGATCGAAGCAGTCAATATGGCACTAGGTGCTTCATATGCCGGTGCGCGAAGTATTGTGACGACGTCCGGCGGTGGGTTTGATCTGATGTGCGAGGCGGTTTCTCTGGCGGGAATGATCGAAACACCGATCACGTTTCATATCGGACAACGTCCCGGTCCGGCAACCGGTTTGCCAACGCACACGGGACAAGAAGATCTCAATCTCGTGCTTCATGCGGGACATGGGGAATTTATGCGAGCGATCTTTGCGCCCGGTACACCGATGCAGGCATATGCTGTCACGGCGCATGCACTTGATATTGCCGATAAATATCAGATTCCGACATTTGTGCTTACGGATCAGTATTTTGTGGATGCATTGTACAAAGTTGAAAAAAATGATTTTGTGGAACAAAACAACGTAAAACATATTATAGAAACAACACGCGATTACAAGCGATATGCACTTACGGAAAATGGTGTAAGCGAGCGTGGCGTGCCGGGGTTCGGTGACGGATTGGTGTGTGTGGATGGTGATGAGCATGATGAAACCGGTCGTATTACCGAGGACACACGTGGAATTCATATGCACATGGCAGAAAAGCGTCTCTTCAAAAGACGTGCTCTTCTTGAAGAAGTGATGCTTTTGCCGGAAGTTATTACGCAAAAAACTACAACGGGACGCAGTAAAAAATCCGGCAAAAAATTGATCGTATGCTGGGGATCGACGCGCAACACGGTTGTTGAGGCGGTGAGTGAAGCCGGCAATCAGGATATGACTGTCGTACATTTTGTGCAATTATTTCCTCTTGATAAAAAGAAGATCAAAAAGATCTTTGCAAAAGCGGAAAAAGTAATTGTTGTGGAAAACAATGCCACGGGACAATTTGCGCATCTTTTGACACAAGAATGTGACATCGCGATAGATAAAACCATTCTCAAATGGAATGGTGAACCATTCAATGTGGAAGAACTTGTGGAGCAAATAAAAAAAATGTAATGTGATATTCTTTTCTTTATAAACTTTTGACCTTTATAAACTTTGAACTAAATATTATGATCGGATCGGCACATATCAAAAATAATTTTACAGTTCCACAATCCGTGGAATGCCAGTGGTGTCCGGGATGTGGTAATTTTCCTATTTTGCAAACGATCAAAAATGTTTTGCAAGAAAAAAATCTTGCGCCACAAGATGTGACATTCGTATCAGGCGTCGGGCAGGCTGCAAAATTACCGCAATATATCAATTGTAATTATTTCAATGGACTGCATGGACGCGCGTTGCCTGTTGCGACCGGGGTTAAAATTGCAAATCCAACGCAAACGGTGATCGTTACCAGTGGGGATGGGGATGTCTATGGCGAGGGAGGTAATCACCTCATCCATGCGATCCGTCGCAATCCTGATATTACCGTCATCGTCCACAATAATATGATCTATGGTCTGACAAAAGGGCAAGCGTCACCGACTACAGAGGAAGGCACAGTCACACCAACACAACCATACGGTGTGATCGATATGCCGATCAATCCGATCGCTCTGGCAATTTCTCTTGACGCACCGTTTGTGGCGCGCGCAAGTGTCGGTGATCCACAAAAAATGCAAGCGATCATCGCGCAAGCGATCGATCACAAGGGATTTTCTTTGGTGGATCTATTCCAGCCATGTGTTGTTTTCAACAAGATCAATACCTATCAATGGTTCAAAGAGCATACGTATTATATGGAAGATGATCGTGATGTGACTGATCGGGTGGATGCATTTCGTCGTGCAACAGAAACGGATCGATTGCCACTGGGTGTCTTTTATGCGCACGCAAAACGAAAGACATTTGAAGAACGTGTCGATTTTTACAAAAAAGATCAACGACCGATGTATCTGCGCGGTTCAAACTGTGTACTCCGCAGTGCGCTGGTCGCTTCTCAAAAGTAGATTTAATTTTAATGATAAAGTCTATGCTGGATTTTTATGAAGAAAAAGGACGAAAGATCTTTATAATTATTATGATCGTTTTTATCCTTCTGTTCACGTTGGCGTTTTTTGCGGGACGTTTTTATGCTTTGTGGTATATGCCACAAGGCACATCGACACAAATAATCTCAGAAATTCCTGCGGAGCAACCCACAAAAAAGATCAATGGACAGGTGGAATATGCTGAAGGTACGGTTGAAGTGCGAGAGAGTGCTACGTCTGGATGGTTTACTGCGGCAAAGGGTAATATTTTTGCAAAAGGCAATGAATTACGTACGCTTGGGAAATCACGTGCGATCGTAACATTTGAGGATGGCAGTATCGTGCGATTGGATGAGAATACGCACATTGTCTTTGTCGATAATGTGCAGGATATAAAGATCGATGTTGAACAAGGGGAGATTTTCAATAGTGTTGCAAAAAATGATGCGCGTACATATATCGTTCAAACAGATCGTTATGCGATCAAGGCGCTTGGTACGGAATTTGGCGTGACAGAATCGGGCGACACAACGTCAGTGCTTGTCGTGGAAAGTGCTGTGGAGGTACAAAATGATGCTGGCAACACTCTCGATCGCATTGAGGAAGGCAATAAAGCAAAAGTAGTGAATGACCATGTGGAGAAGACCGTGATCGCTGATGCAGATCTCACGGATGACTTTATCGTGTGGAGTACGGCAAAAAATGAGGATGGGGAGAAAACGGATGGAGATAATGTGAAAAAAGATGCAGATAATGACACTGTCACAGGGTCGATCACGCTCAGTGGTGAAAAATCAAGTAGTGGCGTGCGATTGCATTGGGGTACAAAAGGTGTGAGTGCGCCACATGGGTTTAAGATTGTAAAATCCACCGATGCAAATCCTGTCTATCCCGGTGATGATTATCAGTATCTCACGGATAGTTCCGTGCGGGAGTACATGTGGGAGATCACCACGGGAAAAAAGTACCATTTTCGAGTGTGTATATATGATGGGTCGGGAAAGTGTCTACAATATAGCAATGATATATATGTGGATACGCCGAGTGGCAAAGATGACGGTGATGGCGAGTATGCGTCATCAGTTTCGCTTTCTGCAAAAGAAGATAATGGTGATGTAAAATTGACGTGGGAGATCTCCGGTGGCGATGCGCCGTTGAGATTTAAAGTTGTAAAATCCAAAGATCCTAACCCTGTCTATCCCGGTGATGATTATCAGTATCTTTCCAATCGTGATGTGCGCAAATATACATGGGAAGGATTTCCTAAGGGCAAAACGTATCATTTTCGCGTGTGTATATACAAGGGAGGAAAGTGTGGCACATACAGCAATGATGTAAAGGTCTCTTTTTGAAAATAACTAAAACCCCTCTGTACAGGAGGGGTTTTTGTTTTATTTGACGTGTGCGGTATAATACAGGTGTATTCGCGTAAAAACATATATTATTATGAATCGATTTCTCAAGCAAAAGATCATTATTGCGATCTACATAACAATTTTCCTTGTGATCGCGGGGCTTATCACAATGGCAATGCAACCAAAACCACGCTGTGATGATGGAAAGAAAAATGGAGAAGAAATAGAGATTGATTGTGGGGGTCCTGTGTGTGGTGCATGCAAAGAAGAATTGGTAGGCAAAGATATCGTAGTCAAAGAAGCGCAGGTGCTTTATGGCGGAGAAAATACATATGATGTTGTTGCGGAGATTCATAATCCGAATGGGTTTTTTGGAGGAGAAAAAGTGCATTACACGGTAGAAATTTATGATAGTGGTAAAAATGTTTTGGCAAAGCGGGACAACGTGACGTTTATCTTGCCGAATGAAAACAAATATATTGTTGAGATCGGTCTGGATTCAATGCAACAGGCATCGGGTGCTAATGTGACGATCGACAAGGTTGACTGGGTGAAGTTCACAAATTTTGATAGTCCGCAGATCTTTGTGCGTAATCAGCGATTTGGATTGGTGCAAAACACCACGGATTATGCCGAGGCGTTTGGGCTTGTATCCAATGAAGGTCCGTATGACTTCCATGATGTGACAATCAATGTTATCCTCCTAGATGAACGAGGTGTGCCAATTGCCGCAAATAAAACTGTCCAAAAAACACTTGATGCGGATTCAAAGCGGGAATTTCGGCTGACATGGCCACACAAATTTCCCGGGACAATCGCATCGGCAGAAATGCAGGCGGAGGCAAATGTGTTTGATTCGTTGAATTATATGACAAAATACATTCCTGTGACGGAATAGCGCGGTTTTGTTGTGATAAACATTGTATGGTATGATTCGCAAATTTTTTGCTTTTGATTTTATCTATTTTTTTACAGTGATTCTCATTTTGATCTTTGGGACGATCGCACTGTGGAGTGTTTTTTCTTATGGGGACGGATGGGACCGCACGATTTTCGTCAAACATCTCACGTATGTTGTTATAGGAATAGGTATTTTTATCATATTTAGTTTGATCGATTATGGAATCTGGCGGGCGTATAGTACATTCCTTTATTTTGTATCGATTGGCCTTTTGGGGATTACGGTGCTTTTTGGGACAACGTTGCGTGGCACGTCCGGATGGCTCAATCTCGGATTCACATATATCCAGCCGGTGGAAATTATCAAAGTATTTATAATCATCTTTTTGGCGCATTTTATTTCCAAGAAGCGGGGAGAGCTGGGAGAGATCACTACGATCATTGTGTCATTTATTTTGACGAGCATCATGGCGTTTTTTGTGCTTTTGCAACCGGACTTTGGTTCGGCGATCGTTCTATACGGTATATGGTTTTGGATGATCTTTGTATCGGGGATCAAGAAGCGTTTCCTATTATCATTTGTTGTTTTGGGATGTGTGTTTGCCGTGCTTGCGTGGCAAGTTTTTGCGCCGTACCAGCGTGCGCGCATCGTCAATTTTCTCCATCCAGAACGTGATCCGCAAGGCACGGGGTATAATGTTTTGCAGTCGATCATTACGGTGGGTAACGGCGGTATGTTTGGTCAGGGGTTTGGGTATGGGTCGCAATCGCAATTGAACTTTTTGCCGGAAAAACACACGGACTTTATTTTTGCAACGATCGCGGAGTCGGTGGGATTTTTGGGCGTTTTGGTGTTATGTGGGCTTTTCTTCACGTTATTTTTCCGATTTTTTGTCATCGCAGGGCAATCGCGGGATACGTTCGGGTATTTTTTGGTCGTGGGTGTGATGGCGTTGTTTTTTATCCATTTTACGATCAATGTCGGCATGAATATCGGCGTGATGCCCGTTACGGGTATCCCGCTTCCTCTTATCAGTTATGGAGGAAGTGCGCTAATTAGTATCCTCATTGCATGCGGTATGGTAATGAGTGTATACTTACGACGCGAAGTCACGATGAAAAATTATATTGAATCGTACTAATGCACTTTTTGGGCTGTTAGCTTAGTTGGTAAAGCGTCTCCATGGCATGGAGAAGACCACCGGTTCGAGTCCGGTACAGTCCACTATTGAATAGATTTGAAAAGCGTAGTATTCAGTTCGAAACCTATTCGCGGAGCATTGACAAAAGTATAGCTTTGTGCTATGCTTTTTCGTTATGTTAGTTATTTGTACAATCCACCATCTTTTTTCAATGAACCTAATTTACAGATTGCAGAGGAGAAAAGCCATGATATGTGATATTAACACAAAGAAAGGAGCCTTCTTATTTTTGGTTCAGACATGGGCATTGACAATGGGATCACACAGAAGTAATGACTCATTACATCAAGCTAGATTTGCAAATGCATGCATTTCCCATGCATTTACACTTAAAGAAGAGTCTATTCCAGATGATATTGAGCAGGCCTGTGAAGAATATATGTTTTGGCAAGATCAAACAGGAGCTTCAAAGCCCGCATGGATCACAGCAGAAGATGGTCACGGGTGTAATAATTTGCATTATCCGTGGGTTAAAAAGTAGCTCGCTCAACAGAAAAGGAAAAGTCCATCTGTTGTGCGGGCTTTTCTTTTTTAAATACTAGATTGTACATTATATTAAATTCTTTCAATAATTTTTTGAACCTATCCCAATCAATAGTTCTAAATCTTTCCAATAACCGGAGCTCCCAAAAAACGAGGCTTTTATAAGCCTTGTTTTTACTGCCCTAAACAAAACTCGAACAAAAGCTAGACAAAGGGCAAATTATATGCTATATTCATCCGATGTTCTGTTGCGAGCATTGGGCATCTCAGCAGCAACATTCTATCTTAAATAAGATATTTCAAGAGGAGGAAAATTATGGGTCTTTATATTCGTCCAGCGTCCCTGGTTCAAGAAAAGGGAAAAAGAATTAGCTTTCCTGCATCCTGGAATGAAGCGCAAGAACAACTAAGCAATGGACAGGGTCTGTCAGCAGTTGCCGAGCGACCTCACGGTCTCGTAGCTCTTCTCATTCAAAGTCAGGCTGACTTCGACCATGTGCATCATGTGGGTGGTGACCTCTACATCATTAACGAAGATCTGGTTAGCCGGGCTTCCTAACTCAAACAGCTCAGCATCAAAAATTTCTATGAGGCGCACGACCTATTGGTACGGCGCTTTTTTTATATTAATTCTAAAAGTTGACCTATCTGCTTAATAATCGTCGGTGGATCTGGCAAACCTTTAAGCCACTCAAAAGTTCGAAAGCTGTCCTGCCAAACGATCATCATAACCTTAAGGTTCATTAGCGCCTTTTGATATTGATTGATGTTGACTGATAAATATTACAATGCTATTGTTTAATATCGCAGTTTTTTGACAATCTATGATAATTGATCCATTAACCAATATTACTTGGAGGGTGATATGGCTAGTATATCTGATTTCTTAGTGGCTTTTCCCGGGAGGTTTGTCATTGGACTGGCATCAGCCATTATATTCTTTCTGTTTTACTTCTCAATCGATATTTTCTTATTTCTCACGAAGCGTAACTTCGGACGAGTAAATATTGAGCTGGTGTATTTCACCAGAAACGATAATCCAGGGAAGTCAGGGTCAGATGCTCTTCATTTTCGGACTATTGAAGGTCCGGTTTTTTTGAAGAAAGCATATGACAATCGTTTTCTTTTCTGGAGAGTAGTCTTTAGATCGGCAAGAGCGAAACCCGTTGTAGATTTTGAGGAATACGCCTACGCAGCTCTGGCTCCCTTTAGGGATCGCATTGCTGCGAAATGCTCTATCGGAGAAATCAAGAGGGCGCTTGGGTTTCCATTTAAGGAAAAGAAATGCTGGGTTGTCATGGTAAATGATCGTTCAGAGGATAAGCGGAGGCGCATTCTAAAAGTCCTCGTGATTCAAGATGACGATTTGAAAGTCTCTTTAGATAATTTGCCGAAGACAGGCAAAAATCTTTTTTTATTCAAGGAGGTGGTAAGAATGTTTAAAGATAATTCAAGAACATTCTTGCCTGTAAGGATAACTGCCGCCTAAAAAATCAATTAATTAATGAGTTCAGAGCTACCCCATGGGATTTCCAAGGGGTAGCTTTTATTTTTATAAAAAAAGTACATTTTAATTTTGCTAAAGTTATTTCAAATTCTATCCAATCAAAAGTTCTAAGTTTGTTCAGTAGGTGAAGCCAGAACTTGACAAGACTGTAGAATTGTGCTATGCTATTTCGTTGGTTCATTTACAACATAAATCACAAACTGGCGGTTAAATAATTGAGAATGCTGATTATTTTTTTTGCCGGTCTGTATAAATTACTTAAATTATTTCAAAGGAGGAATAGACCAGTGACAAATTCCAGCAAAGAAACAAAAATGAGATTTTTCATCGGTAAAAAAGTTCGCATAACTCACAAGGACTCGATTTTCCTTCCTACAGAAGGTATCTGTAAGGATGTATGTGCTGATCCCCCTGGTCAAGAAGATCATTTTGAAATATGGTTAGAGGATGGATTTTACTGCGGAATAATTCCTGATACATTTGGCGAAAATTTCGTCGAAGGCACGATTCGCAGGGCCAGAGGACGTCGAAAAGTGGAGGTCATAGAGTAGTAATTTTCCTCATTGCTTTTATTTTGTATATTGCATAATAGCCACCAAAATTGTATATGGTGGCTTTTTTATATCCAGTTCAACTCATATTCTTTCAAAATATTATTGCATTTATTTTAGTACAAAGTTCCAAATCTACGTATCGGTATTTGCAAGGATGGTCATTGCAAACCATTTTTTGTTTCATGAGGATTTCCGAAGATTAAAAAAGCCATGTGAAACTGAATATGCGGAGTCACATGGCTTATGGTAAATCGTCCTTGTTAGGAGTTATTCGTTAGACAATTCTTTTTTCATCTCGTCCATTTCTTTTTCTGTAACTCCCGCCTCTTTTAATAAATCTGTTGGTAGGGGATTATTTTCCGCTATAGCCACGACTATCTTATCGGCTAAGGTAGAAAGCTTACGAATCCTTAGACTAACAACAACTTTTGTTGTAGTCGGAAGTTTGTTGCTGATGGGTAGAAAATTACTGAATCGGTATTCTCTACTATGATAGGAAGTTCTCCAAAAGGACAGCAATATTATGGCAACAAACGTAGTTGAACCAAGGATAGCTGGGTCAAACTCATGACCTATAAAGGCAGCAGTATTTCCAATGTGCCAACCGATAAAAGAAATTGGACCATATAGCAACACTGATTCAGAAATATGTTCCGTTTTTTTGTCCAAACCACCAAATGGGATTATTAGGGACGCACATACTACTCCCAAGAGTAGCATTCCCATTGACATTAGGATAACAGGTTCCGTAATTGGAGCGGAATATCCAATAGATATGAAGACTATGTATAGAATTGACTGAAAGAACATAATTTCCTCCTTTTGCCGACAGGCACTTTTTGGGATTTGTGAAACATCGAAACAGTTTAGTTGACATGAAACACTAAGTTTATTATTATTTATATATAAAGAGTGGTCAACTATCCCATGAGGTGGTAACTATCACCATATAATAATTTAGTCAAACGTATGTACGAAAATAGTCTGGAAAAAATCGGACTTTCTCCGAATGAAGCGAAGATCTATGAAGCCCTGATCCATCTGGGAAAATCCTCTGTTTCTCACATTGCCAAAAAAAGCAATGTTCATCGGAGAAATATTTATGATTCTCTGAATCGTCTTCTTGAAAAAGGTTTGGTTTTTCAGATCTTTCAAGCAGGGGAAAATATCTATAGCGCCGTCAATCCGGACAAATTGTTGGAAATTGTCCATGAAAAAGAAACTGAGATAGAAAAGATCTTGCCACAGTTGAGAGAGGCGTATGGCAAAAAACCGACAGAAGAAATCGCATTTATCTATAAAGGCGTGGAAGGGTATAAAAATTATATGCGAGATTTGGTGCGCGTTGGTGAGCCCGTCGATTTTTTGGGAGCCAAGGCGCTATGGTTTACGCCAAATATCCCTAGTTATTTTCTCGACAATTTCAAGAAAGAGATGAAAAAGAAAAAAGTGAAGTACCGTACAATTTTTGATCACCGGGTGAAAGAACAAATGCCCGAGGCGATCAGGAAGGTTGGCGGTGCCTATAAAATTTTACCTAAAAAATATTCCACGCCGGGCGTTTGTGATATATTCGGTGATTATGTGGTTACATTTAATAGTGTGGGCGTGGGAAACTTTGGAGAGGGAGGCACGATCTTTGTCATGAAAAACAAAGAATTGGCTGAAAACTATCGTATCTGGTTTCAGTTTATTTGGGATCATTTATAAAAAGAGTGAATTGAAGACTGTCCTTGAGTGGAGTATAGAGCACGGTTCAGGATGCACAGCTTGACGAAGTGCTGATCTTTGTCATAATGAAGACTGAGAGATGTGGCAGAGTGTTTATCTTGCAATTTTTTCTTTTTTGTAGTAGCATACAACCTATATGAACTTTTCACGAGACCATGACCGTGTAATTCCACAAAAGTGTCCGGTGTGCGGAGCATCGCGCGATCATTTGTCGTATATGCCACTTGGCCATGATGAAGACCGTACAATCTTGCATATTTCATGCGCAAAATGCGCCGGTGCGGCGATGATCTTTGTATCGCAAAATGATACGGGAATGATGACGGTTGGCGTTCTGACGGACGCAACACCATTGGAGGCAAAAAGTTTTTTTGATGCAAAAACGGTTTCGGATAATGATGTGATCGCTGTACATGATTATCTCAATCGATTTGACGGATATACGAGTGAAATGTTTTAAGTTTAAGAATAATTATTTCTACATGATATGGAAAAGATCACATTGAAGGCAAAAAAACGTGAGCAGACCGGTAAAAAGATGCGTGCGGAGGCTGGGACAAATATTCCGGCAGTGGTGTATGGCGATGGCGTGAAAGCGCAGAGTATATGGATCGATAGCGTGGAGTTTGCGCGCGTGTTTGCACAGGCTGGTATGAGTACAGTGGTAACATTGGAAATTGATGGAGAAAAAAAACCGGTCAATGTGTTGATTTACGACTATCAGAACAATCCGGTATCGGGCGTGCTTACACATATCGACTTGTATGTCCTCAATATGAAAGAGGAAGTTGAAACAGGTGTGTCGCTTGTATTTGTGGGTATCGCACCGGCAGTAAAGGAATTGGGCGGCACATTGGTCAAGACGCTCGATGAACTAGAGGTTCGCGCACTGCCTGCAGATTTGCCACATGAAATTGAGGTAAATCTTGAGACGTTAAAAACATTTGACGATCATATCACGGTCGGTGATCTCACACTTGGTGATAAGGTGCACATATTGGCTGATCCGGAAACAATCATTGCAATGGTTTCTGAACCGCGATCTGAGGAAGAGCTTGCATCCCTCAATACGGAAGTGGATGCTGATGTCTCAAAGATCGAAGGTGTGGCTGATAAGGTGGTAGAAGAAGAGAAAAAAGAAAAATAGCAGTATTTTTCATTCGATGTACATAAAACCGATCCTGTGGGTCGGTTTTTTGTCTGCGCATTTTGTGGTATGATAGGTATGCTATGAAAAGACAAAGAAGGCGCAATATATATTTATTGATCTGGATGTGCATTTTATGTGCGGGGCTTTTTTTGTGCAATGGGAATGTTCTCTATGCAGATGATTCAGAAGATGAATTGACGGAAGAAGAAAAAGAACAACAAGAAGAATACGAAGAAAAAAAAGAAAAATACGAGGATAAAGTGGAAAAAGTGGAAGCACAAAAATCATCTTTGCAGGGAAATTTGAATGTCGTGCAACAGTCGCTTGGCGCAACCAAGCGTACGATTGATATGGTTATCAGTGATATTGAAGCAAAAGAAGCGGATATTGATCGGCATGATGCACAGATCCAGTCATTGAATGGACAGATTCTTCTTTATCAACGATCATTGGCGGAGACAATGCGCAATGTATATTATGCGCAAAATGGTCGCACGTTTTCTTCTGTTATAGAAAATAATGATGGCATGCAGAGATTCATGGGAAAGACCGATGATCTCGGGTCACTGCGTTCAAAGATCGTTGAGATGGTGCAACAGGTGCAATCCACAAAGGATTTGCAAGAGCAGAAAAAAAATGAACTTGCCGCGCTCAAAAGCGAAAAAGAGAAGCTCTTAGAGGAGCATAAGGAAAAAGAATCAGATCTTTTGGCGCAATCCGTCGCTGTGCAAACAGAGATCGTTAAGGTAGATACGACACTGGCGGATTTGAACGCAAAGCTTTCTGCGGTCGAGTCAAAATTGTCATCGTTGTTGGGCGAGTCGTTCAGCACGGATGATATCGTCGAAGCGGCAAAATTTGCAAGCAAAAAAACGGGTGTGCGTAAGAGCTTTATTCTTGGCATGCTTGTGGTGGAAACAGATCTTGGTCGATTTACCGGCGGGTGTACATATAAACAAAGCAAGATGGGTGACAAAAATTTAGAGATCTTTAAGCGTATTTGCAAAGATCTGGATTATGATTATAAAAAGCAGAAGGTGTCGTGTGCGCTCAGTTACGGGATTGGCGGAGCAATGGGCGTGGCGCAATTCATGCCAACAACGTGGGTAGGATATGAATCCAAGATCAAGAGTTATACCGGAAACAGCCCGGCAAATCCATGGAGCCTCACCGATGGCGTGATGGCGATGGCGATCAAACTCGCGAATGATGGTGCATCAAGCGAAAAGGGGGAGTACGATGCGGCACGTCGTTATTATTGCGGATCAAATATTAATCGTACTGTGTGCAAACAATATGGCAATAAGGTAAAATATTGGGCGGAGAATTATAAAGATCGGTTGTAGAGTGCATGATTGACTTCGTCACGATTTCGTGCTATACTTATGGAGTAGTCTGCTTTTGGGCAACGCTACGAGATGAAAATTCGGGTGAGTTATTTATAACTCAAGCCCGATTTTTTGTTCATTTGACAATTGAATATATGATCATTACACAACGTTGTAATGTATAGAACTTACGCGTTTGGCACATTTCTTTGTTTGCAATCTGCGGTGCTCGACGCAGTAGCATATACTACAGCTTACTCCGCTCCTCGATTGCGCCTCGAACTGTACGCAAACGCGCAAGTTCTATGAAAAATAAAAAAAGAGATGTTCATTTCTTTACATCTATTCGTCACAAAGGGCATTTTCTGACGAAATAATATTTATCAAGCCATACGCGCAATAAAAATTCGCTTATGGCTTTTTATCTTGTAAAAACGGTTAATAATTTATAAAGATTGTGGAAGATTTCGTATTTTAATGATAAGGTGTAAACTGAAGTCGATATAATAAGTATTCGTATATTTTATTTAATGACATTTTTTATGAGAGAAGAATTTCCAAGTGCAAATATTGAGCGATCCAATAAATATGAAATAACAGAGTGTGGCATTGATCAACTTGAGCAAATTGTTTTTGTAAATGACAAGATATTTAAAGGTATGTATGAGAAAGATCCATATTCTTTAGATCAATATCAGGAGAAATTAAAAAATTTACAACCAAAAATATTTGTGGCAAAGGTTAATGATCAAATTATTGGTGATTCAATTTCTTTTGAGAAAAACAACTCTCTGTACCTGTGGATCATGGGGGTATTGGAAGAGTATAGAAACAAAGGAATCGCTGTTAAGCTTTTTGAACGAAATGAGCAATTTGCCAGAGAAAATAAATATGAATCTATAACAGTAAAAGTTTATAATGTGTCAAAAGAAATGCTTAAATTGCTTTTGACAAGAAATTATGAAATAACGGACGTTGAGAAATCAAAAACTGATCCAAAATATAATGCTGTGCATTTGACATTAAAAATGTAGTAAATTCGTAATCTAATGTTACAAAGGATTTTCTCATTGGGGTTTTTAAAATATTCAAGAATGAAAAAGTCATTTATCTTGTAAAAAAAGGGTGTTTCCCCTATACTTGACGAAGATATGGGGGTAATTATTTTGAGAATTTTATGCAATATTTTGAGATCAACGGCGGGAAGAAATTACATGGGTCGATCAGTGTCAATGGATCAAAAAATGCCGCAGTGGCGCTTCTTGCCGCTTCAGTGATCAATCAGGATGTCACTGTTTTGAAAAATGTGCCGCAGATCGAAGAAGTGAATCGATGGATCGAAGTGCTGACAAGTATTGGCATGCATGTGGAAAAAAACGGTGCGACACTGACGCTTACACCAGCAAAGAAATTAACGCCGGAAACGATCAATGTGCAGGCGGCAGAAAGAACGCGCAGTGCGATCATGCTCATCAGTGCACTTGCCGGGCAACACAAAAAATATTTCATCCCGCAGGCCGGAGGATGCAAACTTGGCGCACGGACAATTCGTCCGCATCTTTTTGCCTTGGAAAAATATGGCATCGAGATCGTGTCGCAAAAATGCGGATTTGATATGTCGATAGATGTTTTGCATCCCGCAGAGAGCAATGTGCTCTATGAGTCAGGGGATACTGTGACCGAAACAGCGATCATGGCGGCGGCGCAAATTCCCGGCAAAACAACGATCAAAATGGCAACATCGAATTACATGGTGCAAGACCTGTGTTTTTTCTTGGAAGAACTTGGTGTAAAAATCGTGGGCATCGGCACATCGACATTGGAGATCTATGGCAAAAAGAATCTCAAGAAAAAAGTGGAATATACAATTAGCGAAGACCCAATTGAGGCGATGTTCTTTCTCTCTCTTGCGATCACAACAAAAAGTGAGCTTGTCGTTAAGCGATGTCCGATCGAATTTTTGGAATTGGAGTTATTGAAATTGGAAAAAATGGGGCAGCAATATGAAATACTTAAAAAATATCGATCATACAATAAGCGGACACAACTGGTGGATATCAAAATGATCCCATCAAAACTTACCGCATTACAAGACAAAATCCATGCGTTGCCGTTTCCGGGACTAAATATGGATAATTTGCCGTTTTTTGTGCCGATTGCCATGATGGCAAAAGGCAAGACATTGATCCATGATTGGGTATACGAAAATCGCGCAGTATATTTTACAGAACTTAATCGTCTCGGCGGACATGCGACACTCATTGATTCACATCGCGTGGATATCACTGGTCCGACGAAATTTCACGGTGCCGATCTGACATCGCCACCGGCATTGCGACCGGCAGCGATCATGCTTGTCGCGATGCTTGGCGCAAAAGGAAAATCGATCTTGCGCGATGTGTACTCGATCAGTCGTGGTTATGAGAATTTGCAAGAAAGATTGCGCAGTATCGGTGCAGACATAACATTGGTGGAAGAATAATGAAAGAATTTTATGAAAAAATGTTCGTGTAAAAAAGCAGTGGATTATATTGGCGTGGGTGGCGGTGTGCTGATCCTCAATGAAAAAGGTGAGGCGCTTCTTATGCGACGGGGTAAAGATGTGCGCAATGAATCCGGTTGGTGGTCCAAACCGGGTGGCGGTGTAAAGCATGGTGAGAACGCAATCGATGCAATAACGCGTGAGATCAAGGAGGAATTAAATATCGAGATCGATGTGTGGGGATATTTACCGCATACGGATCATATTATACATAAAGAAAAACAACATTGGGTTGCATTTAATTATATTGCATGCATCATATCCGGCGTGCCAAAAAACATGGAGCCAGATAAGTGCGATAAGATCAAATGGTTTGCGTTGGATGCACTGCCGAAAAAGATCACACAAACGACACGAGAGCCGATCGAGGATTATCGCAGTGGTCGTTACATCGATTTACGCCAAAAGAATGCATGTGGGATGCACATGTATTATGACGCGATCCAAAAATTTCATGATAAATTTGCGATGAAAGGTACAAATAATGAAGACATGATGTTTCGTCTCAATCTCATGATCGAGGAGTTGGGGGAATTGGCGCAAGCGATCACAAAGGGGAAATCGCGTGAAGAAGTGATCGAAGAAAACATCGACCTGCTCAATTTGGTGATGGGAAATTTTATCAGTCTGGGTGTGTGCGCGGAAGAAGTAGACAAAGCTTTTTGGGCAAAACATCGCACGATCATGGACAGAAAGAAGAAAATGTTGGATAATGGAATATACAGAGTTACAGGTAAATAATAGGCATTTATGAGTATGATCGTGCGAAAAATTGGGATTGATCTCGGAACGGCGAATACGCTTGTTTTTGTGCCGAAGCGCGGTGTGGTAGTGGATGAACCGTCGGTTGTTGCTGTGTCGATGATCGATAATAGAGTGTTGGCTGTGGGCAATGAGGCGAAAGAGATGCTGGGACGCACGCCGGACACAATCACGGCGTACAAGCCGTTGCGGGATGGTGTGATCGCGGATTATCGGGTGACCGAGGCAATGCTCAAATACTTCATCAAAAAGGTGACAGGACGATTTTTTCTTGTGCGACCAGAAGTGATGATCTCGATCCCGGCAGGCATTACATCAACAGAACGGCGCGCGGTAGTGGATGCGGCGGAAAAGGCAGGTGCCAAAAGGGCATATGTGGTGAAGGAGCCAATCCTTGCCATGATCGGTGCGGGGATCAAGATCCATACGGCACAGGGAAATATGATCATCAACGTCGGTGGTGGTACGAGTGAGATCGCTGTGATCTCATTGGGTGGCGTGGTGGCGTCGCATAGTGCGCGCGTGGGTGGTAACAAATTCGATCAGGCAATCTCGGATTATATCAAGCGCAAATACTCATTGGCGATTGGTGAACAGATGGCAGAGGAGATCAAAATTCAGATCGGTAGTGCGATGCAACAAGTCAAAGAAGAACGCATGGATATTCGCGGACGAGATCTGATGGGCGGATTGCCAAAGACGATCACGATCACATCCAACGAAGTAACGGAAGCATTGCAAGATGAGTTGCGTGAGGTGATCAATGCGGTAAAGAAAGTTTTGCAAGATACGCCACCGGAATTGTCAGCAGATATTATGGATAAGGGGACAGTATTGTCCGGTGGAGGCGCACTTCTCAAAAACTTGGATCAATTGATCACCAAGACGATCGGCGTGCCGTGCTATGTGGCGGACGATCCTCTTCGTTGTGTCGTGCGTGGTACAGGCAAGGTATTGGACAATCTCGATATTTATAAGAAAACGATCCTTGCAACAACGAGGAGATAATTTATTAGACATGTAGATATTTGGATCAATAGACAAGTGGATTGATAAATGCGACCCATTTATTATCAAGTGACGAACTATTGATCGCCCATATTATGAATAAAATTGCTATTGATGCATCGCGGGCATTTCTTCATGAAAGGACCGGTATAGAAGAATATTCCTATCAACTGATCAAATATTTACGTGTGCCATTGGGACAAGAGCATGTGACACTCTATCTTCGTCGTGGCACGAGAGAAAATATTGATTTTTCTCTACCAAAAACATGGCGCGTCAAAGAATTGTGGTCGCCACGTTTTTGGACGTATGTGCGATTATCGTTGGCACTTCTCATCCATCGGCCGACACATCTCCTTGTGCCGGGACACATTGCACCACCGATCCATCCAAAGAAAACTACCGTCGTTGTCCATGGGTTGGAGTTTGAAATCAATCCTGAAGCATATTCACGTTATGAGCAAGTGTCTATGCGTCGTGGGATCAAAAATTCTTGCAAGTGGGCGCGTAACATTGTTTGCGTGTCAAACAATACCAAGCGCGACCTCGTGCGTATCTATCAGGTTAAAAAAGAAAAGGTGCGCGTAGCCTATGAAGGGATGAATGTTGCGCCACCGGAACAACAAGAGCTTACAGCGACAGTTTTGCATAAATATCATTTGCAAGAGAAGGGATTCATTATATTTATTGGACGATTGGAAGAGCGAAAGAATATTATACAAATCCTGAAAGCGTATGAAATTTTGCGCAGGCACTTCCTTCTTTCGCATAAATTGGTTTTGGTGGGTAAGGGTGGTTTTGGTTTTGAAAGAATCCAAGAGGAGATCATGAGCCATCCTTTTAAAGATGATATTGTTCTGACGGGTTTCATCAGTGTGGATGAAAAATGGGCATTATTGCGCAATGCGGCGGTTTTTGTTTTTCCATCTCTTTATGAGGGCTTTGGTTTGCCGGTATTGGAAGCGCAACAAGTTGGTGTGCCGGTGGTTACATCAAATAATTCTTCTTTGCGAGAGGTTGCGGGAGATAGTGCGCTTTTGGTTGATCCTCTCAGCGCTACGGATATCGCAGAAAAAACATATGCACTTCTCGCGAATCACGATGTGCGCGAATCTGCGATTGCGCATGGATATGAAAATATCAAACGTTTCACATGGGAACGTTGCGCGCGCTTGGTGGCAAAGATGCTTTTGCGAAAATAGGTGGGCACCAAAAATAAAAGCCACTTTGCAGATGTGTTAATCTGTATGAAGTGGCTTTGTGTGAACACGATTTATTTGGCGATAATATGCCAGTTTTCTTTTGCAATATGGTGCAATGATGTCGGAAAAACCGCTGCTGTGGAGCTTTCCTCGATCGGTAAGATGGTTGTGCCATTTGCGAGAATGATCATGGTATGTACAGGAATTTTTTCCCATTCCGCGATACAATTGCAAAATATGATCGTCTTATTGACGGTGACCATGTTTTCGTGAAACGTGATTCCCTCATGAGGAGGGGCGCAATCTTTCAGTGTGAGAAGTGCGTGCACTTGCCTAGAGGGAGTTTCTTTTTTTGATTGCCACAAAAAAATACCGATAAGCACTGCCAACATTATCACAAGAAGTCTGCGACCGGTTTTGGTAAAGTAACGTCCGCGTTCGTTGCGCATTGGTTGCCTCCGTTTGTAAAGGTGGTAAAATGAACGTATTATAAAAATATACTATGACAATGGGGAATTGTACTACAAAAGAAACACTAAGTCAACAACGGTCTGAGCTAAGAGTTGCGATTGTGCATGATTTTCTCTTATATCGGGGAGGGGCGGAAAAGGTACTGTGTGATATTGCGGCGATGTTTCCCAGCGCACCGATTTATACGCTTTTGTACGACAGTGCGTGTATGGCAGAGATCTTTCCACCGGAAAGAGTGCGCACGAGTTTCCTACAGGAATGGCCACGCTGGATTCGGGCGCACCATCGGTGGTTGTTGCCGTTTTATGGAACGGCTGTGGAAACATTTGATTTGCGTGATTATGATGTGATCATATCCAGTTCCGGTGCATGGAGTAAAGGTATCGTGACGCGGCTCAATACAAAACATATTGCGTACATCCATTCGCCGATGCGATATGTGTGGGATGAAAATGAATATTATTTGCGTAAAATGCTTGATAAAAAGAACGGTTTTTTTGCGAGATTATTTTTGTCATATTTACGTGTATGGGATCATCAAGCGGCACAGCGGCCGGATGTACTTGTAGCGAATTCAGTTTATACGCAAAAGAGAATTGCAAAATATTATCGACGCAGTGCAGATGTGGTTTATCCGGGTGTTAAATCTGCTCTAAGTGGAGAAGAAATAAAAGAGCACAAGCAGGAAGAAAAATATTTTCTTATCGTTTCGCGACTTTCGCGTTGTAAGAATGTTGCATTGGCGATCGAAACATGTAATAAACTGCAATTGCCACTTATGGTGATCGGGGACGGTAGTGATCGAAAATACCTGGAAAATCTTGCCGGTCCGACTGTGACAATTGTCGGTTGGGTAGATGATGAAAAAAAATGGTCATATATTGCCGGCGCACGGGCGATGCTTTTTCCCGCAGAAGATGATTTTGGGATTGTGTGTGTGGAGGCACTGTCCGCCGGTATTCCCGTGATTGCTCTCGGCAGAGGCGGTGCATGTGAGATCGTGGAAAATGGAAAAACAGGCGAGCTTTTTGATGCGCCAACAGTTGAAATGATGGCAGATGGCGTACGGCGATTTTTAGAGCGGGAGGGACGATATGATCGTGCGACAATGATCGCAAAAGCAAATGAATTTTCCTGCCACAATTTCCGTAAAAATTTTCAAAAAATAATTGATCAATATGTACAATGTGAATAAAAAATCAATTATCGGACATCATCCACAATTACAGTTACTTAATGCTTTTTTACATAAGAAAAAAATGCATCATAGTTTTTTGTTTTGCGGTCCTGAACATGTGGGGAAAATGACGATTGCACGCAGTTTCGCGCAGAAGCTCATCGGTGGCGAAACTAATGAAGGCTGGATGATTTGTGATGTAGCACATAGCGATCTTGTCACGATTGCGCCAATTGTTGAAGAAAAAAAAGGAAAAATGGTATATAAAGACATTTCACTTGACCAGTTATTTTCTGCGAGACGTTCTTTTGCACTTGCCCCAGATCAAAAAGCCAAAGTGTTGATCATTGATGATGCGGAGCGTATGACGATCTCTGCGCAAAATGCGTTATTAAAAACATTGGAAGAACCGCAAAAAAATCGTTTTATCATTCTTGTCGCGCATCGTCCTGATCAGTTGCTCGAAACAATTGTTTCACGATGTTTTGTCGTGCATTTTTCTCTTGTGAATGATCCTGATTTCCATGCACAGGGGTTTGATCAACAATGTGTTGATGATGCACAAGGGCGTCCCGGATATGCATATCGGTTGCAAGATGATCCAGAGTTTGTAGAAATCATTTCTTTTGCGCGAGATCAATTGCGCACGCTGAGTCGGATGTCATTGGTGGAAAGAATGCAGTTGGCTACGGAGTTGTCAAAGAAAGATGAAAAGTATCTCTCCTGTTTTTTTTATGCGTGGATTTATCGTGTGCGTTTGGCAGCACTGCAAACAAAAAAATTTCACTTATTGAAGATTGCACAGCGAGTTGAATCAGTCCTTGTTTTGCTACAGGATACAAATGTCAATAAACAATTGGCGATTGAGGATCTTTTGATTCATATTACATAATCTATGATCGTGCGAAAACAAAATAGCAAGGTGGTCAGAAGCAGTCGTGAAAAAAAGGAAACAGCAAAAAAAGAAAAAAATCCAAAAAAATGGTTTTTTGTTTTAATGGTTATCATTTTTGTATGCAGTGTTGGGTATGTGCTTTTTTATTCTCCTGTTACTGAGATTTCACATATTGCTGTGGAGGGATCACATCGCACAGATGCGCAGAATATTATCAATGGCACACAGGATACAATTGCAGGGGAAATTTTCGGACGTATCAAAAGAAACAATTACTTTTTTCTAAATACATCTGACATTATAAAAAAAATTTCCGAGGATCAACGAATTAAAAGCGTTGTTATAAAAAAGGTTTTTCCGGACACGATTGTCATTTCGGTGGAAGAATATGCATTATTTTCGGTGTGGTGCATTGGCAGTGAGGAGGGGGCATGTTATGAACTTGCAGACGGTTGTGTTGTGCGATCTGTGGATATGAATTCTGCGCTTATTCAACAAAATGATCATTTTGTTGTCGTGGACAAGGCGCGAGATCATGTTGATATTGGGCAGTGTGTGATTTTACAAAAAGATCTTGATACTATTGCATATTTGGGAAAAGAGTTGATTTACACGCTTAATGTTGGCATTGTTCAGCCATATTTTATTGATGTACGAGGGTCGCGAGAGATACGGTTTGTCACTGATGAGTCATGGCAAATTCTCGCATCGTTGGAAAGTGCGACAAAGGATACGCTGGATACGGCGAAACTTTTTGCACACAAAGTTGCTTTGCCGGTTGCACGCAATGATTTGGAATATGTTGATTTACGCTTTGCGGGAAAAATTTTTTATAAATTTAAAGATGGTGTGGAAATTCAAGAGGATACTGGTGAAAAAGAGAAGGAGCAAAAAGAAGCCTTGGAAATAAAGGAAGAGAAGATCAATGATGCACATGATTAAAAAGTTTTTTGGAAAAAATATCAAACAAATTCGTGAATGATTTTATTCAACTTTGTATAGAATAATGGATGTGCCAACGTGATCAAATGGTGTGAGCTTTTCTGTCCAGCGGTAGGTGTCATCATAGGAGCGATCAGTACGATAGAGAGACTCTTGTAAGAGGAGCGTGGAAATCGCGTAGTAGCCCGGTTCGATCGGTCGTTTGCTATCCCACCACATGATATATTTATCGCCAATGCGATTAGTGACATTGTCACCGCCAAAATAATCAATGCGAATCTTGTCGATTTCCGGATGCGCGTCGAGATATTTTTTAAGACGCTTAAGATCTTGTCCCCAATCGGCATTGGAATCCGTAACATAATGGAATCCGTTTTTTGGTCCGCCAAAAAGTTCATTGAAATAGGAAATATAATAGGGATAAGCGCTAATGGTAAGTGTCGCAAGAACGAGAATAATGCCGACAAATATTCCACGTACGATCTTTTGCCAGAAATGATTATGAAGTTTGGTGTATGAATTGATCAGTGTGCGTGCTGTGAGGATGTAAAGAAGGGGCATTATGGGAAAGAGATGGCGAAAGCCAATGGTGAGATTGCCGGTTATGGAAATATAACCGTAAAAAACAACAAATGCTCCAAGAGCAATCTCATGAAATCTGCGTATACAAAAACGACGGCAGGCGTGGAGTGAGTGTGCGAATTTTTGCGTAAAAACACGTTGTACTGAATGGACGATGAGGAGCAGTCCAAGAATGAGAGCGACAATGTAAAAGAATAAGTGTGCGAGGGTTTGCTTTGCAATAAAAACAAAAGGAAAATACCACACAGATGCATTGCTTGATACGGTGCCCATAAAATACGAAACATTTCCATCATCGACGCGATTAAATACTTGCATAATCCCTTGGGTGTACGTCGCAATTGGTCTGGTAAGAGTGCTTTGATTGGTTTTATTAATGAAGGCGATGAGATATTTATCGCGCGGGTATTTGTTCGGCTGGCCTTTGACAGCGGCAATCGTGGGGAGGACATCAGATGGCATCTTATACGTGACGGGTAAATATGTTGCATACATTACTGCAAGCATTATGAACATGGCAAATATCCCTTTGAGTAGATAGGAGCCAAATATCTTGTGACGCTTTTGTTCTTTGGGGAGGATTATGAGCAAGGGATAAATCACGAGAAGTAGTCCAAAGAATGGGATGAGGAGGATCGCACTGAATTTTGTAATTTGTGCAATGCCAAGGGCGATACCTCCGTACAGAGCATTTTTCCAGGTGGGGTTTTTGAGAAATTGCAAAAAATAAAAAAATGCGATGCTCATGGCAATGGCAATGGCAAGATCTGTCGTCACAAGATGATCGTGTCCGAGGATGTTTGGGTCAAATGCGTATAAAATGAGAGCAAAAAGACCAGTGATGATGCCACCAGTTCTCTTGCCCCAATAGAAGAGGAACAATCCAAAAGCAAGGGCAAGGACGATAAAGGGCATGCGTGCAAAAAAAACAATTTTGTCGGTGTCGTTGTTTGCATGGTGCAATAAATAGCGTCCGGCATCCCATTGTCCGTATTCGCCGGTGCCGTGAGTTTCTGTCCAGAAGTCCTGCGTAGTATCAAAGTGTGGATGCAGAGGGAGGAGCATGAGACCAGTGAGTATCTTGGCGAGGGGTGGATGCTCGGGATTGAGGCGATAATCATGTAACACAACATAGCTGTATCCTGCGGGAATATGCGCAACCTCGTCAAATGTCAACGAATCATTCCAAGCAAGAAGAAAAGAAGTGATGCCCATAAAGAGCATAATTCCAATGATAATGAAGATGTAGTTTTTTCTGATCATAGTTTTTGATTATTAATTGACGTGACCATTACAAATGAACTATTGAGAGGTTTTTGAATTTTTTCTATCACTACATCACTACGTTTTGCAACATAATCGATAACAGAGATATTTTCATATGGCAAAAGGAGAATGAATGGCTGCGTAGTGTCGATTTGCGCAAGGTCGTTTTCGTAGACGTAACGCGTGTCTGTGCGGTCTGTGGTGAGCATTTTGACCGGCAAGAGATCCATGTGTCCGGCGACAATGTAGATTTGCACCTCACTTTGGGGCAAATCATGAGCAAATCTTCCCATATCAGTGAGATTTTTGTTGAATGCGTACGCTTGGTTGACGTTTGTTGCCCAAAACACATGATATTTGATCATGTCAAAAAAACCAGAGTAAATAAGGAGTGTAACTGTCATGACTGATGCGGCTACGAATAAGAGGTGCGAATGTTTTTGTGAGCGTTCGAGAAGAATGGTGATAAAAAATGCTGCAAAGATAAATACCACAGGAATTGTGCCAATGGATCGCAGTGCATGAGGCAATCCTTCCGTGGTGAGAAACTCTGGTGCGAGAAATCCGACAAACCACGCAAGGAGAAATCCATGCACAACAAAAGTACGATTGCGCACATTGAAACGATAGCGGCGAAAGAGGTAAAGGAAAAAGAGCCCAATCGACGTTATGAGTCCGCCGAGAAACATTAATCCAACGCATGGTTCCAATAACGGGTACGGTGGAAAATTATGGCGCCAATTGTTGTCACCCGCTACGTTGTATTTTAAAAGAGAAAGAGTGATCGTGTATGTAAGTGTTTGTGTAAGGGGGGCATCTTTCACTGCAAAAACCGATATATCGCCAGTGCGGGATGTGAGGTATTCCGGATGTGTGTAATAGGTATAACCCATTGGGGCAAATACGAGGAATGCACTGACAAAAAATAGCAACAGCCCTTTCCAATATCTTTTGATAAAATGGGAAAAACCTTGTTGGATCGCAAATAATACAAAAAGGACAAGAACAAGCGCCGGAGTGATGCGATAGGCAATGTAGGTGTGAAATCCCAGTCCGCACAAAGCGCCGGCGATGGCAAAATGGAGGGGCTTGCGCGTGCGCAGGGCTTTAAAAAGGAAATAAAAAAGAAAAACGAGAATCGGCACCATCATGTTGGCGCGGAAGCAAATGCGAGAAAAATTCACCGCCCAATAGCTTATAGCAGTCAAATAGGCGGCAATGAGCGCAAGACGCGGTCGAGAGATAAATAATTCACGCGAGAGAAAATACACGCCGATCACCGTCAATGTTCCCATGATGATTGCCGGCAGTTTGAATGTAATAATATTTACGCCAAACAATTTAAAAAGAATTGCAATGAGATTAATAAACAATCCCTCGCGTCCGTTATTGTCGGGGTAAAACCACGGGTAAATATTTGTCCGCTGGGCATCAAAGGCATTTGTGCCGTTATTTGCTTCATCCGGATAGATGCCACTTGGCACGGAATCAATGTGGTAGATACGAACAAAAAATCCGAGCAAAATGATCAAGGTAAGAAGGATGTAGTGTATTTTTTTGTGGCTAGCATATGTCATGATGGTTTTGGGGTGAATAATATTCTTCATTATAACACAAATTGACATAGATGTTTTGATGATGAAAGATCTCGTAACTGTAATGATAGGTGAATAGTTTTTGTCGGGAGAATGTTATGTGTTTTTATGATGTGGTATAATGGTGAGGAACAAAAATAATGATAATACAGTGAATAAAATGATGGGATATGCATGATCATCATGGTAATGGAGAAATGCTCAGCGATGACGTTATTAGAAAAGTTGCCAGTCTCGTCGAGCACATAAAACAAGAAATACAATCACAGGATCACGTTGATCAAGAGGGAGAACGTACAGTCATTCATGACGCGGTTTCCGGTCTTGTTGTGCGGGAAAATCTTACAAAAGATGAAGAAAAAGAAATTGAATCTATTATTGCACAACGTTTGGACTTTGATCGAAAAAATGAGGATGGTAGTAATGTTGCTGCGGGGTATGATGCGGACATGAGATCTCGCGATGGACATATTTTGACGCAAGTTGTCCCGCAATATATCCGTGATTTTAAAGAAATTCCTATTGAAAATGTCAGCGCACGAGCAGAATTTTTTGAACAAGTGCGACAAAACTTGCGGGAAGAACACGGCATTATTAACGAGGCGCAAATCAATGTGATTCTTAAAAAAATTCAGGCGGAACGATTGGATGATATAGTGAAAGGAAAAGGAAAATCATTTCTTGTCCAGGAGATCGTGGTACCAGAAATTGTCAGAGAGGCTGATGTAGAAGAAATGAAAAAGAAAATGGTTCAGGCAAGAGAGCTATACGCGAAAAAAAAGGTTGAATATGAAACGGCATGGGATAGGGTTAAGGAGTTTTTTATGCAAACTGATCACGTTGATCCTGCAAAAGATGGGCGTAACGCAAATTCCTTGCAGGGTGAAGATCAAAAAAAGAACGATGGTAGCGTGGGCATTTTCTATGCTGAATACCAAAAAGCGAGACATGCATACAATGAGATTCATAGTAAATATATTACTTCGCAAGGCTATGGAGAAGATCGACGGTCGCGAGAAGTTGACATGATGTTGGGAGAGTCCTATGAAGGCATCGCGGTGTATGATGCGATCACGGATGCACGAGCAAAAAAAAGTAAAGGTAAAATTTTTACAATCGTCAAAAACTTTTCTGCACAATATATAAAGCTTCCACGATACACAAAACGCGTGCTTTTTGCAACTCTCGTAGTTGCAGGCATTATTCACGGCATGGCAGATGGACACAAACAAGAAAAACAGATCAATTTTGACACGCAGACCATAGAACAGAGGGATGATCGCATCGGCGGTGCTGTGCATATGCAGGAAGGAGATGTACAAAAACTCGTGCAGGAATATGTTGAGGACGCAAAGAATGCGCAGCCGGAAAAAATCGAAACACAAACGCAGGGTAGCGTTGCAAATGAAAACCCTTATCAATCAGGACAGTCGTTCTCTATTACCGTTGAGCCAAAGAGTAGTATTGAGGGATCATTGCGCAATCATTTGGATGCACATCCTGAGCTGTTGGAAGGTTCTGATAAAACGCCGGAACAGATGGCTCACCGCATCGCACAGCAGTATGCAAAAGATCTAAAAAAGAAAAGCGGAGGCAAAAAAGTTGATTTGGATCATGTACAGCCGGGGACAACAATCGACTTTTCTTTTGCACCACAGGATGGCGGATTTGACAATGTACATATTGACAACATCACATTCGCAAAACGTGGACAATATGAAAAAGAAAAAGGCAAGACAATTTCTGAATATGATGCGCATGAAACTGATGTGACAGAAGGAGCATCTTTGGCGACAGATCATGGCAATGTAGGCGATCAAGGAGAAAAAATTAAAAATTTTGATAATGGTACGCAAGAAAACCTCACGATGTCGCCGCAAGCAGAATTGCTAAAGATCCAAGAGATCACGTCTGATGCGCAAAAAGGTGCGGAGATGAAAAAAATTGTTTTTGATCGGATCATGGAAATTTTTGCACCGGATGAATTGCAAAATGCACCGATGCAAGAACGACAGCAATTTGTTAAACGGATCTCACAGGCAAATGTGCACGATTTTTTGGCGCAAAATGATCAAAATGAAGTGCAAAAGCGTCTGCGTGATCTCATTGCTCACACAGAAAAAACATACGGACACGTTGGTGCGCCTCACACACAGACAAAGGTCGCGCATTATCTCTTTCGCGTGGCATTGCGAGAGGGTTTGTTACAGGACAATGCACTAGAAAAAACAGTGTAGAGAGCGTGAAAAGCAATTGGCGGGTGTTTTTTAGGTGAACAATATAAAATGTAGTATAATGACCAATATAAGCGTAAGGGAAAATCAAAATTTAATATGAATATTGAAAAAATGAAACCAGTAGCAGAATCAAATGAATTAGTAAAAAACCAAAAACATTTTGCATCTGTTTTGCATGGGGCGTCTGCAGAAAAGGTTGCACAGTTTCTAAAAAATGGCAATCGAGATCAAAAAAAAATTTCTCAGGAGATTGATCAAGAGATTGCCCTTATTGATGTAAAAATTTCCGGTAGAGAAAGTGCTTTGCATGCAACAAGTGATTCGGCGGGAGAAATTGTCGCAAAAGCAAGTGATGTGGAAAAATACCAGAAGAAGAGAGAAAAACTTTTGGCAGAAAAAGCAAAATATGCCGATGGGACGTTTCATGATATCGATCAGGATGCATTGCGCGAATATATCAACGCGCGCAAAGGAGAAAATATTAGTGGCAAAAAAGAAGAATTGCAAGAATTGCAGAAGGAAATTACACGGTTGCGTGGCATAGTCGATGCGGGTGAAAATTATGAAAGTAAAAAACAATTTGACGCAAGTGATATTGCGCAGGGTAAATTTGATGGAGAAAAAAAGAAATTGGAAAAATATGAAAAAGATGCAAAAGTCTTGACACAGGATATTGAAGAAGCTGAAAAAATTGCATCTATAGCGACATTACTGGAAAATAGTGCATCGACACAAGGTGATGATGGCAGTAAAGCAGAGGGGCCAGAGAATGGATCCGGTGTGAACGCAGGTGAAAGAACATCGCGTGATACAGATTTGAATGAAGAAGAAAAATTTGATCGTGAAGTCAATAGACGTAAAGATGCGGAAAATAGAGAGAGTTCATCTCGTGATACAGACATGCATGAGGAGGAAAAATTTGATCGCGAGGTTAACAGGCGTGACGAAGTTAAAAATGCAAGTGAAAGAGCAGAAGGATCCCGCGATACAGATATGACTGAAGAAGAAAAGTTTGACCGTGAAGTCAATAGGCGTGCAGAAGCGCATGGTGCCAAAACAGCAGAAATCAAAAATGAAGTGCTTGAACAATTGCGTGTGGATATTGCGCAAAAGCGTGAAATATACATGCGTAAAGATATTTCTGTCAATGCATCACTGGCAAAACTGCGCAAATTTGCATTGGGACATGATGATACAGAAGCACAAAAAGAATTACAAATATTTCGTGATGAATATGAATCTGCGTGCAAAAAATTAGATCAATTTCTCACAGAGAATTATCAAAATCTTTCTCCGGAAGATCAAAAAACGGTGCGACAGGATATTGCAGAGGGTCGTTTGAATGAAAGTGTTCTCTTGCAAGAGCAACGCACAAAGATCAAGGCGGAGAATGTATCGGCAATGGGAAAGTATCTTTCACCAATTGCACGATGGGCGAGCAATAAGACTGTGCAGAAGGCGCTTGCGATAGGATCGGTGGGGCTTGGCGTGATCTCTGGTAGTGTCCGCACAATGCTTCAGATGGCTCCAAAAGTTGCAATGAAGTTTGGGGCCGGCGAAACGACGATGTCGACATTGAAGGGCGTTGCTGCTTTGGGAAAGTTTTTGGCACCGATCGGGGCGGGTGTGGCAGTAGGCATGGGCACGACAAAACTTGTAGAAAAATGGCAAAGTAATCGTCTGACGAAAGAAAAGGCAACAGAAAAGAAAGCATTTGAAAATATGACCGAAGAAGAACAATTTCTCCACTTGATGGATTTTGATTACAAGAACATCGTGGGAGATGTGAAGAGAAAAGAAGCGATCACGCGCAATGCACGATTGGCGGGATTGATCACGGGCGCGATTGCCGGCGGGAGTGTTTTTATGCTGATGGGTGGTGATACGCATGGCATAAATGACATTGCGTCACATGATGCTGTCGTTCATGCACCGGACAAAGAATTTTTGGATAATCTCGGGAAGCCATTGCTTGCGCAAGAGCTAAAAGATATCAATCCGGAAGAAGTGCAATCCGTATTGCATAGCATAGACGATGCACAGATTGCGGAGAATGCCGTGCAGAACGCACAAGAGTCCATCGGGCAAAGTGTTGATCGAGATTCTCTGGATGATCTTATCAAAGGTGTGGCGCCGGATCAAACGCCTGTTGGTGACACTTTTACATCTCTCGGGGAACAACCAAATATACCTGCAGACCCTGCTGATACGTCAATGGCAGAACAAAACGCAGTTCAGAATGAAAATGTACAGTCGGTAGACGATAATCGTGAGGCGCCCACTCCACAAAATGAGGATCTGATGAAAAATGAGTCGTGGCACGATCTCAAGGGAATCGTTGTTGATCCTGAGGGTGTTGCCGGGGTTTTGACTGTTAAAGCGGGTTCCAGTGTGATCAAAACAATACGAGAATTTCTCGAGAATGGGGACAATCATACGATTTTGACTGAAGGAAAGATGGGATGGGATCCGGCAAAATATGAAAATGTGCATGAGTGGGCAAGGGCGCGTGCGGTTGTGTTGGCAAATGAGTATAGAGAGGCACATCCGGGAGTTGACATTGATCACATACAACCTGGCACAAAAATTAAACTTGATCTCCACAACCTCGGCGATATCAAACCGGATGTTGAGCTTGCGGGAAGTTCGCACGTTGTACCAGAAGAAGCAAATATTCAAACGGAAGCACCGCATGCGGTTGAGCAAGACGTTTCAAATGCAGAAGTGGTCAAAGATGTGAATACAAAAGAAGATATCCAAAAGATCTTTGGCATGGATAATGATCAATATAAATTTTTTGCCACAGTTTCGGCTGATAAGTATGTTGATGAGCTCATGCATGCAAATGGTGGCATGCAGACGCCAATGGATCAGTACTTGATCAACCTTGCCAAAGAAAATCATGCTGATTTTTACAATAAAACCGTTGAGGATGTGTTGCGTTCCCATGAGATTGATTTTCAAGGACAAACGATCGAGCAGATGCCGGTAGCTTCTGAAGAAATACCAATCGCTCCTACTTCCGAAATCCATAATGAAGGAGCTGAGGTTAAGGAAGGGACTGCTACAGGTAACGCAGAGGAAAATGTTGTGCGACGTTCGCCAAATGCTGATGATTTTGTTCCTAAAGAAGGTGATCGTGTCATGACTTCAGCATTTACATTTACTCCGGAGTCATCGGCGGATGATATTACCAAAGAATTGATGGGACGAGGTATCGATGAGGATGCGGCGCGCAAGATGGCGGACGGCTATAAGAGAGATTTGAGTGGATTTTCTGATCATACTCAGCAAAGAATTGCAATGCGGAATTTGAATACGCATATGGAAAGTTATCTCAGTGGCAAGGGTGGTGATATGCATGACATTTTGAAGGAAAAAGTGGTTGATGGTGGCGAGCATGCGGTTTCAGAAAGTGTTGAAGCATATGCAAAAATGGATGACATAGAAATCATGAACATTTTGCGAGAACGACCAGATTTCGATCAAAAGGAATTTATGAATACTATGGTTGGCGCAAAAATTCAAAAAACATTTGGATTGGATTCATTGGCGCAGATCAAAAATATTGCCGGGACAAAATTGGATCTTTTTTTAACGGAGGGCAGTGTTGAGCCAAATATGCAGACACGACTTGCCGGCATAGTTGAACGAGCAAAACAAACATTCGGTGATGAAGTCGGTTCGCCAGGGAAAGATGCTACGGTGCAATCATATTTTACGCGTATTGCGGCACGCGCAGAAGCGATGCATAAAACTGATGCAATTTTTCCTCCACAAGAGTTTAAGTTATAATAAAGACAATTAATTAAAACAAAATTATGACACAGGATATTCAACAACCACAAACAATTCAACAAGTGATCGCACAAGAATTTGGTTTTACCGATTTGGATGCGGATAGACAAGAACGTCTTATTGAACGTATGACGGAATCGGTAATCAAGCGTGTTTTAGTGGACGCCTATACCAAGCTGAGCGATTCTGATCGCAAACAATTTGAAGATTTGATGGAAAATATTGAGAATATCGATCCAAACGCGATCGAAACATTTTTGCGCGAGAAACTCACGGATTATGACAGTATCATTGCAGAGGCAATTGCCGATCTCAAAAAACACATTACGGAAACAGCCACAACATAAGTCAATCATGAATAGTTAGAAATATGCCAGATCAACAAAATCCGCCAAGTGGTGAAAAACTCAATCCAGAATTTGTCAGTCTGGAGCGCCGTTTTGGCGTGCAAGATGCAAAAGGATCGCACGCTCAAGAAGAGCAAGAACCCGTACAAGAGAATGCACGGGAAAAAACGCGTGCGCAAAATGATACAGTGTACACGCAGATTTTGTCACAAGTACAATCGCAATCGCATCAACATGATGATGACACAATAACGCAAGATGCAAGCGCATTGCATCAAATTGCAGATCGTGAGTCGCAAATATCGCATCTCATGGATTTGGCAATGACAAAAGGTGTGGCACATGCGGTAAAGGTGGCACAACGGGTGGAGGATTATTATGTTTTGGATCAATTGCATGATCGGATGCGCGCCGAAGAGTTTTATCAAGCACTTATTGCAAAGGGGTTCATTGAACAATAATTGTTTTTAAGTACAACAATCGATTTTTATGTTTGGTCTTATATTTATTGTTTTGATTGGCATGTCTGCGGTGGTCAGTGTGATTACGGGAGCATTTTTAGTGCTCAGAAGTATCTTTGGGTATCGAATTATTGTGAACAGATCAATGAATGAAGATCTGGAAGTGATTCGCGTTGCACAAAATAGACACCGCAATGAAAAAGGTCGGCAAAATCCGGAGATGTGGAAAGAAGAAATCGGCGTGATGGAACAGCTTCTTATTTCCCTTGCGCAATTAAAAGATAAAAAGATCTCATGGAGGGCTTTTGTGTATGGCAAACCGACGATCACTCTTGAGATCGCAAATCCTGCAGGAAAAGAAGAAATATTTTTTTACATTTCTGTGCCAAAAAAATATCGATCTTCTCTTGAAAAACAAGTGCATAGTTATTTTTCTGATTCATCGATCGAGAAAGTGGAGGACTATACAATATTTACGCCGGGATCAAAAACAGCGATGGGCGTTGTGTCGTTGAAGAGGCATAGCGCATTGCCGGTTCGTACATATGAGCGTATGGAGAAGGATCCGCTCAGTGAAATTACGACGGCGTTTAGTAAATTAAATTCGCATGATGAAGGTGCAAGTATTCAGATTGTTCTGCATGATGTTGGATCTGGGTGGCGTGCAAAAGGGCGTAAATTTGCACATGAAATGCAACAAGGAAAGCAACTGAAAGATGTAAATAGGAGCATTGCCGGGGAAGTCTTCAAAGAAGCAGGGAAAGCCTTTGGAACAAAAAAAGTTTCTGAACAACATGCAATGGATAAGCGAGTGCAACTGACGCCGGAAGAGCAGGAGTTGGTCAAGGCAATTGAATCAAAAACATCAAAAGCAGCGTTTCTTGCCAACATTCGTCTCGTGGCTTCTGCAGGCACGCAGGAGCGTGCGGAGGAAATTTTGTCGCATATGGAAAATGCTTTTTCGCAGTTTGAAAATCCCGGTGTGAATCATTTTTTGATCAAACGTTTCGGCACAAGAACAAAAAAACAAGCATTCAACTATATTTTTCGTGCATTTGATGAGGATGCGAGTGTAATTTTGGGTGTGGAAGAAATTGCGAGCGTTTTCCATTTTCCTATATCGACAACAGAAACGCCAAAGATCAAATGGCTCAAAGCAGGGAGTGCGCCACCACCAACCGATGTGCCGAAAGAAGGTGTGTATTTGGGATGGAATGATTATCGCGGTGTCAATACGGACATTTATCTGTCACAAAATGATCGCCGTCGCCATCTTTATGTGATTGGACAAACGGGTACCGGTAAATCAACATTGTTGCAAGAAATGGCAAAGCAGGATGTGCGCAATGGACACGGATTGTGCTTTGTGGATCCGCATGGAGAGGCGATCGAGGATATCCTGACTGCTGTACCAAAAGAGCGGGCAGAGGATGTGGTGTATTTTGATCCATCGGATACAGAACGTCCTTTCGGTTTGAATATGTTGGAATACAATAAGCCGGAAGAAAAAACATTTGTGATCAATGAGATCATCAATATCTTTGATAAGCTCTATGATCTCAAAGCAACCGGCGGCCCGATGTTTGAACAGTACATGCGCAATGCCATGCTTCTGATCATGGACGATCCGGAGTCGGGGTCAACGCTTATGGAAATCCCGAAAGTTTTGGCTGATGAAAATTTCCGTCGCATGAAATTGTCGCGTTGTCGCAATATGGTAGTCAAAGATTTTTGGATGAATGAAGCGGAAAAAGCCGGCGGTGAAGCCGCTCTCGCAAATATGGTGCCATATATTACATCAAAGCTCACGCCATTTCTTTCCAATGACATGATGCGTCCGATCATCTCTCAGCAAAAAAGCACGTTGGATTTTCGCAATATCATGGATACAAAAAAGATCCTGCTGATCAATCTATCTAAAGGAAAAATTGGTGAGACAAACAGTCATTTGCTTGGTATGGTGATCGTGGGAAAGCTATTGATGGCGGCATTGGGTCGTGTGGACATGCCGGAAAAAGATCGAAAAGATTTTTATTTGTATATCGATGAGTTTCAGAATGTAACGACGGATTCAATTGCACAAATTTTGTCTGAGGCGCGTAAATATCGGCTCGCACTTATCATTGCACATCAGTTTATCGGACAATTGTCTGAGGGCATTTCCAAGGCGGTTTTTGGTAACGTGGGCTCGTTGGCAGTATTGCGCGTCGGTGCAGAGGATGCAGAATTTCTCGAAAAACAGTTTGCGCCGGTCTTTACTGCGCAGGATCTGATCAATGTGGATAATTATAATTATTTTGCGCGATTGCTTCTCAATAATATTTCAACGGCACCGTTCAATATGAAAGCACCCCTTCCGACAGAAGGTAATCCGGACATCGTTGACCCGATCAAAGAATTATCACGACTCAAATATGGTCGCGATCGCGACATTATTGAGAGAGAAGTAGCTGCGCGTTCTGTATTCGTACAACCGTCACCGCAATCGCCAGCGGAACATTTTTGGAAATAATTTTTTCTTTTTTAAACAAAATTCAAAACTCTGAGACGCATCTCAGGGTTTTTTATTTATTTTGATTTTCTCGTATAAACATAGCCACATATTACCACGCTCTAGTGCGTGGCAATATGTGATGCGGATGAACTGTCGGGGTTGCGACGGAATATTCGGTGGATTTTTTTGGGTTTTGACCTTTCTCTTGACCATAGGGCAAAAATGGTCTAAAATTGGTAACTAATGCTGTTCTATCTTAAATATAATATCAACCTATGAGTCCATTACGATCATGTAAGAAAAAAATGCCTGACAGAAAACAAACGTCAGATCCAAATAAAATTTTTATACATAATGCGCGTGTCAATAATTTGAAAAATGTTTCCGTTCATATTCCGCGCAACAAGATGACGGTTGTGACCGGACTGTCCGGCTCCGGGAAAAGCTCTCTGGCATTTGATGTGATCTATGCGGAGAGTAATCGGCGATTTATGGAGAGTCTCTCAACACACGCTCGCAGTGTGATGGGTGTCATGACCAAGCCTGATGTGGATCGCATAGAAAATATTTCACCGGCAATTGCGATCGATCAAAAAAGCGTCAGCAAAAGTATCCGCTCAACAGTCGGAACGATGACGGAGATCTATGATTATCTGCGTATTCTCTTTGCGTCTGTCGGTGTACCGCATTGTCCGACAACGGGGCGTCCGCTCAAACGAAAAAGTGTGCGTGACATCGCGATCAAAATCATGAAGACCGCACAGGGAAAATTGATCACAATTCTGTCTCCGGTAAATACAGATAAAAAAAATAATAAGGAGGTGTTGCAGTCGATCAAAAAAGACGGATATCCTCGTGTGCGATTCAATCACAAAATTATGTCGGTCATAGAGGCGGAAATGATCGTGAGTGATGCCGTTTCTGTGGATATTGATATTGTGATCGATCGTTTTGAACATAAAATAAGCGAGTTGGATCGCGAGTGTCTTATGGATTCGATCGAAACGGCGATGAAACTTTCCGGGGGACTATGTATTGTGTCATATGATGATGCGGTGGATGAAGAATATTCTCGTGACTATTACTGTAAGGAATCCGGTTTTCGTCTTTCAGAGATTACGCCACGATGTTTTTCTTTCAATAATCCCGATGGCGCATGTCCTGAGTGTGATGGACTGGGCATCAAAAATGAGATCGATCCGACGTTGCTGATCCCAAATGATGAGCTGTCAATTGAAGAGGGTGCAATCCATATATGGAGTAAATCCGGCGGAAAAAATACCGCATACAGCAAGCATAAAAAAAGTTTGGAAAGCATCGCTAAAAAATATCATTTTTCATTATCTGAACCGGTAAAGAAAATCTCAAAGTCACATCTTGCAGTGATTTTTTATGGCGTGCCAAATGCAAAAAATGAAGGTGATTTCAAAGGAATCATTGCCGATTTAGAAGAGCGATATAGAAATACAAAATCAGAGTATATGCGTAGAGAATTGGAGCGCTATATGGTGGAACGCGTGTGCTTTTCGTGTGAAGGGAAGCGTTTGAAAAAAGAATATCTGGCCGTGACGGTCAATGAACGTACGATCAATGATCTGGTCTCATTGTCGCTGTGTGATTTTCTCGATGCTATCGAGCACATCGGCGATGGAGGTAGTTTTTCACGTGAAGAAAAGATCACCGTGGATACACTGGTTTCCGAGATGCATACGCGTGCACGTGCATTGTGCGATGTCGGTGTGGAATATCTCACGCTGTCGCGTTCAAGTAATACGCTTTCAGGTGGTGAAGCACAACGTATTCGTTTGGCGGTGCAGATCAAGTCAGATCTCACGGGTGTGATCTATGTGTTGGATGAACCGACAGCGGGATTACATAGTCGCGATACAGCACGACTCCTTCGGGCAATGAAACGATTGCAGGCAGCACACAATACACTTATCATCGTGGAGCATGATGCGGACGTCATGAAACAAGCTGATTGGATCGTTGATATGGGACCTGGCGCCGGGGAAGAAGGGGGAAAACTTGTTTTCTCCGGGACGTTGCAAAAAATGTTGCAGGCAAAAACGACAACGGCAAAATATATTTCTGGGAAATTGACTGTTGCAGAAACAAAGAAAAAGCGAAAAGGAAACGGTAAGGAGGTTGTCGTTGTCGGGGCGAGTGAACATAACTTGCGCGATATTACCGTGGCTTTTCCGTTGGGAATGTTTGTCACGGTGTGTGGTGTGTCCGGTAGTGGAAAGTCAACTCTTGTACACAAGATACTCTCGAGAATTCTTGCTCAAAAATTCCATCGCTCAACCGTTGAGCCGGGACGATATAAAAAAATCGTTGGGCTACAACATGTAAACAAAGTGATCACAATTGATCAAAATCCGATCGGTCGTACGCCACGATCAAACACAGCGACGTATACGGGCGTGTTCACCCATGTCAGAGATCTTTTTGCCGGTACAGATAGTGCAAAAGAAAAAAGTCTCGAAGCAAGTCATTTCAGTTTCAATATGCGTGGTGGTCGGTGTGAGGTATGTAAGGGAGATGGCTCTGTCAAGGTGGAGATGCATCTCTTGCCGGATATGTATGTGCCGTGTGAGGCATGTGGTGGCAAGCGTTATCATAGTCGCATATTGGAGGTGGAGTACAATGGTGTGACGATCGCTGACGTCCTTGATATGAGCGTTGATTATGCATATGAATTTTTCAAGAGTCACGCACTCATCAAAGAAAAACTCTCTGCGATGAAGAAGGTTGGTTTGGGATATATTCATCTCGGACAGAGTGCGACTAATCTTTCCGGCGGAGAGGCACAGCGCATTAAGTTGGCGACAGAGCTTGCACGCAAATCCACGGGAAGGACATTATATATTTTGGATGAGCCGACGACAGGATTGCATTTCGATGACACGAAAAAATTATTGCGCATGTTGGATGGATTGGTGGACAAAGGCAATACAGTATTGGTCGTGGAGCACAATCTTGATGTGATCAAACATTCTGATTGGGTGATCGAACTTGGTCCGGATGGTGGGCAGAGTGGAGGAGAGTTGATCTACGCCGGCGTGCCGGAAAAATTAAAGAAAAATAAAAAAAGTCCTACGGCAAAATTCATGTAAAAATAATTTACGGTCGTGTATTTGTCAGGCGTGTGGGTGAGAGGATTTTTTAGCAGTAAGTCATGCATGTGGATCATATAATTCATAAGAATATCTTGGCAACGATCACATACTATGATGTATTGGATCGGCCGTTGACTGCCTTTGAGGTGTGGAAGGATTTGATCAGGTGCAGCGCAGATCATACGGATGATATGTGGACGCTTGCGGATGTCTTTGAAGCATTGCGCACAAAGGAAGTTCGTCAGTATGTGGGAGAAAAAAACGGGTTCTATTTTTTGCACGGTCGCGAAACGCTCGTGGATGTGCGCCGTACAAGAGCGATCATTAGTTTGCAGAAGAAAAAGCGCGTGGAAAAGATCGTGAGAATTTTGTGTATGAGCCCTTTTGTGCGCATGATCTGTGTGACAGGGCGTCTCTCTTATAACCATTGCGAAAAAGAAAGCGACCTTGATCTCCTTATTGCCTATAAGCACGGTCATATTTGGACGGGACGTTTTTTTATCACAATACTGGCACATGCGTGCGGATTTCGCCGGCATGATGCACAGGTTAACGATCGCGCGTGTCTCAACTATCACATCACAACGCAATCGCTCGTCGTGCCCACCAAGGATCTTTTTGCTGCGCATGAATATTCCTACATCTTTCCCGTTTTTGATCTGGGTTTTTTTGCAGATTTTTGTATGCAAAATCAATGGATCCGTTCATACAAGCCACATTTTATGCAGGAAAAATATTATGATACGGCGGTCAAAGATACGATCGTGACAAAAAGCATCAGACGGCTTCTGGAATTGATCTTTGGTGATCGCGGTATGGAAATGCGACTCAAGAAGATCCAAGAACAAAAGATCAAAAATAATCCAAAAACCCAATACAAAGGGGGTATTATCCTCTTTTCTGATCAATTTCTCGTCTTTTTACCCAAACCGCACGGACCGCGTATTTTTGAAGAATATAAAAAACGTTTTATTGCGCTTGAAATTGATTTTTAGATTAGCAGAGTATCATCTGGGAGATGAAAAAGGACTGTCACAATAGATTTTGTGCAGTCCTTTTTTAAGCATTGAATCAATAAAATAGTTGGATGCTATCTTTTGATCGCGTAAGTGGCAAAGCTATATAGATAGCAACTTAGGCATATTATCATTGCCGTGCCGATACAACAACAGACCGTTATCACGAGTTCAGGATCCATCGGGTGGATGCCATCTTCGAACAAATTAATTACCGTTGGTACGAGGAGAAAGATCATTGAAGAAAGTAAAAATACGCGAAAAATTTCGAGAAGGAGATAGTGGGTTCTGCTATTAAAGCAACTCGTTCCTTCTCGGATTTCCTTTAATCGTGTCAAGATTTGCCATGGAGGATTATCGGAAATAGACGTATAGAGATCTTTGTCAAATAGAATCACTCCTAAACATATAATTGCACAGACTTTGATCACAATCCATATAATTGCAAGAACATATCCTAATACTGTAATCATGGTTCGCTCCTTCTTGTGTAAATATTTGTGAGTTATTAAAGAATCCTTGACAATCTCGCGTGACGCGAATTGTAACATGGCCCCATGAGATTATCAAGACGTAGGTATTTTAGATGGTATTTTGGCACACCCCGGAGGATGCCAAGCAAATATTTGACAAAAAACCAAAAGTGTGCTATAGTATATGGTTCGATTTTTTGATCGAATGAAACAGGAATTTAAGACTATAACGGGTGAAATATGTATTATTATAGTGCAGTTTTTATGTTGTTTCTTAGCGTTTTTGCGCCAATTGGTGCGATCGCAAGTGCGGCGGAATATGTGCCGTATGACAATGAGAATATCGGCAATGAGCGGTATGATTTCATGAAAACACAGACATTTCAAGTAGAGGGACATTCGATGGAGTCGTATGGTTTTTATGATCGTACGCTTGTTGATGTTGTGCCGGCAAGTACTTTTTTTGTCGGGGATGTGATCGCATTTGAATGCACGGACGAAAAGTGCGATGGTGCGTATATCAAAAAAATCACAAAAAAAGAAGGGGATTGCTATTGGGTGGAGGGACGCAAAGATGTATGGTTGGAAAATGGCGACCGCAGACAATCCATGGATTCACGGACAACATATGACTGGCTGTGCGGTGAGGAGATAAAAATTTATGGCGTTGCGTTTACAAAGAATGTTTAGATCAAAAAACACTCACGATCATGTGAGTGTTGTTTTGATTTTCTTATATCTATAACAAGTGATCCATCTCTTGATCTTTGAGATGATCGATGATCTTTTTGACCTCGTGGGCTTGATCTCTGTGCGTGATCAAGATCGCATCATCAGTGTCGATCACAACGATGTCATTGAGTCCGAGCGTGGCAATGGTTTTGGTAGGGTGTCCAAATACCAAACAATTGTGTGAGTTGATCTCGACAACTTTACCTCTGGTAACGCTTTTTTGTCCATTGTCACAGCGGTGGAAATCATGCAACGTACGCCAATTGCCCACGTCACTCCATTCCAGATCTGCAGGGACAACGAAGCGATCCTTTGCGGAGAGTTGCTCTAGGATGACGGTATCGATCGGTTCTTTGGGGAGGCCGCAATAAAGGCTATGGATCGCATCGGCATCATCGGTTGCGTCAATCTGCGTGAGAGCGTCATGGATGTGTGGTGTGAATTTTTGGACCATGCGGAGAAATGTATCCGCTTTGAAAACAAAATAGGCGGCATTCCACAAATATGACCAGTTGTTGAGGTATTTTTCTGCGGTCTTTACGTCCGGTTTTTCTTTGAATGCGACAGCTTCAAAAACTCTTTTTTTATATGAATTTTCCAGTTCTGTGCCCATCTGAATATAGCCTAGTTCTGTACTCGGCTCTGTCGGCGTGATGCCGATGAGGCCGAATTTTTCCGGATGGTCGGCGATCACGGCAAATGCTGTTTGTACGGTGCAAAGATATGCGCCGGGATTTTTGATCGCGTGGTCTGATGGCGTCGTAGTGATCACTGCGTCGGGATCTTTTTTGTAAATGATCTGTGTGGCAAAAGCGATTGCCGGTGCGGTGTCACGTCCGCAGGGTTCGAGGATAATGTTTTGTGGAGGCAGATCCGGCAGTTGTTCTTTGACGATGTTTTCGTAATTTTGCGTAGTTGCGACAAAAATGTGCTCGAGATCATCTGCGAGCGGGGAGATGCGATCATAGGTTTCTTGGAGGAGCGTGCGGTCTTCGCTGGTGAGGTTTTGAAATTGTTTGGGGTTGTCTTTGCGTGAAAGCGGCCAGAGGCGTGTGCCGGACCCTCCTGCCATGATGACAACATAATGATTTTGCATAAGAGAGTTTATTTTTGTGATTACAGGAACATTATACCATCATTATATGAAATGGTGCACTGCACAATTGACACGTTATTGAGTAAATGTTACTATGTGACTTACGTTCTTTTTGAGGCGCAGTAAGGGTGTGCGTATATATATTGTGATAAATGGAGGCTCACGATATGAAAATATGCGAAAAAATAGTGAGAGGCATCGGTCTGATTTTAGTTGCCAATGGAACAGGGCGGATCTATACGATTCGAGAATTGGTTGCTAAACCAATGATCGGGAAAGAGGCGGGTATGATATCTTTTCCATTGGAAACCATTGAAAGGGGGGAAACATGCTGTGACACGATCAGGCGCATGGTGGATGAAGAGATCACAGGATGTTCTTTTGAACAAATCTCCGGATTATTCATTAGTCCAAATCTGCTGATGCTCGTTCCGGGTGTGTGTGCCCATGTGGCATGGGGTTATTGTGACAGGGAGTTCACGTCAGTTCCGCGGGATCCTGAAGTTGTGCATTATGGCTGGTGCTCTTGTGCTGACCTTATATCGCAAAAGAGCTTTGTCCGTATAGAGACACGTCCATCGCTCGAAATATTTTTGGATGAAGAAAAATGAGAAGGAGAGGCATGCCATATTGGCGTGTCTCTATTTTTTATAAAGTAATTCGTGTAGAAATTGTTGCGGTTCCAGTCAAAACATCATGGTATTTCTTTGGATCGGTGCCATTGAAAATAATGATTTCTTTGAGCGTGTGTGCGTGATCAGCAAATGATTGAAATACAGAAAGTTTTCCTCGTAGTCCGCCGGTAACGTCAGTATTGTGTGATCTTTCGATCGAGAGTGACGTATCATTATATATGTCATGCAAGGAGATGTTTGGTATCAATTGTGCTTCCGGAAATTTGTGCGGATCCCTATCAAAAATGCCATCCACATCTGTCGCAAAAAATATTTTTTCTACAGGCAAATGTTGTGCAAGATATGCCGCACTTGTGTCTCCGGAGCAGACCGAATATTCCAGTACGGCATCATGGACCATTTCGCCGTAAAGAACCGGGATGCAGTTTGATCCTAAAATTGATTGTAGGATCGAAAGATCGCAGGAAACAATTTCTTTGTTTTTTTGTGTGATCAATGTGCCCGTATGCGCCGGGATGACGGGAATATCATTTTGCAACAATATCTCACATATTTCCGTGTTCAATTTTTGGTTTACGAGACGTGTGTCACAAACAGCACGGATTTTCACAGGGTCGTGGAGTGTGCCGTCGGCGAGACCATGTTGGTGCGCGATATGGTGTCCGGGACCACCGGCGCCATGAATGATGATCAATTCTGTGCGTGGCTTTTTTAGAAGATACTGATGCAATTCTTTTGCAATATCATGAAGTAACTCACGATGCACAATGAGTTTGTGAGAACTTTTGTCTGTGATTATACTGCCACCAATTTTTATGATCGAGATATTCTTCATGTGACAAAATATATGTAATTGACGAGCTCTATGTGTCGCTGTATATTTACGGTAGTATTTCACATGGTGTTTGTCAAACGAAGGTAATTTATTAAATGAGGCGCTTATGAATAACACAGATCAATTTGCAGCATTATTACCGAGACGTAAGACACGCGTTGTGATGGTGGGAAATGTAGGCATTGGAGGTGATCATCCAATTCGCGTACAAACAATGACCAATACGGACACGCTTGATATTGCGGCGACAGTTGCGCAAATTATGCGATGCGTGGATGCCGGATCGGAGCTGGTGCGGATCACGACGCCGACGGTCAAACATGTGCACGCGCTCAAAGAGATCAAAGATATTTTGCAAAAAAAGCATCATTGCACCGTGCCGATCGTTGCGGATATTCACTTTGACAAAGCGGCGGCGTTTGAAGCGCTTATATATGCAGATAAAATCCGATTGAATCCGGGAAATTTGTTGGACAGTCGTGGTAGTGGTGACAAAATTTTGACTGATAGAGAATATCAACAAGAGTTGGAGAGGATTGAGGAGGGACTAAAACCATTTATCGCTGAATTGAAAAAGACACAAAAACCGATTCGCATTGGCGCGAATTGGGGGTCGCTTTCCGGACGCGTGTTGGGCAAGTATGGCAATACGCCTTATGGGCTTGTGGAAAGCGTGATGGAATATCTGCGTGTGTTTCAGAAAAATGATTATCACAATATCGTCGTCGCGATCAAAGCATCTGACCCGACGGCAATGATCGAGGCAAACAGATTACTTGCGCATAAAATGGATGAGGAAAATATGGATTACCCAATCCATCTCGGTGTGACGGAAGCGGGGAGCGAAGAGGATGGACGTGCCAAATCAACGATTGGGATCGGCACGCTTCTCTTGGAGGGAATCGGTGATACGTTGCGCGTCTCTCTCACAGAGCCACCAGAGGATGAGATCCCTGTATGTTTTACGATTCTGCAAGCGACAAAACGACGTATTTCCAAAGCAGAATTTATTTCCTGCCCATCATGCGGTCGCACACTTTTTGACATTGCATCCGTGACAAAAAAGATCAAGCAAAAACTGGGACATCTGACCGGTGTAAAGATCGCCGTGATGGGGTGCATCGTCAACGGCCCGGGTGAAATGGCGGATGCAGATTTTGGCTATGTCGGTGGCGCACCAGGTAAGATCAGTTTGTACTATGGCAAAGAAGTGGTACAAAGAAATCTTCCGGAGGAAGACGCAATTGATGCATTGGTTGCACTGATCAAAGAAAAAGGGAAATGGGTTGACCCTGTTAAATCCAACGCAGTTGGTACAAAGTAATTTAACAGGGTAAACCCAGTTAAATCCGACTCGGTCGGTATGAAGTAATTTCACAGGGCAAACCCAGTGAAATCCGACACAGTAGGGATTTAGAAAAGATATAAGCAAACCCTCTACGCGTCATTCCTGCGCAGGCAGGAATCTTTCTTTCATATCAAAAAAATGAAGTAATACCATCCTCAACTAACCACTCCCCACCAAGTCTTGAAAATCTTGGCAAAAACAGGATAAAAAATACTACATATATCCAGATATGCTTCGTATTTTTTCTCCAGTTTTTGCGCAAGATTTTACTGCGACTTATGAGAAGTGGTTAGTTGAGGATGGTATAATATTTCGTGTATATTTTAGCAAGCAAGAAAAACGGTGTATTGTATATTGGCGTAACATCCAATCTTCAAAAAAGAGTGTGGGAGCACAAAAATAATATAGCAGACGGATTCACGCAGAAATATTTTGTGCATAGGTTGATGTATTTTGAACAAACGACTGATGTTCACTCTGCGCTGGTGCGTGAAAAGCAATTAAAAAAATGGAAAAGAGATTGGAAAATCAATTTGATTGAGAAAGAAAACCCGCATTGGAAGGATCTATATGAAACTTTGTAAATGTAAAGATTCCTGCCTTCGCAGGAATGACAATTTTTTTGTTTTTGGCATAAAAAGTAAATGCTACAAAAATCCAATTTCCATTTTAGTGGCGTCGGTCATCATGTCCGGTGTCCATGGGGGATCAAATGTGAGTTCAATTTGCACGTCTTTGATCGAAGGGTCTGTGGTGAGTGTGCGCACGATCTCGTCATGGATCACGTCATAGAGCGGACAGCCGATCGTTGTGAGTGTCATGGTGACGTGGACAGTATCGTCAACTTGTTTGATGCCATAGATCAGTCCCATGTCGGTGATGGGGATGTTGAGCTCCGGATCGATAACGGTGTGTAGTTTTTGTAATAAGTCTTTGTCGATGTACATAAGATGTTATAGAATCTTGGGTTTTTTAGAAAAAATGACGAACGGTTTAGTTTTTATCGACCTGTCCGCATTGAATGGCTTTTTGAATGGTTTCGATGCCGAGGAGAGCACATTTAATGCGACCGATGCCGATCTCTACGCCAAGCATCTCTGTAATATCATTGCGTGTGAGTTTTAGTGCGTTTACAACTGTATTGCCACTGATCTTTTCTGTGACAAGTGACGCTGCCGCTTGAGAGATGGCGCAACCGTCACCGGTAAATTTTACATCAGTGATATGATCGTCATCGATCATGAGTGTGACACAGATCTTATCTCCGCATGTAGGATTGTCGGCACAACATTTATGTGTAGGTGCGTCAATCGTGCCGGCGTTGCGCGGATTGTGGTAATGGTCGAGAATTTTTTCTTGGTAAATGTTCATATAAATAGGTGGTAAGAGTTAGGTTGTAGGTGGTAGGAAAAGAAAAATGGTCATAGGAAGTATTATTTTGACAGTGTATCGGAAACATTTTTGAGGCCGGTGATAAGAGCGTCGATGTCCTCTCTGGTGTTGTAAATAGAGAAGCTCGCGCGAGCGGTAGCGTTGATGTGGAGGGTTTCGATGTGGAGTGGCATCGTGCAGTGTTGTCCGGCACGAATCGCGACAGAGGCGCTGTCATCAAGGATCGTGGCGATGTCGTGCGGGTGGAAATTGCCAAACGTAAAACTGATAAGCCCGGAACGTTTTTCGATCTCTTTTGGTCCGATAATTGTAATTGTCTCTCCGAAATGTTCTTTCAATTGCGAGATACAATATGCAAGGAGATCTTCTTCATGTGCACGAATTGCTTGATAACCAATGCGTGAGAGATAGTCAAGTGCGGTTTTGGTTGCGATCACGCCGGCAATATGTGGTGTACCGGCTTCTAATCGATGCGGGAGTTCGCGAAATGTTGTGGTGCAAGTGGACACGCTTTCGATCATGTCGCCACCGGTAAAAACGGGTCGGAGTTTTTCGAGGGAGCTCTTTTTGCCATAGAGGATGCCGACACCAGTCGGGCCAAAAACTTTATGCATGGAAAAAGCGAGGAAATCACAATCAATATCAGCAACATCGATCGGTAAGTGTGCGATCGACTGTGCGGCATCGATGACAATCAGTGTGTCAGGTTTTTTTGTTCGGATTTTTGCGATGATCTCCTTGATCGGATTGATCGTTCCGAGAACATTGGATACATGGGTCAATGCAACAACGGACGTATCGGCGTCAATGAGGTCTAGTAGATGATTTTGATCAATCTCTCCGTCTTCTGTGATCGTGGCAACACGAAATTGGGCACCTGTTCTTTCGCAGAGTTGTTGCCATGGGATAAAATTCGCATGATGCTCCATGGCGGTCGTAACGATATTGTTTTGCGCTGTGATCGTATCGGCTAACCCATATGCGATCATATTGAGACTCATCGTGGTGCCGGAAGTAAAAACGATCTCATTTTCGCGTGCATTGATAAATTGAGCAACAACTTGTCGTGACGCTTCAAATTCAATCGTTGCACGCGTGCTAATCGCATAAAGACCGCGTGCAATATTGGCGTTGTATGTAGTGTAATATTCGCACAATTTGTCGATGACGATCTGTGGCGTCAATGCTGTCGCGGCGGAGTCGAGGTATACAAGTTGTGGGTTTTGTGTAAAAATAGGGAAATCCTCCTTTTTTGCTATTGTATTCATATCTTGTACTGTATTTTATGTGTTGAAAAATGTCAAAAGATTTTCAAATTGTGTTAAAATAGCGCATATGTCTCAAAGTTCGGAAAAATATAAAATTCTGCATAAGATCAATGGTCCGGGGGACGTACAAAAACTCACACATGAACAACTGTGTATCTTGTGTGATGAAGTGCGTGATTTTCTCATTGAATCTGTAGCACGTACGGGTGGGCATTTTGGTTCCAATCTTGGTGTTGTGGAATTAACGGTTGCTTTGCACCACGTGTTCAATTCACCGCGAGATAAAATTATCTGGGATGTGGGTCATCAGGCATATCCACACAAGATCCTTACGGGACGCAAAGATTATCTGTGCACGATCCGTCAGAAGGATGGACTCTCGCCATTTCCCAAAAGAGAAGAGAGTGATCATGATGCTTTTGGTGTGGGACACTCTACAACATCAATCAGTGCGGCGGTTGGTATGGCACTTGCGTCAAAGGATAAAAAAGAAAAACATATTGCCGTGATCGGGGATGGTGCGCTTACGGGTGGTATGGCATTTGAGGCGCTCAATCATGCGGGTGATGTAATGGCGGACGTGTTGGTGGTTCTCAATGATAATAAAATGTCGATCTCACCAAATGTAGGCGCAATGCACAAATATTTAACACGGCTTATTTCATCGCGGCGATTTCAGCGTTTGCGCAAGGAAAGCAAAGACCTTCTCTCGCGCAAATCTCCAACGATCCACGAGCTTGCGCGCAAAACGGAACTTTATGCGAAAGGCATGCTGACGCCGGGGACGCTTTTTGAAGAATTGGGATTTTTGTATTTCGGACCAATTGATGGACATGATGTCAAAACGCTTGCTGAGGTGTTGCATAATCTCAAAGACATCAAAGGACCGCGCTTTCTGCATATTGTAACAACGAAGGGAAAAGGATATATCCATGCAAAGAATGATCGCACGTCGTTGCACGCTGTGGGACCGTTCGATCCGCAAACCGGAGAAAAGAGCGATCAAAAGAAAAAAAATAAAACATATACCGATGTGTTTGCGCAGTGGGTTTGTGAGGCGGCAAAGAAGGACAAAAGGCTTCATGCGATCACGCCGGCAATGCTGGAGGGTTCCGGTCTCAAAGAATTCCATCAAAAATATTCGGAGCGTCATCATGATGTGGGTATTGCAGAACAACATGCTGTGACATTTGCCGCCGGACTTGCGACAGGTGGTGTTAAACCGGTAGTAGCAATCTACTCAACATTTTTGCAACGCGCATACGATCAGCTCATTCACGATGTTGCTTTGCAAAATCTCGATGTGATGTTTGCGATCGATCGGGCCGGCATTGTGGGTCCGGATGGTGCGACACACGCAGGCAGTTTTGATCTGTCGTTTTTGCGATGCATACCAAACATGGTCATCCTTGCGCCGGCAGATTTGGAGGAGAGTAAAAAGATGTTGCAATTTGCATATGACCACGTCGGCCCGAGTGCAGTGCGCTATCCACGATGCAGTGGTCAAGAACAATTAAAAGGAAATACTAGTGAGATCGTTTTAGGCAAAGCGATGGTATTGCGTAAAGGAAAAAATGTGGTGATCCTTGCATTTGGCGCAATGGTGGATCGGTGTATGGTCGTTGCGGAGACAATGGATGCAACACTCGTAAATATGCGATTCGTCAAGCCATTGGATACACAAGTGATCAAGAGATTATGCAAGACGCATCGCCACATTGTAACGGTGGAAGATAATGCTGTAATGGGCGGAGCGGGAAGCGCTGTAAATGAATGCGTATTGGCACAGGGCATTGATGTGCGTGTGCATAATATGGGTTTGCCGGATGTTTTTTTGACACACGGATCTCGTGAAGAGGTACTTACGGATGCCGGATTATCTATAGAGGCGATCATAAAACAGATCACAAAAATAGTGAAGTCTTGAATAATAAATTTTTTACATGGAGCATATTATTGTTGATAATAAAAAAATCCCTTTTACGATCAAGCGGCGATCACGCCAAAAACATGTAAGATTTATCACGCATCATGATGGATCACTTGTGGTATCTGTGCCACGTGCGTGTACGACGGTGATGGTGAAAGATTTGATCGCGCGCAATGTACAATGGATCAGAAAAAATATCACGACAAAACATAAAAATGTCACTGTTGATCCATGTGTTGTGAAACATATGAAAAAAGTTTTGCGACCAATCATTGAAGAGCGATTAGCATATTTCAATACACACTATAAATATGTATATACAAAAATACATATCAGACATCAAAAGACGCGATGGGGTAGCTGCAGCTCTGACGGTACATTGAGTTTTAATTGTAAACTGATGTGTGTATCTGATGATTTGCGCGATTATGTAATAGTGCATGAGATGTGTCACTTGTGGGAAATGAATCATTCTAAGCAATTTTGGATACTTGTGGCACAGACGATCCCGCGATATAAAGAGTTGCGCAGAGATCTCAAAAAGATGCACATTTAAAAGGTTTTTTGATAACGTATGAAAGAAAAAAAATTTTATCTGGTATTACATAATGTCCGGTCTGCATATAATGTCGGGGCGATTTTTCGTACGGCAGACGGTGCTGGTGTGGATCATATTTATCTCACGGGATATACGCCTGCACCGCCGGACGGCACACGGATTTACACAACCAAGCCTGAGCGTATGATCATCAAAACGGCGCTGGGTGCGAATGAATATGTGTCATGGTCACAACATCACGATTTTGCGGATGTTGCGACAGAATTGAAAAAAGGATCTGTGACGATCGTTGCGCTGGAACAAGGAGAGCGGAGTATTGATTTTCGTTCATATAAACCTGTCGGGAATATCGCGCTTGTGCTTGGCAATGAACCTGTTGGTATCGATGAAGAAACATTGGCACGATGTGATGTGATGATCGATATTCCAATGTATGGACAAAAGAAATCGCTCAACGTGTCGGTTGCTGCCGGTATCGCATTGTATGCGCTAATATAATAAGCTGTTAATTTATGATGAAAATGCAAAATGTTCCATTGAAGATCGCGATATTCTTTGCAAGCGTATTTGCTACACTTGCAGCTGTTTTGGGTTTTCGTGTGCATTATGAACAACAAAAAAATCTCAAAACATACAGTGATATCAAAGATTATATGGATCAATTGATGCAGAGTGATATTGTAACCGCACAACGGGATTTTGCCAAAGAGAGGGATATAGTATTGCAAAAATCAGCACACGTACCAACGGAACAGGTGACACAACAAACCACTACGACAACAGTTACTCCACAAAGGATTGTGACACCGACTGTCACAACAACACCAAAAGCGACAAAAAAAACGAAAACGTCATAATTTTTTCATTGTGTATATTATGAAACATTTATCCAAAAAAATAGCTGTAATTATGTCACTTGTATTGAGCCTTGTTTTTTTTGTTGTTATGTATAGTTCTTTCGCACAGCGCGTTGTTGCACAGGAGAATGAAGAAGATGACCAGGAAGAATATGAGGATGAGGAGGACGATGAGAAACGATCTGACGATGCTGTTACAAAAGAAACAGTTGTTACAGAAATAGTGACTGTAAGCGAAACGGTGTCAAAAGAAATCGTTACCACAACACAAGCTGATACGGATGGCGATGGTATTTTTGATGATACAGATCAATATCCCAGCATAAATGACCATTTTATTGTAAAGGATGATGATCGTAATGGCATTGTTGATGTATATGAAAAATAACGAGCGCTGGAGTGGATCATTCAAAGCGATGGGTACGGATGTGGTAATTGATATCGTCAGTGAAGAATTGGGAAAGGAGGAGATCACGCACATCATGGAAAATATCGAAGTGTTTTTTAAAAAAATGGAACAGATATTCAGCAGGTTTCGCGTGGCGAGCGAATTGTCTTTCGTAAATAACCATGTGGGTGCATATGTGCAGGTGTCGGAAGAATTCATTGATGTGGTGGAGCGGGCAATATACTATCATGACAGAACGGGAGGATATTTTGATCCGCGGATCTATGATGCACTTATCCAATCGGGTTATGACCATGATTTTTACATAGATAAGCTTGATCACAAAAAATCACAGAATGTGAATATCTCGCATCGCGACAGACAAATGATCACAGGAGATATTGTGGTCAATAAGGAGGCGTCGATGATTCTCATACACCAAAAGATCGATCTGTCTGGTATTGTAAAAGGATGGGTGGTCGATCAGGCACGTTCATTTTTGCGCGGACGTTGCGAAGGTTATATCATCGATGCAGGAGGGGATATGTGGGTAGAAGGCAAGGATGTTGCGGAAAAATCATGGTACGTTGGCATAGAAGGGCTTAAGGATGCACAAATATCGCTGTGTGTGGATGGAGAGGGACTTGCAACGTCTGGTGTGACGCGCAGACAATGGATCATCGGAGATCAAAAAAGACATCACTTGATCGATCCAAAAAATGAAGGAATGTCAGCGTTCGATCTCTCTACTGTTACGGTGATTGCGCGATCGGTGGAGATGGCGGATGTATGGGCAAAAACGATATTTTTGATGGGCATGGATAAAGGCATGCAATACGCACAGGATCATCACATCAAAGCGATCATTATTGATAAAAATAATACGATATATGCAACAGAAGATATACAACAAAATATTGTGCGTTAGTGTAGTGTTCTTTTTGAGTATGATGATCGCAGGGTCTGTATATGCACAAGAAAAGGTAGATTATGGAACAGAGCCAATCGTTGATACTGACCTTGATGCACTGACCGATAAGGGAGAGGTGCAAATTTTTGGCACAGATAGCAATGATCCGGATACGGATGATGATGGATTTTTTGATGGTGTGGAGGTGCTTAATGGGACTAATCCGCTCGATGCGTCTGATCCGCTGGTGACTCAATTTGCAGAAACGGTTCCAGACACAACAGCAGAGAGAGCACCAATCTCATGGTATTTTTCTCGTGCAACGGGCATTGTGGCCTATGTGCTCTTGTGGCTAGTGACCTTTTTTGGTCTGTCATTTCGCAATCCATTTCTCAAAAGATTTGTCGCGCCGATTTACAAGCTCGATATGCATATCTATTTTTCATTTCTTGCTCTTGCCTTTATTTTCGTGCATGGACTTGTGCTCATGTTTGATACATTTGTACACTTGTCACTTATAGAGGTTTTGGTGCCATTTACAGCAAATCCCGATGTGATCAATGTGCATGCAATTGCATGGGGCATCATCGCGTTGTATATAATGATCATTTTGATCATCACATCATTATTACGTGCAAAGTTGCCACAGAAACTGTGGAGAGGATTGCATTTTTTGCATGTTGCCGTTTTTGCGCTCGTTGTTGTACATGTGTTGGCAATTGGTACGGATTTCCAAAGTGGGGCGATAAGAATAGGGTTTCTCGTATCAGCAGGCATTGTGGTATTTCTTTATATTGTATCGCTCGGAGAAGTAATCGTGCGATTGGTCAAAAAACGTAATCGCACAGCGCAGGACATACAGCAGTAATGAATTCTGTGATATAATAAAAGCTATATATTCTTGGCTTTTATATTTTACACATGGCAAATCCACAATATACAAATATCAACCAGATCATCGGTAAATGGCTGGAGCGCACACTGTGGCTCTGGTTGCCTTTTCATGCACTTATTCGATTGACAAGGGACACGATCGCAAAACACACAAAAAAATAATAAAAATCAGCCTCTCATCATGTTGTGACGAGAGGCTGTTTCTTTTGTAAGCGGTCTTCACATTAGTTTACGTGAAGCCAGAAGCGTTCCTTTGCTTCTGTAATGAGGTCAAAGTTTTCTTTTGCGGAACAAAATTTTTTCAACGCATCGTGTGCGTTTTGTGATAAACGATGCGCACGTACTAATTGACAATATGCCACAAACCGCACGCTGGCGTTTTTTTCTCCGAGCATATTGATCAATGTTAGTTCTGCGATCGTATCACCGTACTGTACAAAAATGACGCCAAGTTCATTGGCGTGTAAGTGATCTGGAGATACATTTAGCCTTGCACGAAGCTCGGACACGGTCAATCCCGTTTTTCGCTCCGTTTCTATGGATACGTTCATCCTTCCTCCACTTGTTCAGATTTGATATGTAAAAAGAAATCCTCTCACTAGGTTAGGAGTTTAGCACATCATTATATTTTAGTCAAGTGTGCGGTCTCGTTATTCTCATATTTTTCTATATACGACCATTTGCCATTTCCGTGATGGTTTATATAGTTTCATACAAAAAAACCGCTCGAAAGCGGTTTTTCTAAATGGAAATCTTATTTGATCGATTGTACAAACTGTGTAAATACTGCGGGGTTTTCCATTGCAAGTTGGGAGAGTACTTTACGGTCAAGAATGATATTTTTCTTTTTCATCAGGTTGATGAATATGGAGTATCTCAATTCATTGATTCGTAATGCGTTATTGAGACGGACAATCCATAGATTGCGCATCGTGCGCTTTTTTGTGCGACGATCGCGATATTTGTAGATGCCGGCTTTGATCACTGCTTGCTTTGCAACAACATAATGTGACTTACGACGCCATCGGAATCCTTTTGCAAGTTTGAGAAGATTTTTTCTTCGTTTGTTGGCGGCAACACCTCGTTTTACTCTAGCCATACGACTCAGTTTAAAGTTAAAAGTTTATAAAGTTTAGTTTATTAACGCTTTGAGGACGTTTTTTTCATCTGTCTTAAAAAGACGTTTATCACTTCTCTTGCTACGAGTTGTGTTTCCGGATTCTTTTGCGTTAAAGTGATTTTGTCCTGTTGAACGGCGGGTTACTTTTTTGTTCTTTGATACAGAGAACTTTTTCTTCAACGCTTTATTGGTTTTCATCTTCGGCATAGTGTTTTTTCTAATAAAATATAGTGCAAAATGCCTCTTCCGGCTTCTGCTGAATAAAAATCAGTGACTATTAAAAGATTTTATAGTAATTTGGATTTTTTGTCAAATATCTATTCCGGGGCGATGATCGTATTAAAACCACCGGGGAAACGTTTAATTTCTTCTTCTGTACGAAATGGCACTTCCAGTGATTTGATAAAGTTTTGCATGTTTTCTCTCGCGAGGTCTTGGTGGGCTTTTTCTCGTCCGCGGAGTACGATCTCGATTTTCACTTTATTGCCTTTGGTGAGGAATTTTTCCGTTTGGCTTTTTTTAAAGCTCAGGTCATGTGTGTCTGTACGAATACCGATACGCACGCCTTTTGTGGTAACGACTTTTTGTTGGGACTTGCTTTGGCGGAACTGTTTGGTTTGGGCATACTGAAATTTGCCGTAATCGAGAATTTTACATACGGGAGGATTTGCTTTGGGTGATACCTCCACGAGATCAAGGCCGGAACTTTCTGCCAGGGCACGTGCTTGCGAAAGAGGGATTTCGCCGATGAATTCATCGTTGTGATCGATCAAAACGATCGGATCAGCAAAGATCTTTTCATTGGCACGCATATGTGGCACGAGAGGTGTTCTCTTGGGTTTTCTACGGAATCGTCTGCGCATAAATTCAGTGTAAAGTTAAAAGTAAAAAGTTTGTAAAGTATATATATACTAGCACAATGTGTCCAAATATTTAAATGAGGTCATATCGTACTTCAAGTTATGAGATATGTAGATTTTTTTCTAGTGGTCTACAAGTCTACATGTCTCATATACTAAATTTGTGGAGATGGTGGGAATTGCACCCACGTCCAAATTTGTTGATCCGACAATACTTCTTACACGTTTAGAGCACTTTTCGTGTCGATGCAAATCGACATGTTCGATCACGGGCGATAAAGTGATCAAAAAATCCCATGATCTATCATTGTAGATTTAGTCATAAAGAAGCAATGATACTCCAATGTGACGAACCTCATAATATGACACCACGATCAGTCTATGAGATATCGACTGTGTGATGGCTCAAGCGTTTATTACGCGAGAGACGGTGCAAAAGATGGAGCAAATGCGTTAGCAAATGCTACTTTTGCTTTGTTGATGAAGTTTGCACTTATCAATGTGTATACCAGTTTTACGGGGTGAATATACATGCCCGACGTGCATATCGGCAGACGACAAACTGTCGAAAGCTAAAAGCATCCCCCCGCTTGCAACGCTTTGTCTATAAGCGATGCATGCGGCGATTGCTTTTTGATTGTCAATGTTCATATTTTTTAACCTCTGCGCAATGCGCGTGTGATATTGCGGTCAGTTTCACGTTTTTTGATCGTCTGACGCTTGTCATATTTTGCCTTGCCTTTTGCAAGCGCAAAATCAAGCTTGATCAGCTTTCCCTTAGTATAAACACGAATCGGTACCAATGTCAAGCCAGCCTGTTGTTTTTTGCCGATCAGCGAGCGGATTTCCGACTTTTTGACGAGGAGCTTACGAGACCGATTTGGATCATACTCTTTGATATTTGCTGCATGTTTATAGAGAGGGATCATCGCATTGGTGAGATAAAGCTCACTACCTTTTACTGTGACAAAAGCGCCTTTGAGTGAAATGTGTCCCGTTTTGATCGATTTGACCTCATGACCGAACAATGCCAAACCCGCCTCATAGTGGTCAATGAGTTCATAATCGAATTTTGCTTGCTTATTGAGTGCGATCACTGCCATAATGTTGGTATTATATCACGAAACGTGAGTATATCTATCATAATGATAAAAAGATGTTCGTCAATGATTTAGTGTTTTGCATCGCGATCATGTATTTGTTATGATGACGCATGAACTCATCGATATCTATGTCATCCTGAACTTGTTTCAGGATCTATATAAACCATAAGCGCGAGATCCTGAAACAAGTTCAGGATGACATAGATTTGCTTTCAATAAATGTTTTATATAAAAGAAAAAATGACATTTTTATTAAAATGGTTATATAGGAAATATTTTTAAATTAGAACTCATATGAAAAATATTGTATTTGTAACAGGCAATCAAAACAAGGCGGATTATCTGGCAAAATTTTTGGGTCATCCGATCGATCACGAAAAGATCGATCTCGATGAGATCCAATCTTTGCGATTGAAAGAAATCATCGAGCACAAGGTTCGACAGGCATACCAAAAAATCAAGAAACCTGTGATCGTGGAGGATGTGTCGTTGGAATTTGAGGCATTGGGGAAATTGCCTGGACCGTTCATTCGTTTTTTTGTTGATCAAATGCCATTTCACAATATTTGTGATTTACTCAACGGCAAAAGTCGCAAAGCAACAGCGCGATGTGCGATCGGATATTATGATGGCAAGACGTTAAAAATATTTGAAAAAAAATTAGTGGGAGAAATTGCCAAAAAACCGGCAGGGAAAAACGGTTTTGATTGGGACCATTTTTTCATTCCCACGGGGTATACAATGACACGTGCGTCACTTAGTGAAAAAGATTATGAAAAGACATATCTCCAGATCAGACCAATTGCACAATTAAGGAAATTTTTGCAGCAACAAAACACATAGATTTTTTATTAGCTGTTTGACAAAAAAACATCTTTTGTTACAATGACGGCATGAAACACTATACAGCACAAAACCTGCTAGCCCTGCTACTCCTCGTTGAGGAAGGTTTTTGTGTTGGGTAATGTTTTACGAGTAATATAGGACAAAACATTGATACTGCCTGACACTGTCAGGTTTTTTTGTTTACATGGGTCAATTCATGGGTTCATTAACAGTTGAAGAGAAGATCAAAAAATTCAAAAAAGGATGAGGAGAGAGTGATGGAAAAGAAGAAGATTTGGTTGAATGATGTGGCGCTACGTGAATCTGCGCAAGTTGACGGTGGGGCGATCACGCCTGCAGACCAGGATCGCTATGTGAGAAAGTTGGTGAAAGGCGGAATTGACATCATCGAGATCGGTTTTCCCGGCAGTGCAAAAGGCAATCCAAAACGATGTCGAGAGATCGTTGACGTTGTGCGAGGTACAAAAACACATCATAAGCCTATTCTTTCAGGACTGGCTCGTGCTGTGGAGGCAGATATTGATGCGGTAAAAGTCGCCGGTTGTGACATGGTTCATATTTATATTCCGGTAAGTGACGAGCTTATGCTCGCACAATTCGATGCTGAGAAATATGGTGATTCGCCGGAGGGAAAACGACAATGGGTGATTGACACTGCAGTTGATATGGTGCGATATGCCAGAAGTATTGGTTTCCACCATGTGCAGTTTTCGCCGGAAGATGCTGCGCGAGCGGGCAAAGAATTTATTTGCAAGATCGTGGAAGCAGTGATCACTGCCGGTGCAACGAGTGTCAATTTGCCTGACACAACCGGATTGCGTATTCTCAACGAGTTTGGCGATTTCATCGCATATGTATTTGCGCATGTGTCAAACATTCATAAAGCGCGTATTGCATGTCACTGTCACAATGATAGTGATCACAGTACGACAAATGCTTTGCAAGGAATTATACATGGTATCACAGAAGTGCAAGGTACATTTTATGGACTGGGTGAGCGTAGCGGTATGACGAAATTTGAGTCCGTGATCATGAACATGCATACACGCCAAGATATTTTTGGTGGGTATAACATACGTTTCGATCCTGCAATTGTTGTGGAGATCGTTCACATGATCGCAAACTGTCTGGGCATGCCTGTGCCACGACACTGGGTTGTGGTGGGAGATCAAAATGGCATTTGCAGTTCCGGTACGCATCAGGCCATTGAAGAAAAAGCAAAGCAAAACGGTACAACCGTCAGCCCATATTATAGTTGGGATCCAAAAAAATATGGACACACCGGCGTGAAGACTGTGGTGACACAATTTTCCGGCAAGGAGGGCATTATGACAAAACTTAAAGAGCTTGGTTTTGTCGTAAAAAAAGAGCAGCTTGCAGAGATCATGGTAGAGATCAAGCGTATCTCAGAAGGACGGCGCGGTACTTCTTTGAGTGATCGAGAAGTTGTCGCAGTTGTAACAGATGTGATCAAGGAAGTGCCATGTAGCATTGTGATCGATCGTTCCACAATTGTGAGTGGCAAGGGTACAATACCAACAGCATCCGTCATCGCATCATTGCACGGTAAAAAAGTAGCAGCCGTGCGCACCGGCAATGGTCCTGTGAGTGCGGCATTTGATGCTGTTGTCGCCATTGCAAAAGAATTTTTTCCACAATTGCAAGAATATACGATCTCGCAAGAATATTGGCGCCCGGTGCAAGTCACAAAGGGTGATGAAGCACTTGGTGATGTCTATGTACAACTGAAAATGACGCACGATACCATTCCTGGCAGAGAACATATTCATAGTGGACATGCCGTACATGAAGATTCAAATCATGCCACGGCACAAGCGATCGCAAATGCGATCAGCTGGATGGTGGCATCCATTCAATAAATCTCAACAAGAGAGGCGGATTACATAATTGTAGTCGCCTCTTTTCTTTGTATTTATGATATAATCGGTGTGGATGTGTAAATGCACAAGCATATTAAAGCGTATATAAAAAAATGTATTTAGAAAATAAAGAAACAGCTATAAAATCTGATAGAAGGTTTAAACATATTATGGCTTTGACTCTCAATTCACATTTTGATTGGAAAGAAGGCATTATTAGATGTGTAGTCAGCAGAGAGGGAGATGTGGAAAAACGAGGGTATGTTGACAGAAGTGCTTTGTATAAAGTAGTAAAAAATGATGCAGGGATCTATGAGATCACATGTGAACTGTACATGAAAAATACAGAAGAAATCATAAACTCTCTCAATAAAAAAGGACTAGACTTTATCGGATTTGAAGATCCGGATATTTGGGCGGATGAGACAAATAATACACTGCATGTCTATTTTACAATCCCTTTATTTAATAAACGAACAGGAAATGCGGTCGTGCACTTGGGGCATGCATTTGGGACAGATCTGAGTGATTTGACAATGACACAACCGGTTTTGATGGAAAAAAATAACTGTGGAGCAAAAGAAGTGTCGATTGCTCCGATGAATAAACGTGGATTTAGATATAATCTTGTTGAATCGAGTGATCATGGCAAAGGATATTGGTATTCGACTATAAGAACGGTCATCGCGGAAGACATGGGGAAAAATTGGAAATTTGGCAAAACAGTTTTTCACCCTAAAAAAGAAAATATTGAATGGGCTGGTGGACATGCTTCACCAGGTCCGTTGATGTCAAGAAAATTTATTGATGTAGGAGAGGGGAAGTGTCTTGGGTTTATGAATGGCAGAGAGGTGGATAGAAAAAACGGGACGTTTGTAAAATATGGAAAATTTTCTGTAGGTTTATTTATCTATAATTATGAAGAAGGTAAAATTGAGTGGATCTCTCCAAATTATTTTATCAGGGACAGTCAAGCAAAAACGATTACCTTTGCCAGTTATTTTATGGATCAACAAAATGGGAAGGGATTACTTTATGCGCACGTGGATGATTCTTTCGTGAGAAGTTATGAAATTACAGTTGAGGGGCTTAAAAAATTTATGGAAAATAAATGAAAATTATATTGGAAGTTCAAAATTAGAAATGATAAAAAATTTGTTTGAAGTACAATTGATTTTCCAAAAAATCATAAAAGACAAGCGAGAGATCTATCGCATCCATATTGCACACACGATCCGATCAATTGCGCTTTCTTTTGTGAGCATTTATGTGCCGGTGTATTTATTGACGATTGGCAATACATTGACAGATGTCGTTGTTTTTTATGCAATCTTCCATGGATTTGGTTTGTTATTTACTCTATTTGTAATCTCACCATTGATACAAAAAATCGGATTGGTGCGTATTTTTCAACTTTATTATCCGATGGAAATTCTTTTTTATGTAAGTTTGTATTTTATGCAAGACTGGCATATGCCATTTGGCATTGTGGCAATGGTCGGCGGAATGGCAACATTTATCTATTGGGTGCCATTAAATATTCTTTTGGTAAAACATACAGATTTTGATAAAATGGGCACCGATCTTGCAACGTTTTTTGCTTTACCAAAAATTTTACAAGTACTCAATCCGCTCATAAGTGTTGTGATGGTTTATTTTGTCGGGTTTTGGCCGATATTTATCATTGCAATCTTGGGACTCATCTTGTCATTTATCCCACTTCACGGCATTAAAAGTCATGAATCAAAATTATCATTGCATTGGAAAGAGACTTTTGCAAAAATAAAAAAACGAAAGAAATTATTTTTTCTTGAGTCACTTGATAATGTAATCGAAGAATCACATTGGTATTGGAGTATTTATGTGTACATCATGATCGGGTCATTAGCAGTGCCTGGCATAGTAGGGAGCTTGTCGTCAATTGGTGGAATTCTATTTTTGTTTTTTATAGGGAAGAAAGCAAATAAAGATCCGCATAAACTTATTATCATTGCAGCACTGTGTGTCATTGTTGTGTCTGTTGGTAGGATTTTCTCTCACGGACAAATCATGGCGTATGTATTAACGCTGGTAGGTGCGTTCTCAATGACATTTTTTCTTGTGCCATATTTCAGTTATATCTACAAATCGGTCAAAGATAAAAATGAAGAAGAATTTATCATCTTGCGTGAAGTGCCGACGGTAGTTGGTCGTATGGTAGTTTTTGGGTGTATTTTATTCACTATCAATCAGCCTCAATACTTTTTTATATTACCGGTGGTCGTTGCGATCATTTTATTGATCATGTTTTTGTTTTGCAAAAAAGAAATTACAAAATTGCATACAGTATAAATATTTGTTTACTTGTGATTTCTTTGACGAAAAGGTGTTTGGATAATATGATGGAAGCAATGAAGTAATGAATATTACGATATGTTTTGCAATACCCATTTTTTCTATAATGCATACAACTATATCCCCGTGAGGGTAATTCTTTAACTTTCACGATCTTTTATTTTTTTAATGTCAATTTTATGAAACAATCGCAATTATTTACCAGGACGCAAAAGTTTGCACCACAAGACGAAGTGAGTAAAAATGCTCAGCTACTCATCCGTGCAGGATTTATTCACAAGGAAATGGCTGGCGCGTACAGCTTTCTCCCATTGGGGCTGCGTGTTCTCAATAAAGTCATCGGTATCATCCGCGAAGAAATGGATGCAATCGGGTGTCAGGAATTATTTATGACATCATTGCAGAGCAAAGACGTGTGGGGCACGACTGGACGGTGGAGTGATGAGGTGGTAGACAACTGGTTTAAGACGTCACTGAAAAATGGCACAGAGGTAGGCTTGGCATTTACACATGAGGAAGTGTTAACGTCCATGATGAAAGATCATGTGTCGTCGTACAAAAATCTTCCATTTAGTGTGTACCAATTTCAAACGAAGTTTCGTAATGAGGCGCGTGCGAAGAGTGGGATCATGCGTGGGAGGGAATTTATTATGAAAGACGCATATTCTTTTTCACCTGATCAAAAAGAACATGAAATGTTCTACGAAAATGCAAAAAAAGCATACCTCAATATCTTTCGTCGTGTGGGTATTGGTGATCACACATATCTGACATTTGCCGGTGGTGGCACATTTAGCAAGTATTCACATGAATTCCAGACAGTGTGCGATGCCGGAGAAGACATCATTTATGTCAGTGAAGAAAAGAACATGGCGATCAATCAAGAAGTATACACTGATGAGGTATTGGCAGATCTTGGCGTGAGCAAAGAGTCTCTTGTGCAAAAAAAAGCGGCGGAGGTGGGCAATATCTTTTCACTTGGTACAAAATTCAGTGATGCATTTGATCTCACATACGATACACAAGATGGCACGAAACAAAAGGTGATCATGGGTTCCTATGGCATTGGCCCTGCGCGTGTAATGGGTGTAGTGACGGAATTATTTGCAGATGACAAAGGTCTCGTCTGGCCTGATATCATTGCGCCTTTCCTTGTGCATTTGGTCAGTCTAGAGCAAGATGAGCAAGCACAAAAAATTTATGACCGGTTGACCGTTGCCGGCATAGAAGTGCTTTATGATGATCGGAATGTACGTGCCGGGGAAAAATTTGCAGATGCAGATCTAATCGGTTGTCCATATCGCGTGGTTGTGAGCAAAAAGTCGCTTGAGCAGGGTGGCGTAGAAGTGCGTCGTCGTACGGAATCTGAAAGCATTATTATGACGGTTGAAGAAATTGTTGAAAAATGCAAAAAGGAGGCATAAGTAATTATTTTAAAGAATATTATGAAAGAAAGTATTTTGCACGGATGCCGTATTCACATGAACGATGACGCAAGTGATCTGATGCTTTATTTGGAAAATCATTTGGATACGGATGAATTTAACACGATCTTTGGGTATGCAAAACATAAGGGAACGGCATATTTTCAAGATCATGAACGCCATCATTTTTTCATCGAATTTGATGATGACGTGTATACCGTGAATGAAAGATAACATAACTTTTATATAGTATGGTCATTGGTTTTTCGTGCGGGGTTTTTTATCGATTGCAAAATAATAGTCATGAGCGATTTTCCAAAGAATTAGTGGATCGTTTTTGTGCTACCGGTGCACGTGCGATTGAGTTAATGTGTCACACAGAGGAACATGTAAAATTTCTTTCTGCGGGGGAACATGCGCATATTATGCAATTCGATCACATTTCCATTCATGCACCTGTAATTGCGTATGATGACGATGCCGTGTCACATGTATTATTGAAACAGTTGGAAGAATTGAGTGCGCGATTTTCTGCTACATATGTCGTCTTTCATCCAGATGCGGTGAAGCGATGGGATATTATCAGTCAATACAAAATCCCCGTGGCAATCGAGAATATGGATGATCGCAAAAAGTCGTTCAGAACTCTTGACGATGTACAGTCTCTTCTGGATCGATATCCCTTTGGACTTGTGATCGATCTGCAACATTGTTTTGTCAATGACCCGTCAATGCAATTGGCAAAAGAATTACATGCACAATTCGGCGATCGTATTGTGGGGTATCATATCAGCGGATATGGCCCAGAGTTGTTGCATGTGCCACTTTTTGAAACATGTCAAAATGAGATTGTCGGTGCACTGAAGCAGAAAGAGCGACCAATCATTATTGAAAGTACTTTTTCTGCATATGGGGATGAAAAAATGGAAATGCAATATATCACAAGCCAACTGTAGAAATGTTTTTGTTGTGTATTTGTGTTATATGAGTACAATAGAGGGGTGATTATTTTTGATAAGGCACATGGGTATGCAAATAGAATTATCATTGAAAGAAAAAGATGTCGCGCTCGTATTACGTGACAACGATCAGGATCTTGATCGCATGCAGTGGGTGGATGACAATGATCTATTGGAAAAATTCTTTCCGGCGATCGAGGACATTCTCATGCGCAATGAGCGTGTCGTGGAAGATGTGGACGATTTTGTGCTTGTGGCGGACATTCCCAAGGGGTACACCACAGCGCGAATTGCGCGAACGATCATCAAGACGCTCAATTTTGCGCGTCATGCGCAGTCATGATATGATGAGAGAAACCTATTTTCTTGAGAATGATCAAGAAAATGATATAATATATATCAATACATAATATAATTTGTAATTACAAAATGATGTCAGAGGAAAAAAAGACAGAAGAAGTGGTAGAGGAAAAGAAAACTCCGGAAGAGGAGGCAAAAGGTTCATGCGAGGGAGGAACGTGTGAGAGTGGCACATGTAAGGATGGTGTATGCGAAGGAGGCTCATGCGAAGGAAAGACATGCGGTGATGTGTGCTGTGGCATACAAGGAGGAAAGAATATTTTTATTTGGCTTGTGATCGTCGTTCTGGCAGTGGGTGCTATTGCATATTTCCAAATGCAAAAACGTGACAACGTCGGCGAAGAACGTCCTGTAAAAGAAAAGGTGGCGCAGGAAGTTCGGGATAATGCGATGAAAATGATCACCGGTCAACTGGTTCCGGAAGGCACAAAGGTTGAGATCGGTAAAATCACAGAAGAAAGCGGTCTCTATAAAATGATCATTACTGTAGAGGGTCAAGAAGTGACGTCGTACATGTCAAAAGATATGACCAAGTTTATTCCGCAGCTTGTTGATACAAAGCAACTTGAAGAAAAGAGCGCGGAAGAGGATGCCACAACAACTGAGACTACAGAAGTGCAGACAAAATCAGATAAACCGGAAGTTGAGATCTTTGTGATGAGTCACTGCCCATATGGTACGCAGATCGAGAAGGGCATTTTGCCGGTGTTGAAAGCTCTTGGCACAACTGTCAATGCAAAATTCAAATTTGTGGATTATGCAATGCATGGTGAGAAAGAAGTGAAGGAAGAATTGCGTCAGTATTGCATCCAGGAAAAAGAACCGCAAAAATTTCATGCGTATCTTGGATGCTTTTTGGAAAAACAGGATGAAAAAGCATGCATGCAGACAGCATTGGTCAATCAAACGCTTTTGGCGCAGTGCGTGGCGCAAACAGATAAAGCATTCAAAGTTACAGAATTGTTCAATGATAAGTCGTCATGGGTGAGTGGACAGTTTCCTCAGTTCAACATCTCAAAGGCGGATAATGAGAAATATGGTGTCCAAGGATCGCCGACTCTTGTGATCAATGGGGAATTGATCCAATCCGGTCGTGATAGCGCAAGTCTCATGAAAGCGATTTGCTCCGCATTCAATACACAACCGGCAGCATGTCAGACAGAAATGTCCAGTGATGCACCGGCACCAGGATTCGGTTCAGGCACAGCTGCCGCAGCCAACGCAAATACAACCGCAGATTGTGGCGCATAAGAATTGCACAGAGATTATAAACAATCGAGAAACCCTCACGATTTGTGGGGGTTTTTGCTTGCTGTGGATAAGTTGTGCATAATGTAGGCAGATCCCGTTCAATTATGCGGTAATGATAACCAAAAATATAGTTGACAACATATTTTTTTCCTGCTATTATTCATGGTACTGAAAAATAATCCACTTTAATGGTACGAATTTTTTGTTGGAAAACAGGGAATTTCGTGTCAAATTGGATGCATCACATCGGACATTTTTGTGCGACAATTAAATAGTTAATCATTCAAAACTCCATCAGAAAGGTATTTCTTATACTTTCAAGACGTTGAACAAAGTAAAGAATACCGAGATGATGGGAGGTCTTTTTATGGTTGAAAACAAGAAAATGAAGGTAAAGGGGAAATTCAGCGCCTCTTCGTCTCTTGCAAAACGAAAGTTTTTCAAGAAACAGTTAGCTGTGTCATTGCCAAATCTTATCGAGGCACAGACGGCTTCGTATGAATGGTTTTTGGAAAAAGGATTGCAGGAGCTATTGGATGAAGTAAATCCAATCGTTGATTTTGCCGGAAAGGAAATGGAACTTTCTCTTTCCAATTACTTCTTGGACGAATCCAAATACGACGAGTTGACGTCGCGCGCAAAAAATATTTCTTATGAGGCACCGCTTCGCGCAACAGCAAAGCTTGTGTTCAAAAAGACCGGGGAAGTAAAGGAGCAAGAGATCTACTTTGGAGAATTTCCGATCATGACAGATCGTGGAACGTTTATTATCAATGGTGTGGAGCGTGTGATCGTATCACAACTCATCCGATCCCCCGGCGTGTTCTTTTCGATGGAATACATCAAAGGCCGTAAGTTTTTTGGTGCAAAAATCATTCCAAATCGTGGTGCATGGTTGGAGCTTGAGACAGATCGTGATGGTGTGATCTATGTGAAGATCGATCGTAAGCGCAAATTGCCGGTGACGGCGCTATTGCGTGCTTTTGGGCATGGTACTAATGATCAGATTCGTGCACTTTTTGCACAGGATGTGGAAGTGATCGACGTAGATCATATCGGTGAAACGCTTGCAAAAGATATTACAACATCGCAAGGTGAGGGATACAAGGAGGTATATAAACGCGTACGTCCGGGAGACCTTGCAACAGAAGAGAATGCAAAACAAATGGTTGATGCAATGTTTTTTAACTTTGATCGTTATGACTTTGGTGCGGTGGGACGATACCGTCTCAACCAACGATTGAAACTTGATAGAGCAAATAACCCAGAAAATCGTATTTTAAATGTGGAGGACTTTGTTCTCATTATCAAGGAGATCATTCGCATGAACAATAATCCGCAAGCACAGGCAGATGATATCGATCATTTGGGCAATCGTCGCGTGCGTGGTGTGGGAGAACTTATCCAAAACAAAATGCGTATCGGTTTTGCGCGTATGGCACGCAATATCAAAGATCGCATGAGTACGTGTGATGTGGATACGGTTGTGCCGGGACAGATCATCAATTCTCGTCCGGTTGCAGCTGCGATCAAAGAATTTTTTTCCAGCTCACAGTTGTCGCAGTTTATGGATCAGGTAAATCCGCTTGCAGAGTTGGAGCATAAGCGTCGCTTAAGTGCCCTTGGACCCGGTGGTTTGACGCGTGAGCGTGCGGGATTTGAAGTGCGTGATGTGCATCATTCTCATTATGGACGCATCTGTCCTGTAGAAACACCGGAAGGACCGAATATCGGACTCGTCGGACATTTGGCGACATATGCACGGATCAATGAATATGGATTTCTCGAAACACCATACTTGAAAGTGGCGCAAGAAGTCGCAAATACTGCAGATGATCTTGTCGGTCGTATTTTAACGGAGAAAATCGGTGATTGTGCTATCGGTACATTGATCGATGAAACTCTTGCAAAAAAGATCGCGAAAGAGAAAAAAGACATGATCCATGTCGTGCCGTTTGTAACGGACAAAATCGAATATATCAATGCGACTGTAGAAGATCGATTGACGATCGCACATGGTGGCACAGTACTTGATGAGCATCGCAACATCGTGGAAAAGATGGTAGAAGCGCGTGTCAGCGGTCAGCCGGATATGGTAAGTGTGACAAGTGTTGAATATATTGACGTGTCACCAAAGCAGTGTATTTCTGTGGCGACAGCACTTATTCCTTTCTTGGAGCATGATGATGCAAACCGTGCACTTATGGGCTCGAACATGCAACGTCAGGCTGTGTCGTGTGTCAAACCGGAAGCACCGCTTGTGGGAACAGGTATCGAAGACAAAGCGGCAGCGGATTCCGGTCAGGCAGTGATTGCAAAAAACCCGGGAAAGGTGATTTCTGTGGATGGCAATCATATTGTCGTGGAAGAAGAAGCACCGGCAGGTGCGAAGAAAAAAACAAATAAAAGAGAATACTTGCTTCATACATTTATGAAGTCCAACGCGTTTACATCGATGAATCAGGTGCCGCGTGTACTCAAGGGTGATGTGATCAAGAAAGGGCAATTGCTCGCAGACGGATCATCAACTGATCATGGTGAGCTTGCGCTCGGACAAAATATGCTCGTGGCTTTCGTGCCATGGGAAGGATTTAACTTTGAGGATGCGATCATCATTTCAGAAAAGGTATTGCAGGATGACCGTTATAGCTCGATCCACATTGAAGATTTTTCATTGGATGTGCGTGACACAAAGCTCGGACCTGAGATCGTAACACGTGATATCCCAAATATTGGTGAAGACCGTCTGAAGAACTTGGATGAGACGGGCATCGTGCGCATCGGAGCGGAAGTGTCATCGGGAGATATCTTGATCGGAAAGATCACACCAAAGGGTGAGGGTGACCTCACAGCAGAGGAACGTCTCCTTCGTGCGATCTTTGGTGAGAAATCCCGTGATGTAAAAGATTCTTCTCTGTATTTACCACATGGTGAACATGGAAAAGTTGTGGATATCAAAGTATTTACACGAGATCAGGGTGATCGTTTGCCAACAGGCGTAAGCCAGCAAATTCAGATTTCTGTTGCGCAATTGCGCAAAATCGCAGTCGGTGACAAGCTCGCAGGGCGTCATGGAAATAAGGGTGTGATCTCGCGTATTGCACCGGTGGAGGATATGCCATACTTGCCAGACGGCACACCGGTTGATGTGATCTTGAATCCGTTGGGTGTAGCAAGTCGTATGAATATCGGTCAGATCTTGGAGACGCATCTCGGATGGGCAGCACGTGCGCATGGCTACACGGCAGCAACACCTGCGCTTGACGGTGTATCTGAAGCAGATATCAAAGCAGAACTTAAATCAGCGGGACTTCCAGAAAGCGGAAAGATCGGTTTGATCGATGGAAAGACGGGACGCCCGTTTGATAATGAGTCAACTGTCGGTGTGATGTATATTATGAAGTTGAATCATCTCGTTGATGATAAGTTGCATATGCGCTCGATCGGACCATACTCATTGATCACACAACAACCGCTTGGTGGTAAAGCACAGTTTGGTGGACAGCGTTTTGGAGAGATGGAGGTATGGGCATTGGAAGGTTATGGTGCCGCTCATACATTGCAAGAAATGTTGACGATCAAATCTGATGATGTACTCGGACGTTCAAAGGCGTATGAGGCAATCATCAAGGGCGAAGAGATCAAGAGTCCAAATCTTCCGGCGTCATTCCATGTTTTGGTGAATGAACTCAAGGGTTTGTGTTTGGATGTGGAACTCATCGGACAAAAAGTCGAGTCAGATGAGAAGGATGCACAAGATGCAAAAAAAGAAGAGAAGTAATGCATCGATGTATTAAATCTAAACTTTATCAAACATATGGAAAATGCAACAAAAGTAAGTGATTTCGACAGCGTCCGACTCCGACTCGCAAGTCCGGAAAATATTCTCGGATGGTCGCATGGTGAGATCACAAAACCGGAAACGATCAACTATCGTACACAACGTTATGAAATGGACGGTTTGTTTTGTGAACGCATTTTTGGTCCGTCAAAGGATTGGGAATGTTATTGTGGAAAATACAAGCGTATTCGTTATAAAGGAATCACATGTGACAAATGCGGTGTTGAAGTAACACGTTCGATCATTCGTCGTGAGCGCATGGGACATATTCAGCTTGCTGTGCCTGTATCACACATTTGGTTTTTGCGCGGTGTGCCGAGTAAGATTGGTCTCGCTCTCGGACTTTCCCCACAGGCATTGGAAAAAGTGATCTACTTTTCATCATATATCGTGACGGATGTAGATGATGATGCGCGTGAAAAAGCGATGGAAAATCTTGAGAGTGAATTCAAGCACAAGCAAAAGGAGATCAAAACCAGCGGTGATGATGAGAGAATGCAAGAACTCAAAAAACAATATCGCAGTAAACGTGATGCGTTGCGATCTCTTGCTTTGTATCAGATCTTGAGCGAGGTGGAATATTTCAATCTGTCTACGAGTTTTGGTCAAGTTTTTACTGCGGGAATTGGCGCGGAGGCTGTGCAGAAAATCTTGAAGAATATGAATGTGGATGACATGATGAAAAGTCTCGTGCAACATCTCGACGATGCGGACTCCATTCTCAAGAAAAAACTTCTCAAGCGGATCAAATTTTATCAGGGCATAAAAAAAGCAGATATTCATTTGGAATGGATGCTGCCGACGATCATTCCTGTGATCCCGCCGGATCTCCGTCCGATGGTTGCATTGGATGGTGGACGTTTTGCAACGTCCGATCTCAATGATCTCTATCGTCGTATCATCAACCGTAACAATCGTCTGAAAAAATTGCTCGAATTGCGTGCACCGGAAGTGATCACACGTAATGAGAAGCGTATGTTGCAAGAGGCGGTTGATGCACTCTTTGATAATTCAGCACGACGTGGACAAGCATCTGTTGCGGCATCAACCGGACAACGACGTCCACTTCGTTCTCTCGCAGATTCATTGAAAGGAAAACAAGGACGTTTCCGTCAGAATCTCTTGGGTAAGCGTGTGGATTATTCAGGGCGTAGCGTTATCGTGATTGGTCCGCAACTCAAGTTGCATCAGGCCGGTCTGCCGAAACGCATGGCATTGGAACTTTTCAAACCGTTTATCATCAACAAGTTGATCGAACGCGAGTACGCTCACAATGTGCGTACGGCAGGACGTATGGTGGACAATGAGACGGAAGAGGCATATGAAATTTTGGATGATATTATCTCACACCATTATGTGATGCTTAACCGCGCGCCGACCCTTCACCGTTTGTCAATTCAATCATTCCAACCGGTATTGATCGAGGGTAAAGCAATCCAGTTGCATCCGATGGTGTGTGCCGCATTCAACGCAGACTTTGATGGCGATCAGATGGCAGTACATGTGCCACTTACGGATAAGGCACGTGAGGAAAGCGCAAATATCATGCTTTCATCAAAAAACTTGATCAAGCCTGCAAGTGGAGAGCCGATCACTACACCATCGTTGGATCTTGTGTTGGGAATCTATTACATCACGCATATCAAACCTGGCGCAAAGGGTGAGGGAAAAATCTTTGCGAATATTGATGAGGCGATCTTGGCATATCAAAATGAAGCGATCGCGATCAATGCAGAGATCACGCTTCTTTATAAGGGCAAAGTCTACAAGACATCAGCCGGACGCGGGATGTTCAATGATATTTTGCCGGCATCGATGCGCTTTTTGAATCAAGAAATGACAAAGAAAGAATTGAAAGATGTTGTTGGAAAGATGCTTGACACTGTCGGACAAGAGGAAACAGCAGCGTTTATCGATCGCGTCAAAAATCTGGGATTCAAGAGCGTTACACTTTCCGGTATCAGTTGGGGCATGGATGATCTCGTCGTGCCGGTGGAGAAGAAAGCGATCCTTGAGGATGCAAAGCAAAAAGTGGCAGGGATCAAAGAGAGCTTTGATATGGGACTTCTCACGAACGAAGAACGCAAGAACCGTACGATCGATACATGGAACAAGGCAAAAGATGACATTACGGATGCTGTGCGTGCAGGATTGGACAAAGAAGGTCCTGTATATTCCATGGTGTATTCCAAGGCTCGCGGTAGTGAATCCGTTGTCGTACAGATGACCGGTATGAAAGGTCTTATGGCTGGCGCGACAGGTGAAACATTGGAGTTGCCGGTACGTAGCTCATACAAAGAAGGTCTCGATGTGTTGGAGTATTTCATCTCAACGCATGGTGCGCGTAAAGGTATGGCAGATACGGCTCTTCGTACAGCAACTGCCGGTTATCTCACACGACGTCTCGTGGATGTTGCGCAAGATGTGATTGTCACGGAAGAAAACTGTGGTGATCGCGTGGGTGGATATGTCTATCGTCAAGACTCCGATCGCATCGGTATCAATTTTGGATCACGTGTAGAAGGACGCACATCGGTTGGCGCGATCAAACATCCAAAGACGGATAAGGTGATCGTAGAGTCAGGCGTTTTGATCGACAAAAAGCAAGCGCAGGAAATCGATAAAGCAGGCATCGAAAAGGTCAAAATTCGTACGACAACATCATGTAAGACATTGCGAGGTATTTGTCAAAAGTGTTATGGTGTCGATCTCGGTCGCAAGGGATTGGTTGCACTTGGTCAGGCTGTAGGGACAGTCGCAGCACAGGCAATCGGTGAACCGGGTACACAACTTACGATGCGTACATTTCACGTTGGTGGTGTTGCGGGATCTGATATTACACAAGGTTTGCCTCGTGTAGAAGAGATCTTTGAAGCACGTACGCCAAAGGGCGAGTCGATCATTTCCGAGATTGATGGTGCAGTTGTCGATATTGAGGATGATGGCGGAAAAACTGTAACGATCGTGATCGAGAAAGAAGGCAAGCGCAAGCAACAAAAGAAATACAATGTACCGTCAAATTCAACGATCAATGTCAAGAAGGGTGATCTCGTGGCAAAGGGCACACAGCTCAATGAAGGTCACATCGACCTCAAGAAGCTCTATGAAACAATGGGTAAGGAAGAAGTGCATCGCTATATCGTACGCGAGATTCAAGAGATCTATGCATCACAAGGTGAAGGTATCAACGACAAGCATGTCGAGATCATCATCCGTCAGATGTTCTCTCGTATCCGCATTACGGAAGCAGGAGATACGACACTTATCCCCGGTGAGATCGTAGAAATGAGCGAGTTCAATGATGCAAATATCGAGGCAGTAGAATCAAAGGGTAGTGGCGCAGAAGGTGAGCCAATGATCCTCGGTATTACCAAAGTTGCACTCTCTACGGAATCATTCCTCTCAGCGGCATCCTTCCAAGAAACGGCGCGCGTACTTATCAACGCGGCAATTACCGGAAAGAAAGATCATCTCCGCGGTCTCAAAGAAAATGTGATCATCGGACGCTTGATCCCGGCAGGAACAGGATTCCGTCAAGGTAAGAAATAGTCGGTATTTCTCCTTGGGTTGAACTTCACAAAACCACCCCGCTCAAAGCGGGGTGTTTTTTGGTGTGCTTGCAATTATTTACATTTTTCTCTATACTGGCAAATAGATATTTTGTTACATGTGAGCGAGTGACGAAAAATCCCACTTATAGGGTTTGGCGATGAAATCTTGCTATTCGACAAGCGCATCCAGTGCTCACGTAACAAAAAAATCCCCACGAGAGCATTCTTGTGGGGATTTACATTACTCTTTGTATTGAAGTATTTCTTGTAAGAATCCATCAATGAGTAATTGTCGGGCATCGTGCGGTGTGATGCCACGATTGATGAGATAATCCAACTGATCCGGATCAAGTGGTTTGGTCTGTGCGGCATGTGTGCAGTGCACCTCATGCGGAAGGATCTCCAATTGGGGCATACTGATGACGTGTGCATTTTTTGACAAAAGGAGATTCGTATTTGTCAGAAGCGCTTCGGTGCCAACAGAATTTTGCTCTACACGAATTTTTCCACGCATATGAAGCTGTGCATTGTCACGTAAGACGCTTTTGATTAGTGCTGTACTTTTTGTATGCGGAGCGGTATGAATTTGTGAAATATCCAATACAAAATCATCTGTATCTTTGCCCTGATAAAGACCATAGATCGCCACCTCGGCGTGTTCTGCCGCAATGACAAATGTCAGATCAGCGGTGAGATTTTCAAAATAAAAAACATGCTTACCGGGAGTGGTAATTTTGTATTCTTTTTTTCGCTTGTTGACGACGAGTATAAACATATTTAGGGAGTAGATGTTAGGGGGTAGGTTGTAGAAATTAGGGGGTAGGGGTGCTATAGGGAGTAGATATTTAGGGGGTAGGGGGGTGGGGAGTGGACGGCGGAGGCGTACTCTTCAACTTTGATTGCAAGACATTGAGCATTTTCATAATTTCTTCGAGCAGAATATCTATGCTTTCACATTCTTTATTTGAACAATAATTTTGATTTTTAGCAATAAGTATTTGTGTTTCTAATTCTGCGCCAGAGCCAAAAGCGATTGTAATAAAGTGTGCGTAATCTTTTCTGGTGCCACGGCGGTGTCCTTCCGCAATATTTGAGGGCAGAGAAATCGCTGATCTGCGCATTTGACTGGAGAGTCCAAAAAGCTCATCTCGCGGAAATTTTTTCGTCAGAGTGTATACTTTATTGACTAATTCCATTGACTTTTTCCAAACAATCAAGTCTTTGTAATTTTTAATCTGTTTTTCCATATATAATATATTATCTCTAATCTTGCAGATTATCACCAATTCCTACCCCCTACCACCTACTCCCTAATCCCTACTCCCTACCACCTAAATCCTACCCCCTAGTTCCCATTTCCATATTAATGAGGCGGTAGAGCTCTACGGAATATTCAAGTGGGATCTCTTTGGTGATCTCTTCGATAAAACCGTTTACCATCATACTGCGTGCCTGCGCTTCTGTGAGTCCGCGGGACATGACATAAAAAAGTTTCTCCTTGTCGAGACTCTCGACGCTTGCTTCGTGGGAAACGCTTGCCGTATCATTTTTGATATCCATTGTCGGATAGGTATTGGATTGGGAAATGTTGTCGAAAAGGAGGGCATCGCATTGCGTGTAGCTTTTTGTGTTCTGTGCGTCGGATGCGATGCTGACGAGTCCGCGATAATTTGACACACCGCTACCGATGGAAATGGATTTGGCAATAATGTGTGATGTGGTGTGCGGTGCGATGTGGATCATTTTTGCGCCGGTATCAAGCGTTTGGTCGGTGTTTGCCAGTGCCATGGAGATCATACTGCCACGCGCATTTTCTCCTGCGAGGATCACCGTGGGGTATTTCATCGTGATGCTGGAGCCGAGATTGCAGTCGATCCATTCCATCGTGGCGCCCTCTTCCGCTTTGGCGCGCTTGGTGACGAGGTTGTAAATATTTTTGCTCCAGTTTTGGATCGTCGTATAGCGGATCTTTGCATTTTTGAGCACAAAGATCTCCACGACTGCGGCATGGAGAGATTGTGTGGAATATGCCGGGGCAGTGCATCCTTCGATATAGTGTACGGACGATCCTTCGTCGGCAATGATCAGTGTGCGCTCGAATTGACCGAATCGTTCGGCGTTGATCCGAAAGTATGCTTGCAGAGGCAGTGTTACATGAACATTTTTTGGCACATAGATAAACGATCCGCCGGACCACACGGCAGAATTGAGCGCGGCGAATTTGTTATCTGTCGGCGGAATGAGTTTGCCGAAATATTTTTTGACGATATCCGGATAGGTGCGCACAGCCGTATCCATATCACAAAAGATCACGCCCTGCTTTTCCAATTCTTTGTGCATGGATTCATAGATCACTTCGCTTTCATATTGCGCGCTTACGCCGGCAAGCCATTTCTTTTCATGCTCGGGCACGCCGATGCGATCATAGGTTTCCTTGATCTCCGGTGGCAGATCATCCCAACTCTGTGATTTTTTATCTGTGGCGCGGAGGAAATAGATCATATCATCAAAATCGATGTGTGAAAGATCCGGTCCCCATGTGGGAAGTTTTTTCTGGGTGAAGATGTCATATGATCGCAAACGAAAATCATGCATCCATGCATCCTCTTTTTTATAAGCACTGATCTTCTGTACGATGTCTGCACTGATCCCGCGTTTTGTTTTTGAAACGGAAACCTCCGGCATGGCGAAGTCGTGTTCCGCATGGTTCACGGCGAAGTCAGACCCGTGTGTAAAAGGAGGCGTGCTATCAGGTTGTGCATCGTGATCTGTCATTTTTTGTAGAAAACTGATATATTTCGAACTATTTTTTGTAGCCGTCTTTCTCGATCTTTTCCGCAAGTGCGGCGTCGCCGTGTTCTGTGATCGTGCCATTGTGCATGATGAGCACCTCATCAACCGGTAATTGTGAAAGGATGCGGTTATAGTGTGTGATGATGATAAACGTTTTTTGCGGATCGTTCGTTTTCATTTTTTTGATAAATGTGGCAATCGTCGCGAGAGCATCAACATCAACGCCTGTGTCGATCTCATCGAGGATGATGTAGCGAGGATCGAGGATTGCCGCTTGAAGCATCTCCATCTTTTTGCGTTCACCACCGCTGAAATTTTCGTTGAGCGATCGTGAGAGAAGTTCTTTTTTCATATCAAGATCCTGTGCCACGTCAGTGATCCTTTTTAGCAATGTAGCACTATCCTGTGTGTCGCGAGGGATTGCCGTGCGCAAGAGTTGTTGCACTGTGACGCCGGGGATCGCGAGAGGCGATTGTGGCGCCAAAAAAATCCCGAGATGAGCGCGCTCTTGCGGTGGAAGTGATGTAATATTTTTTTGATCCAGTGTAATGTCGCCGGAGAGAACTCTGAGAGAAGGATCGCCCATGATCGTCTTGGCAAGGGTGCTTTTGCCGGAGCCGTTGACGCCCATAATGGCATAGATCTTGCCCGGTGCAAAATCATAAGAAACAGTATGAATGATCGTCTTCTCATCCGCTTGCACGGAGAGATTGTTGATGGAGAGCATGATTATTTTTAGGAGTTTTTTAAAAAATGACGGTTTGTAAATGCACGTCCGGATCCGGATTTGAGATATTTTTCAAATTGAAATGCTGTATATTTATTTTTGAATGCGCAGTAAAACTCCAGCGCTATAGGAAGACGATCTTTTGTCGCGGGAACAAAACCATTTCGGTGTCTGTCAACGCGTTCTTGTAAATTTTGTGTGCACCCTATATATGGTTTTTTGTCCTTGCAACGAAGGATATATACATAATACATAATATAAAGATCTTTTTTGAATCATGACGACCTTGATCCACCGTCGCAAACTTCAGCGGACCGTGTCCGCCGAAGTCCGCTATGGCGGACGAAGGCGGAGGCGGAGGGATTCGAACCCCCGGTCCCCGTGAGGGGACTTCGGTTTTCAAGACCGATGCGATCGACCACTCTGCCACACCTCCACGTGTGTTGTTAAATCTACAAAAAAACGTGATACAAACAAGATTTTCTATTGTATCAGCATAGGCTTTTTGCGAGCCACGTTTCACTGATACAGCATTCATCATAACAGGTGGCGAAGAATTTGTAAATATGATATGATACATGCGTGAAAATAAAAAATCGTTATGCGAATGAACTTGCGTGAGAACAAAATGGATCAATTTGAGACAAAAAGCAAGAAAGGTTTCTTTGGCATGTTAAAAAAAACGCCGGAGATAAAAAAACCGGAGCAGGTTTCACAACAGAATCGCACAGCACAGGCTGCAACTGGTGATCATATGGAATTACCGCAAAAAGATCAGTGGGTCCGTAAGGAGGCGGAGGGTCCGGTCACAGAAGAACAGCCGGACTATCAAGAGCATTATGAACACATAGAAGAACATTCCCAATATATCAAAAATCATCCGCAAGATATCGTGACGCATTGGCGCGGTCCGGAGTTTGAGCACTATCCGCATGATCGACAATGGTATATCGGTGCGGCGCTCATTCTTTGCGCGATCATCGTCTATGCGATCTTTACCAACGGCATCATCATGGCGATCGTCTTTATCCTCATCGGTCTCACGGGATATCTGCTCTTGTCGCGTCCGCAAAAAGTGATCGATTTTGCGATCACGTATGATGGTGTGTTGATCGGGGATGAGATGTATGATTATGACAATATCAAGTCTTTCTGGATCTTTTATGAGCCACCGCATATACGCGTGATCAGTTTGCACCTGAAAGGACAAGTCCGTCCATATTTGCATATCCCATTGCATCAGATCGATCCTGTCGTCATCCATGAAAATCTGTCGCAATTCATCCCGGAGATCGAACAAGAGCAAAGCATGATCGACACAATAGAACGACTTTTGCGCATGTAAATCTAGGGGGTAGATATTAGGGAGTAGGCTTTAGGGAGTAGGGGGTGATGAAGGTAACGTTTTTGAAACATTGACCTTTTTGTTGTTTTGATATAAAATAACTTTTGTTGTAATGTCCTTCTGGCAGGCCTGTCCGCCTAGGGCGGAGAGCGTGGAACGCTCGGTAAAGTATCACAATACTCCAAGAAGAACATTTAACAACACAAGTTTATACATCATGTCCTTGTAGCTCAGTGGATAGAGCGTTTGGTTGCGGTCCAAAAGGTCGTAGGTTCAACTCCTACCAAGGACACAAAAAACATCTTTTGTTGTGCAAATTTAATGTAGGTTTTATTTTTATTTTTTTGGTATTTTGCATGGAGGCAGGCAGGCCTACCAAGGACACAAATAAAGAATCCTGCCTCAGTGCAGGATTTTTTGTTTTTCACAGTAGTTTTATAAAAGTATATAGCATGAAAATCTTGGAAGGGAATAAAAAAACGTCATGATCTGTTATGGATCAATGACGTTTATGCGATTTCGAAGCCACGTAAATTTTTGCATGACCCTATAGTGCCGGCAATTTTTCCATTTGCCAGTAATGAAATCTGACGTGATGAAAATGTGTAATTAAACTTGCCACAATAATATTGTTTTGTGCGTGCGCCGATCGTGTGCGATATATTGCACCTGACAAAGATGCAACGATCGTTTGAGTAGATTTTGCACGTGCGTTTTTGATGAGGGATCCGACAGTATCCGTGTTGATCGGCATAAAGTCCGGGAGTCTTTTCCTCATTGCCACTTTTGAGTTCATCATAATACTCTTGGCTCATGATCTCGAGCATGAGCATGTTGTTGAATATGCGAACATTTCTGTCATGTAATGTGCCGGCAATTGTATCGATTGATGATATGATCTGCGCCAGGCGCGATCCTGCTATACTTTTGCCTGCGAGGAATCTCTGAGCGGGTTTGGCATCTCGCGGGTCTAGTCTTGACCAGGGATTGAATATTTTGATCAAAAAATGATCCCTGCCGAAGTAAAAGGTTGATTGTTGCAGGTGTGGGAGCTTTTCGAGAAATACCTTCCACACATCATGTAATACGTTTTTACGTGTTGTAAGTGTCCATGCATGTTGCGGTCCGAAACCGGCATATTGCATGGTGCCTTTGCTTAGTCCTGATCCGATCATGGTATCTCCTCAATTATGGTAGGGGTTACATTGATAAAGTACGATTTGTGCACTATACTAACACAACAGGATAACGTGTCAAATGCTTGATTTGGCTGTCAATCGGTGATACACTAGGCTTTGTACAATTATTTGAGACTTATGGAGAGGTGCCAGAGAGGCCGAATGGGGCACACTGCTAATGTGTTAGCTGGGTCAAACCGGCTCGAGGGTTCGAATCCCTCCCTCTCCGCTAACAAAATATTCCCTTACCGATTTATGTAGTAAGGGAATGGTTTATATTATCAATCTTTTTGATTATTTCTTTTCTCAAAATAACATTTGAAGTTGTGGCTGTGTTGTTTTTAAGGTTATAGTTAAATTCTGGGAAATGCTTTTTTATGTATTCCAGTGTTGTTCTGTCATTGAATATCAAAATATTATTTTTTTTACTTAATTCTATTAAATTCAAAAAAGAAAATTTAGAATTGGGAGATTGTAAAAATGTTTGAATTTCTTTTGAAAAATTATGGATGATGTGCTCTGAATCCCATACTTCTAGTTGCGCAATAAAAAGCTCAGAATTTACTTGCTTTGAATCATTTTTTAAGGAATCAATGACGTTTTTTTCTATGTTTTTTTGGACCTCTAAAAAGTAGTCTTTTTCAAAATCAGGTGTGTAGTTAAAAAATTTCTTTAATTCTTCATATGCCATTTCATCCTCTTGTTTTGTAATTTTTGATTGAAAGTTAAGAGTATTAGACAGTATTGCAACCGCTAGTAATTCAGCGGATAGAGGGGATATTTTATTTAGTAAATTTTCTTTTTTGTACTCTCTATAAATGAGAGTTGCAGCTGCGCCAACGTGTTCGATCACAGCGTTTTTGCCTATTTTTGTGTTCCAATAAGTTTCAAAACCGGAGTGATGGTCAAAAATATGGGAAACCGAATTTAAATCTACGAATTCTTCAAAATAATCGGGTTCTGATATATCCATTACTATGAACTCCATATTTTCTGCATATGGAAGTTTATTTTTGAAGTTTATTTTTCTATATTTTGCAGTGATGCTCGCATTGAACTTTGCAGTTGTTATCATTTCTACTTTTTCATTTTTTAAATCAAGGAGCTCTTTGTAGGCAAAAATACATGCAAGAGCATCTATGTCTATAAATATATGACACGATGTTATTATTTTGTTTTTCATATTTTATTATAAGTTGATAGGGATTTATCTATTATTTTATGTAACACTAACATGAAACATTTTTTTGTACAATTTAAAATTTACAAGGAAAACATTATTGGATATAAAGGAAAAAATACGCCTTATGTATCGTGCGATGTATGACATAGTCACATGCTCTTTGAAATCTTACGTTAAAGTCACAGAATTGTAGGCACAAAACAGCCTATATTTATGGGCTGTTTTTGTATAGGGAGGGGTAAGTCTATGATACATCTTCTGAAGGGGATTGCTTTTTTACAACGTTATTGACATGTTCTTGTCTATCCGATGATGGTGACTGACATAGATATGAAAGTTTACCTATGGATAATAGTACTCGGGGCATATCTATGCGTTCATCCGTGATGCTTTTAATCACATCCGGTATTTCATCATAAAAGAAAACGTCATTTGGTATGTCTGTTTTAAACTCCGCTCTTCGAGAAAATGCAATAATTGAATAAAAACGTGAGGGCTCAACAAATGGCAAGGCTTTTTGCAATGCTTTTTTGTGTCCATAATTCTGATGCAGAGGATTTTGAAAAGAGTATTTTTTCCCTCCTCTGATCACCTCTGTCCATTTTTTATGGTTAGGATTTCCAAATATCCAACCTGTATAATCCTTGTTTTCAATTACAAAAATTCCATGATTGGAAATGACAATATGATCAATTTCTGTTGTGATATTAAAGCAGTCAGGAATAATAATATCGCTAAATATATAATATTCGTCTGTATTTAAGGTAGATTTTAGTAGGGTCAGTAATTCACGTTCACCAGTCGTTGATGTGTCAAAACATCTTTTTCCATGCAGGTTTGATGGAGGGGGGACCGTTGGTTGTGACTGATTGTTCTTTTGGGAGACACTGGCTATGATGACGATAATTGGGAGGAGGAGAAAAATTCCGATAAGTAAAAGTCCCATATCATTTAATTTTTATTTTTTAGAAACATATTAGTATTTTACTCAAAATTTTATAAAAATACAATGAATCATGCTTATGTCAAGAAATTGATAAACCATTCGTTTATAATAAAAAAGTTCTAGACCGATGATGCCTACCTGGTGTATTATAAATTTGTAATGCATGATTTTTAAATATATGGGTTTTGAAAAATCATATACTCCGGAAAAAAGAAAAGGAAGGGAATATCTGCTCTCACTTGAAAAGGCGGGTAAGTATGTTTTTCATGGTTCACCAGACGATATTGATGTTTTAGAACCGAGGCAAGCATATGGCGAGAACGAAGAAAATGGAGACTATGAAAAAGATGGCGAGTCGGCTGTTTTTGCTACGCGCTTTGCAGACGTGGCGATATTTCGTTCTCTGATAAATGAACGATTGGGGGGAGACGGTTCAGAATGTGGCATGAGTATTGATAATGACAACAATATTTATTACCGATCCTCACGTGATCTTTTGGAAAAAGTAAAAGACCATAAAGGCAAAGTCTATGTATTAAAAAGTGAGGGGTTCTCTGACTTCAAAGGGCTGGATTGTCGTAGTAATGAGCAAGTTGTTCCTATAGAGATCGTGGAAGTGGATTGTACCGACTTGCCAAAAAATATTGATATCATTGAAAGTCGTTAGAAGTGGGGCGATTGTCAAACGACTCGTCCATTCGTGTTACAATAAAAAACATCTGTGGTGGGAATCAATTTTTGTAAATATGTGAGGCATTTTTTATGCACAAGAGGGTATGTTTGGATTTGACGGTTTAACGAAAGAAAGACAGGGTGAGGGCATTATTTTTACCGAATCATTCTTGTGGAGTCTTTTCCCGATCATTACGATTTTAGCTCTCCGGGATGTTTCATCCTCGCTGGCTTTGTTTTGGAGTATGATCTTTGCGACGGTCTTTTTTGGGTTGATCTTGATCATGAGGAAGGGGTGGAAAGATCTCAAAAATAGGGAAGCATTTACGGATATTTTGGCGGCGACATTTATTATCAACATCGTGTATTATTTGTTGTTCTTTAACGGACTTCGCTATACAACTGCCGGCAATGCCAGTTTGATCGGTCTGACGGAAATGTTATTCAGTTTTTTATTTTTCAACGTATGGCGCAGAGAGTATCTCTCCGGGGCACATATCGTAGGGGCTGTTTTGATGCTGACGGGAGCGATCATCGTCCTTCTCCCAAACATACATCGTTTTCAGTTGGGTGATCTGTTGATCTTGTTGGCGTGCTCTGTCACGCCGTTTGGCAATTATTTCCAGAGACGTGCGAGAAAATATGTCGGGAGCGAAACGATCCTATTTGTGAGGAGTGTCGTGAGTCTCCCTGTGATCTGGGTGATCGTGTGTATGTCAGGCGTGAGCGTATTGACAATCGATCTCACGGGGTCTCTGGGATTTTTGTTTATCAATGGATTTGTCATGCTGGGCTTGTCAAAGATCCTGTGGATCGAAGGCATCCACCGCATCAGTGTCACAAAGGCCACGGCGATCAATAGCATCGTGCCACTTATGACGTTGATATTTGCATGGATGATTTTGGGAAATGCGCCTACGGCATATCAGATGGCGTCATTTATCCCGATGTTTTTTGGTGTGATGTTGTTGGGGAAAAACAATGTTGTCGAGATCGGACGTCTTCAAAAAATTAAAAATGCGATATAATTATAGTTGTATATAAAAATATTTATATGGGTACCCACATCAGTACCCATGTGGGTACCTAAAAAAATATATGAGAAAACTCATCGACAAGAACATCCGCAAGATCTATAAAAAATCCGGCAGCTATTCGCTCACGATCCCGATCGAGATCGTAAAAGCTCTCAATATGAAAGAAGGTCAGAAAGTGGCGGTCGCGATCAAGGGGAGGAGCATCGTGATCACAGATTGGAAGTGACTTTGTGCACGTGTGTTAAATGATAAAAGGGATTTGCCAGCATGGAGCAAATCCCTTGTGTGTGTCAATTGTCGAGATCAGTGATGAATCAGTCGCTCGGCAACCTCGAGCATGATCTCGGCGTTGTCGGGATCATGCTCAAAATCATCCATGATCCTCTTTGTGGACTCGGTCGACACCAAGTTCTCATTTTTCAAAACGCATATGGCGATGAATTGCATCTCGGGCGGGAAGCTATCATCCTGCAAGACAGTGCAGAAGAATTTTTCGATCATGGTGCGTTCGTCGAAATCTTCTGTGGTCATGTATTGTATCCCGAGTTCATTCATTGCAAAGCAATTACTCATCCCGACATCGCAAGGACAACCGCATGACCTGAAACTGCCATTTTTTATTATGGCGAACAATTCTTCTGTTGTGTAAGGTGTCTTTCTCGTCATATCTGTCATAAGCCCTCCATTGATTGTTTTTATGCATGCATGCATTTTTTGGCCGTTTGCCGAACAACTTTTTTAAGAACTAAGAAACAGTATATTAGCACATATGTGCGAGTAAGTAAGGAGTCATTGCCCACGAATTATTCATCTCTGTTTATAGTTATTTAGCAACCTCAAGTCACACAAAAAAACAAAAGACGCGATAGATATTCATTTTCTTCACTGAGAAAAGTATCTATCGCGTCTGTTTTGATAATAACAACAGGAGAGCGCCTCCGCCGATGAGGGTGGAAATCTTGCATGTTCCGGCAATCTTATTATCTGTGGTGAATATTTTGGTACTAGCTACAAATCCAACGATGTTGTTTTGCGCATCATAGATCCGTAGGCAACCTATTCGACCGATGATATTTTGATGACGGTCGATCACGTCTGAACCGCTGATGAAACCGATGCATTCATCTCTTAGATCATAGATGTGTACATATTTTAGGTAGCCGACAGTTTTACCGCTTGAATTGGTAATTTCAACTGGTTTCATGTGTCTCCTTGTATTATCTCGAATTGGTTTTTGAGGTACTGATTATTAATGTGAACGTCTATTATAGCACAATTTAATGAATTTGTCCATACATGAATTTTGTGATGGTCAAAGGAAAAAGTTTTGACAGTGACATGGTAGCGTGTTATAAATGGAAGTTGTTCTTTAATAGGGATAGATCGTTTGTGAAAGAAGCACGTACATCAACAGAGGAGGTAAGTTGTAATGAGAAAGGATCTGTATGACATGCTATTGAATTATTTTTTTACTGGATCGGTGATCTCTGTGTACTGCAATCAGTGGGGAGACACTGGAAAGGGAAAGATCTTGGATCTGCTTATGGCAATTGCTAGAATCGGTGAGCGTCCGATGGGTGCGGATAATTGTGGACATACGATCGTTGCCAACGGACAAAAGATCGTTACACACATGATCCCATCATCGATCGTGCATGATGCACTGGGCATTGTGTCAGTGATTGGACGCGGCGTTGCATTCAATCCGCTTACTGCGCGCAGAGAACTTGAGATGCTTATGGATTCTGGAGTGACATGGGAAAATCTGAAGATCTCATTTCGCGCAAAGCTCACAATGCCGTATCATATTTTATTTGATCGCTTAAGCGAAGCACGTGCCAATCCTGACAAAAAAATTGGTACGACAGGACGTGGTGTGGGACCAGTCTTTCAAGATCATGTTGGACGCACGGGACTTTGTGTGCGTGACATGTTGGACGCGGACGTGATGTGTCAAAAGTTGCAGCATGTGTTGCCAGACAGGATCACATTTCTCAAAACACTTGATCCAATGCTGATCAAAGAGCTCCTGCATCATGATGATCTGGAGAATGGTCTCTTCTTTCATCCAACGGAAATGTTGGATATAGATGCGATCATTGTACGATATCTCGAGCATGGAAAATTTTTCAACGCTGTGATCACTGATGCGGAAAAATATGTCCGGTCTCACGTTGGAAAAGTGACAATCGCACTAGAAGGTGCGCAAGGTGCGATTCTCGATATTGATGATGGTTCATATCCATTTGTGACATCATCCAGATGCACTGTTGCCGGATTGGCACATGGGGCAGGTTTGAGAGAAGGGGATATCACACATAAGATTGGTGTGGTCAAAGCATATCAGACTCGCGTTGGTGCAGGATGTATGCCTACAGAGATCGGTGGACACAATGCTGTGGAAATCTTTGTACGTGATTACAAAAGATACTCTGCTACATCTGATTTTTCACTGCTGATCAATGATCCGGATCCTATAATTCAAGGTGCCGCAATCGGTCGTGTTGGCGGAGAATTTGGAGCCACAACAGGGCGCTTGCGTCGCATTGGTTGGCTCGATCTTGTCGCGCTACGGTATGCAGTGGAACTCAATGGTCCGGATGTTTCAATTACCAAGCTTGATGTTTTGACTGGAATTAAAAAGATCCCTGTGTGTGTAGGATATACATATCGCGGTCTAAGTAATCCTGCCATTGGCTTGGAGCATGACCAGATTTTGACAGTTATGATGCCAGAAAATGATATTTTAGAACAATGCGAGCCGATCTATGAGATCCTCGATGGTTGGGATGAGGATATCAGTGGCGTAACAACTTATCATGACCTGCCAGAAAAGGCTCAGTACTATCTCGATTTTATCGAAATGCGTGCCGATGTGAATATTGTCCTCATCAGTGTTGGCCCAGATCGTGAACAAACTTTTTTCGCGTAATGGTAATCAACACACACAAAAGAAATCCTCGTAGATTTATATTAAATCTACGAGGATTTTCTATTATAAGATCACGCATGCGCGAGAGTGATATCATTTATTTTAAAAAATATGCGAAAAAAATCTACGGTCTTTTTATATTACTGACCTTTAACACTTAACTTTATCTGAAAACATCATTATCGCTATTTGTTGTACACAGAATAATTCTGGATTCCCGTCTCCGATTTCTCGAGGACAGGCATCACGGGACTGACAGGAGGTGTTAGGTTTGCGATCATTTGCCCCCTTTCATATCTGACAAGAATGGTGTGCGTATGTTAAAATAGGGATAAAGGTTACCCCTTATGGCGTAAGTAGTTATTGATTATCAAAAAAAGTATGGAAGGCAAAGAGAGTGCATTTAAAACATTACGCAATGCGGAGATCGATTACAACAAAAATCAAATAGCGGATCCTGCCGTAGCGAGAGAAATGGCTGATGTAGAAAAAGACTTCCATAAGAAAAAAATGGGGTTTGTTAAGCCGTCAGAAGAACGATTGGCGGAAGGGCGGGAGGCGGCGTTTGATATGGGTGTAGAAGTATTGGCGCAGGAAGCGCAGAAAATAGTTTCCGATATACACAATCTAGAAATACAGGAAAGAGAAAGAAAATTCAATGGCGAACTGATCTCGTTCGAGTATGGCGGGCATGCGTATAAGCTTGATCATTTTCCTTCGTACATGCAGGATGATGTGTCTGTGCCGGACTATTTCCTCCTGGTCAGTGTGGATGGCAATACAGAGTTTACTGATGAAGAAGAACAGAGGATCATACAAAAATTTGAGATAGCGCTGCGGATGAAATTGGATGACATGAAAAAATGACAAAGATCAATGAGATGAGATATACAAAGATCAAAACATACGGAATGATCTTTGCTATTGTTTTGGTGGTAAACCTTCTATGGGAGATGGGTCAGTCGTTTTTATATGCCCCGCATTATCAGGGTCTCTATGAATTTATCATCGTGCATGTCAGGGCGTCTCTTGGGGATGTGGTAATCGTGGGTATCGGCTATCTTTTCGGTGCAATGATATTTCGTGATGTGCGGTGGGTGATGCAACGAAATATGTGGATATTTTTATATTGTGTTTTTGTAGGATGTGCACTTGCCGTTCTTGTTGAAAAGCTCGCGCTTGCACAAGGGCGGTGGGTGTATAATAGCGCAATGCCACTGATCCCAGTGGCGCATGTGGGGCTTCTTCCCGTCATGCAAATGATCATTTTGCCAATCGGTATGATCTTTTTGGCAAGAGTCTTTGCGCATGATTGACGAAATGCGTTTTCTGTGATACGATAAGTCGTTCTTTGGTGGTCAAAGGACAGGGTAATTTTTTCAAAAATATAATGGAGGTATGTTTTGAAGAAAAAAAGACGGAACGAAATCGCGTGGCGCTATGTCAAAGGTGAAATGAAGGATGAGGGTGTCGACACCTTTGATCCCAAACGGGTGAAGAAAAGCATTAAGCGCTTTGCCCGTCTGACCGGCATATCAAACACGGAAGCGTATGTGTTCTCCAAGAGTGTCGTAGAAGGTGCTGTCCGGGGAGCGTTGAACTTTACGTTCGGTAAGAAAAAAAAGAAAAGAAAGAAAAAGTAGGCGGAAAAATCCGCTGAAATGGAGGGCTCTGAGTGTTGCTTGGAGCCCTTTTTTTGTATTTTGAAACGGTATTCTCTCTCGGTTTTCAAATGTTTGTACAGCGATTTAAAAAAATGAATGTTGTGTTGCGTGAAAAATTCTCAATTTAGTGCTTTCTGATGTGGTATAATGCACATATAAAATGTAATACAAAAAATATGAACGAGAACGAGCAAGGTGTGCAACAGCCTGCGGAAACACAAAAGTCATCACGGATGCGCGTAGCTATTATCGTCGGGAGTATTGTTTTTTTGTGCATGGTTTCGTTTGGCTTTGCGTATTACTTTTTTATACAAAGAAGCGATCAGGGAACTGTGAATGATGGAGGATCGACCGACAAGGATGTCACCTCCGGTGCGGTGACCGGACAGGGAGAAGTGCCTTTTATGACGTCCAGTAAATTTGTTTTTGCGCCGTTTGAACTGGAGGAGACGCCGTATGTTGCGCAAGTGCCATCATATACGATCGCTGTGAAAGAACTGCCAAATCTCGGTGCATTTGAAAAAGCAACCAAAAAGGCGTTTAGCGCAGAGCAAAAGACCGCATTGGAAAAAAGTTATTTTTTCATACAAAAAAATACAGATCGGTTTTTTGGCGATGATCCGAAAGCGATCAGTATGCGCACGGATGATTGGACGCAGTTGTATGATGAGATCGGAGGCGCATGGGATGCGGGAGGGCGTCTGCCGGAAAATGCGGTGTTCGTGAGCAGTGATTATCTGTTGCATGTGTATCATCGGTTATTGGAAAAAGAATTCGAATACATCGAACAAAAAGAATTTTATCCACGCTTGGTCACATTGAGTCAGACACTTCTCGAGAATTCAATTACGGCATACAACAAGAGCAATGAACAGGATAAGAAAGAGAGTTACCAACGTCTGATCGCATACTTCTTGGTGCCGACGGCAATTTTGGAATCTGCGTATGAGGATTTTTCTGCTGAGAATTTTACCAATACGCAGAGTGACGCAGCAGAGCGGATCATGGCAAATGTGGAGAAGCGTCGTGCATCCATTCCGGAAAGATCATACAATGATGCAAAGGCGGAGATTACATTGATCATGGCGGCAAAAGAAATACAAGATTCACCGTTGTATGGCGCGTATCGCCAGGCGCAGGGTGTTGCGATGCCGGAGGATTACACGCAGTTTGGTCCGCGTAGTCATTACAATAAAAATGCTGTACTTCGCACCTACTTTCGTGCAATGATGTGGTATGGGCGACAGAACTTGTTGGCAAGCAGTCCGGAATTGACGCGGGATGCGATGAATATCACGCTCATGATGCAGGACGCGCAGTTGCGTAAGGCATGGGACGATATCTATATCCCGACAGCATTTTTTGTCGGGGAGAGCGACGACTTGGGCATCACGGAATATGCCGGTGCGATGGAGCAGGTTTTTGGCAAAAATATCGCATTTGATACGGTGAGCATCGCCAAGATGCAAGAGAAAATGAAGAATTATAAAAATCCACAAATTATGTCATCGGTTGCCGTGGGTCAAAAAGTGACAGATATGACAAAGGAAGAATTGCAAAACACCACCAAAGGTTTCCGTTTCATGGGACAGAGGTTTACGCCGGACGCATTTGTCTTTTCCACATTGACACAAGGTGATGAAAAGCCGGATCCGGAAACAGGTGAGAAATTGCCATCAATGCCGACGGCATTGCAGGTGATGACGGTATTGGGCAATGATACGGCGCAACCACTTACGGATCAGTGGATCGCACAAAATGCGCCCGCATCAAAAAATGTTCTTGCAAAAAAAATGGGTCAACTGGAACAACATTTTGGCGCACTTGATGATAAGGCATGGACGCAAAATATTTATTGGTCATGGTTGTATACGATCACGTCGCTCTTTAGAAATCATGAGAATCTCGCAGGATATCCGATGTTTGTGCAAAGCGCGCAGTGGGACAAAAAGAACCTGCAGAGCGCACTTGGCTCATGGACAGAGCTTAAGCACGATACGCTTCTCTATGCAAAACAATCCTATGCGGAAATGGGCGCGGGATTCAATGAGGAGACGCCACCACCTGTGCCGAAGGGGTATGTCGAGCCAAATATCGAGTTTTATGATCGCTTACTGGCTTTGACAAAGATGACGCGTACCGGTTTGGAAAGTCGACAATTATTGCCAAATGAGTTTGTCGGACGTACGGATAGTTTTGTCGCGAGTGTAAATTTTTTCCGCGACATTGCGGTTAAAGAATTGGCAAATCAAACGATCAGCGATGACGAGTTTGAGCGATTGCGCAGGGAGCCGGCACAACTCAATAGCGTGATCCGTCCACTGCCGGGTGAAGACGGTACAGAAGACCAAGCACGTGCGGCACTCATTGCAGATGTGCATACGGATATGATTTCGGGGGAGATCCTCTATGAAGCAACAGGGATCCCAAATTATATCTATGTCGCGGTCAAAGATGCAAACGGTGTGCGTCTGACCAAGGGGTTGGTGTATGCATATTATGAATTCACACATCCAATCGGCGAACGGTTGACGGATGAAAAGTGGAAAGAGTGGCAATATGCAAATGATCAAACACAGGTATCGCCTGTGCCGACGTGGACACAAGAACTCGTCAAATAAAAAGATATGCAAAAAAAATATCATTGGATCGGATATTTACTCCCACCGCTTGTTGTGATCGGTGGGTTTTTTGCCGTTCGTTTTATGGTGCAAAGATCTTTTGTGAATGAGGAGAGATTTGGACAGGGGAATGAAAAAGTATTGCGGAGTTTTTATGACAATGCGTCGCTGTATACGAGTACATGTGATGATGTTCTGCCAACGTCGCATGTGATCGCCGGTATCACGTCACATCATTTTTTGGCACAGGGGCTTATCACAAACTTTTTTTGTGGCGTTGAAAATATCCCACGACACGTGATCATTGTCAGTCCGGACCACTTCAATCGATTTCACGATCAAAAAACGATCGCATATGTCACAGCATTGTCATGGGATACACCGTTTGGCGCAGTGGCCAATGACACGGCTCTTTTTGAACGGATTGATACTCTGCCGGGCGTTGAAATAAATAACACCCCTTTTTTTATGGAACATGGCGTGTATACACTTGTTCCATTTGTTGCGAAATATTTCTCAGGTGTAGAAGTTACGAGTCTTGTAGTAAATGCAAAAGCCGATCAAGAAATGCTTTCTGCATTGGGAAAAGAGATACGTCACATGGCTGATGACGACACAATTCTTGTCGTAAGTTCGGATTTTAGCCATCATGGCGATGTGCAAACGACACTGTCACGGGATGAAAAGAGTCTGGATGCGCTGGCGCATTTTTCGTCGGAAACGGTCGATGATATCATATGTGATTGTCCGTCGTGCATGGTTTTCCTGCGCGGATATGTGGGCGATGACCGGGCATTTGTCGTGCGCGATCATAAAAACTCTATGGACTATAGTGGCGCGGACACAGATATTACAAGTTATGTGAGCGGATATTTCGTTCTAAAAGATCCTATTTTTGTTGGAAAAAAGAGATAATGATATAATATGATGGCTAGATTTTTTTTATATTTTTCTCACTCATGACAGCATTAAATAAGACCAAACATCGTGACCCATATTTACCACCTGTTTTTTTGTTCGGATTGGTGATCTTTTTTTGGACGATCTTTGATTGCATGCTGACATATATCACGCCGATCCTTATGGAAGAAAACGGTTTTTCTATCGGCATGATCGGGTTGATCATCGGGACATCATCGATCAGTGGTGCGTTCTTTGATTTTTTGATCTGCAAATTTTTCAAGAATGCGGATTTTCGCCATATGTTCTGGCTTATGTTTGTCGTTTGTGCTTCGTATCCGCTGTTGCTTTCGCAAGCAAATGGCGTATGGTTTTATCTTTTTGTGATGGCAGTCTGGGGATTATACTATGACCTGAGCGGTTTTGGGACATTTAATTTTATCGGTCGCTATACCAAAAAATCCGATCACGCATCGCACTTTGGTGTTGTGCAGATCTTCCGTGCGTTGGGCAGTGTCTTGGCACCGCTCATTGTCGGTTTTGTGATCGTGTCTGCAATCGATTGGCGCGTATTTGCAGTGAGTTGGATCTTTTTGGGTATTGGACTCGGACTTTTTATCATCCTGCTCTTTCTCATGTATATACACGGCAGAAAAGATGTGCATGTGACGGCACACAAGGAGCAAAAACATAAAAGTCTTTTTCGAGAGATTGATTTGTGGAAAAAGTTAGGCAAAATCATGACGCCGGTTCTCTGTGTCACGTTCTTTCTTTCTTTTGTGGATGCATTTTTCTGGACGTTGGCACCACTCTATGTGGAGACGATCGATCTTGGTAAATTTGGCGGGTTGTTTTTGACAGCGTACATCCTTCCGGCGCTTTTTGTCGGGTGGATCGTGGGGAATGTCACGCGACGTTTTGGGAAAAAACGGACGGCACTTCTCGGTATACTGATCGGGTCAACGATTTTAACATCTTTTGTCCATGTGTCATACGCACCGTTTGCAATTATCACAATTTTTGTCGCTGCGTGTTTTATCAGTATTGCATTGCCGGCGATTAATGCGGCATATGCGGACTATATTTCCGAAGCGCCATGCGTAGATAGTGAGATTGAAGGTGTGGAAGATTTATCTTTCAATTCCGGGTATATTTTTGGGCCGGTCTTTGCAGGTGTTCTGGCCGGTCTTCTCGGTATTCCGGGAGCATTTAGTGTTTTGGGTCTTATTGGGGTGGTACTTGCGGCAGTGTTGCTTGTCGTGACGCCAAAAAATATTTTGATACGAATAAAATAAGTGATCTTTTTTTATCAGGCGAGTTTCTTGTAGAGAAATGTTATACCAAAGAAAAGTGCATTGACCATGACGATCGTTGCGCCGGCGGGGAAGTCGAGAAAAAACGATATCGTGATACCGATCAAAACCGAGAGAAGAGAAAACATCACTGCATACAAAATCGCCTTTTTAAAACCCTTGGCGATCTGCAATGCTGTGACCGCCGGAAAAATGAGCAACGCAGAAACCAGCATAACGCCAACGACTTTGATAGAAAGAACGACAGTGATCGCTGTAAGGATCGCAAGGATCGTATTGATCAGGTGGGTTTTGATGCCTGTTGTTTTGGCGTATTCTTCATCGAATGTGGCGGAAAAAAGATCCCAATAAAAAAAATAAATGGTTATGAGTACGACAAAAGAAAGAATGATCGACAAGAATACTTCCGTTGTGCTGATTGCAAGGATATTGCCAAAAAGATAACTGAATAGATCAATATTAAATCCGTTGGATGCACTCGCCAAAATCACGCCACCGGCAATGCCGACGGCGGAAACGATCCCGATTGCCGCGTCACCGTAAACGCGGGCTCTTTCTGTGATTTTTAGGATGATCAGAGCGCCGATCATGACAATGGGAACAGCGATATAAAAAGGATAAAAGCCAAAAAATAAGCCAAGAGCGATGGCACCAAAGCTGACATGGGAAAGACCATCGCCGATCAATGACATCTTGCGCAGGACCAGAAACATGCCCAATACAGCACAGGTGATCGCGACAAAAGATCCTGCGAGGAACGCTTTTTGTATGAATGCGTATTGTAAAAAATATAATATATCCATAGGTTATGTGTGCTGATGCCAAACGACGTGTTCTCCGATTTTCTCAAAACATGCCGCTGTAGCATCTTTTTTGCAAAAATCCGCAATTGGTCCGAAATGAATGAGCTTGTGGTCGATATAAAGCAATTTATTCGCATAACTGCCGATATAGCCTGTGTCATGTGTGATCAAAATCACTGTCAGACCTTTTTCTTTGTTGAATTTTTGGACGAGTGTGAAAAATTCATTGCGAGACTCCGGGTCGAGTGCTGTGGAGGGTTCATCAAAAATGAGGAGTTCCGGTTTTGCGACGATCGCACGAGCGAGCAATACTTTTTGCTGTTGTCCACCGGAGAGCTCGGAAATCATTTTGTCTTGTAGGTCTATGATGTCCAATTCATGGAGTGCCGTGGTAACCTTGTGCCAATCCGTATGTGAGAGATTGCGGGGTGGTTTTTTTGAAGATAATAATCCCAATGCGACGATCTCTTTGACCGATGCGGGGAAAAGATTATTGATGCCGGTATGTTTTTGCGGGAGATAACCGATCTTGGAAAAACCCGTGAAAGATCTTTGTGGTATTCCAAAAATGGTGATCGTGCCTTTTGCGATTGGCAGAAGTCCGAGAATGGCTTTGACAAGTGTTGTTTTGCCGGCACCGTTTGGTCCGGCGAGACCGATGAAATCACCTTTGTCGATGGCAAAGGAAATATCATGGAGAATTTTATTTTGTCCGTACTGGACAGAAATTTTGTCTACAGAAATTATTTTTTCCATTAGTTACATGATAATCCCTGCGCGAGGTTTTGTAAATTTTTTTCCATAAGCATGACAAACGTTGTGCCAGTTTGGTAATCCTCTTTTGAAATGTTTCCTGCCGGAGTCAATGCGAGGAGTTTTGTGTTTGTTTCTCGCGCCAATGTTTCAGCGATCTTTGGATTGAGGAGATCCTCATAAAATATCGTTGTGATACCATTTTTTTTGATTTGTTCCACAAGTTGCGCAAGGTCTTGTGCCGAGGGTTCCGCATTCGGTGAAATGCCATATGCTGCTTCATAGCGGAGATCATATTTTTTGCTCATGTATCCGAATGCATAATGACCGCCGTAGACGATGTCTCTCCGCCGGCATTGTGCAAGCGTTGTTGCATATGTGTGATCCAATTGTGCAAGCGTTTCTTTGTACTGCACGGCATTGGTGCGATAGTCGCCGGCATGTGTAGGGTCTTTTTGCGCAAGCGCATCCGTGATCGCATCCACCATTTTTTGCGCATTGTCAAAATCGAGCCAGACATGCGGATCAATACCGCTATGGGATGATTCGTCACCATGATCCTCATTCTCGTTGATCAATGCAATATGTGCGCTTGTATTTACAATGGTAACGGTGTCATTTTGCATGCCGGCGATCACATCCTCCACCCAGGGCTCCATGAATGCGCCTGTATATACGAACACATCGGACCGGTTGATCGTGATGATGTCGCTGGGTGTTGGTTCAAAAGAGTGTGCTTCAACGCCCGGCGGGAGAAGGAGGGACACATCGACATGATCACCGCCGACATTTTTTGCAAAGTCATAGAGTGGAAATAGCGTGGTCACGACGGAAATACGCGCAGAAGGGGATTCTTTTTTTTGATTGCTTTTGAGTAAGAATACAACGGCAATGAGTGCGAGGATCACAATGATGGCGATAAAGATCTTTTGTTTCATATACGTGGTCATTAATTAAAAAATAAGGGGAAATTTATGCACGGCATTGCGCGCAATAGCCGTAAAACTCCAAGGAATGTCCGGTGATCGTAAAATGATTTTTGCGTGCGATGTGCGCAGAAGTGCATTTTATATGATCTTTCATGACAACTTTTGTGATCTTGTCACAATGGAGGCAGATGAGGTGATGATGATGGTCGTGGGGGATCTCGTAATAATCAACATCGGCGATCGTACTTTTGCAGATGATGTTGTGTGCTGTAAGAAAGCGCAATTCACGAAAGATCGTGGAACGGTCCGGTGTGAGGTGGTGCTTCTTGAGCTGCGTGACGATATTGGCATGAGATACGAGACAATCTTTTGTCAGTAAACTATGAATGATCGCTTTGCGCACAGGAGAAATGCGGCCACCACATGCGCGGACCTTTGTGAGGATGAGATCAAGATTCATAAAATTGTATAAATGCACTATTGTTGCATTTATAATAAAGCGCAGGCAGCACATTGTCAAATGCATATTGTATCTTGTAGAAATGTGGTACTGTGGATATATAGAAAAAATAGGTTATCATGTCATATGAAAAGAAAAATACATGGGGTGTTGTACAATTGCAAAAAATTCATCAAAGAGCGTCCAAAACTCAAAATGATCGTGGGGGTTGCTTTGATCGTGGTGGGTTTTGTCGCACTTGTGACACCACTTACGCCGGGGTCATGGTTGGCGATCATCGGTTTGGAACTTTTGGGATTGCGGATCGTTTTGCGCGATTGGGTACTCAAACAAAAAGAAATATATATCAGTCACAAAAAATAATATGAACATACAACTACATGTACAGCCATTTCAAGAGACATTGCATGCCGGTATGTGCGGACCCGCGTCTCTCAAGATCGTTTTGATGCAGTATGGTGTTGAAAAGACGGAGAAAGAATTTGCGCAACTATGCGAGGTTGATGCGAACCTTGGCGTCACCGATGTGGATATCGAAAGAGTTGCACGATCATTGGGATTTTCTGTTACGATCAAAAATGAATCATCGATGAAAGAAATCGCACAATGGCTTGAAAAAGGTGTGCCGGTAATTGTGGATTGGTTTACGCGAGGACGCACGGATTATGACGAAGATGACGTAGCGGATGGGCATTATTCCGTGGTGACGGGATTGGATGATATGCATATTTATCTACAAGATCCGGAAGTAGGACGTGTGCGAAAAATTGTCCGTGAGGATTTTCTGCGTGTGTGGTTCGATTTTTCTGGAGAATATATTACACCGGATACATTGATCATTCGGCAAATCATCGCAATCTATCGATAGATTTTTGTATCGGCGGATGTTATTGTGATGTCTCTTGTATAAAAAGGTGCTTTTTATGATAATATAGAAATGCGTGCGATGGATCACGCCATATATTTTTAGGTATTTATAAGAACATCATGTCTGAACAAATAATGGGTCTGACTGTCCAAGAAGCAAAAGAGCGATTGGCGCAGGAAGGATTCAATGAACTACCATCGCAAAGAAAGCAAAGTGCATTTTCTATTTTTATCGGCGTGATCAAAGATCCCATGCTTTTTTTACTTATTGCTGCCGGCGGAGTGTATCTTTTTTTGGGTGAGGTGGAGGATGCATTGATGCTTTCTGCTTTTGTCTGTGTGGTGGTGGGGATCACATTTTATCAAGAACGAAAGACGGAACGCGCTCTTGAAGCATTACGCGATCTGTCCAGTCCGCGCGCTTCCGTTGTGCGAGATGGTGTGCAGTATACTGTTGCCGGTCGGGAAGTGGTGCGCGATGACATTGTCGTTTTGCGCGAAGGCGCGCGTGTGCCGGCTGATGCTGTGGTCGTGTCATCTGCACATTTATATATTGACGAATCCTTGCTTACAGGAGAGTCTATATCTGTGCGCAAAAGCGAGTGGGATGGTAAAGAAAAATTGGGGCAACCTGGCGGTGATGGCCTGCCGTTTGTTTTTTCTGGCACAATGGTGACACAGGGACATGCACTTGTGCGCGTGACGCGGATTGGCGTGAATACTGAGATTGGGAAGATCGGTGTATCATTGCAATCAATTGTGGAGGAAGAAATGCTCCTCAAAAAAGAAACGCGCATACTGGTTCGCAATTTTGCGATTGTCGGTATGGTCATGTGCGCTGGTGTTTTGGTGGCATATGGTATTTATTATCATGATTGGATCCGTGGCGTTTTGTCGGGATTGTCTTTGAGTATGGCGCTCTTGCCGGAAGAATTTTCCGTTGTCTTGGTAGTATTTTTGGCGATCGGGGCATGGCGTATGTCGCGCAAGCGCGTTCTCGTGAGAAAGTCTGCGGCAATTGAAACATTGGGAGCTGCGACAGTATTGTGTGTTGATAAAACAGGCACATTGACGCTTAATGAAATGCGGTTGGCATCTGTTGTCATCGATCAAGAGATCATGGATCTCGATGTGTTTGATATAAAAGAGATGCCGGAAAAGTATCATGCATTGCTGAAATATTCCTTGCTTGCAAGCCATCATGATCCGTTTGATCCGATCGAGAAAGAGATTCATCGCGTGTGTAATATTTTGTCGTATGGGGATGTCCATCTTGATGATCGATGGACATTGGTGCGAGAATTTCCATTGTCAAAAGAACTACTCGCTTTGTCGCATGTGTGGATGTTGGCGGGCACAAATGCACACATCGTTGCGGCCAAAGGTGCGCCGGAAGCGATCATTGAATTGTGCCACATGGATCACATGCATGGTGAGGATGTTTTGAAAAAGGTGGATGCGATGTCCCAAAAAGGCTTGCGCGTACTTGGTGTGGCAAAGGCCACAGTGGATCATTCTGATCGCATACAAGATCAGCACGATTATGCATATGAATTTGTCGGATTGATCGGCTTCGTGGACCCGGTTCGTCCGTCTGTTGCACAAGCCGTGCAAGAATGTTATACGGCAGGTATACGTGTGATCATGGTTACGGGAGACTATCCCGGCACGGCACAATTTGTCGCACAGAAGATCGGATTGCGCAATGTCGGTGAACACATGACCGGACAAGATCTGGCGCAATGTGATCGTGCAACATTGCAAATGCGTATTCGTGATGTGAATATTTTTACACGTGTTGTTCCGGATCAGAAGTTGGCGATCGTTGAGGCACTCAAGGCAAATGGTGAGATCGTGGTGATGACAGGCGATGGCGTGAATGATGCTCCGGCGTTAAAATCTGCACATATCGGTGTTGCGATGGGAAGGCGCGGGACGGATGTGGCGCGTGAGGCATCAGACATTGTGCTCTTGGATGATCACTTTTTGTCAATTGTGGAGGCAGTCAAGATGGGTCGTCGCATATTTGATAATCTCAAAAAAGCGATCTCATATATTTTTTCCGTGCACATACCGATTGCCGGCATATCACTTATCCCTGTCATTTTTCACTTGCCGGTGGTTCTTTTTCCGGCACATATTGCCTTTTTGGAATTGATCATTGATCCGGCGTGCTCGGTGGTGTATGAATCAGAAAAAGCGGAAAAAGGCATCATGAAACGCAATCCACGCAACCTAAAAAAACGATTGCTGGATCGCTCGACCTTTGTGATCAGTTTGTTACAAGGACTTGGTGTTTTGATTGCTGCGCTGGTAGTGTATTTTTTGGCATTACACTGGCATTTTAGCGAGGAAAAAATTCGGACGATCACTTTTGTTACACTTGTCTTTGGCAATTTAATGCTTATTGTCACCAATTTAGCGCAATACAAAAATTTTATGCAGATCCTGGGTAATGGCAACAAGGCATTGAAATACATTTTGATTTCTGCGGCATTTTTTCTTCTGGTGATATTGTATACGCCATTTTTGAGAAATATTTTCCATTTTAGTGCATTGAAAGTGAATGAAATATTATTAAGTTTGTGTGTGGCGATTGTAAGTATTGCGTGGTTTGAGATATACAAACGTTTTATGCAAAAAAAAGTGCGGATCAGTGCGAATGACATCGATCCTTCATGATATTGACCAAAAACAACCGAGAGGATATAGTGTGAAAACATACGGAGTTGTTTTACAGATCAATATACATGGATATCAATGGAGGTTGGGACTTATGCCGCATCGCAAAGAAGGGAAGAGTGATCGTTATGTTGTTATTATGGCAGGTGGTTCCGGCAAGAGACTATGGCCGGAATCGCGTGCAAACAATCCAAAACAGTTTCACCGTTTGATCACGGAGGACTATACGTTGTTGCAAGGAACGCATCAGCGTGTCAAAGATCTCGTGCTTCCGGAGCATCTTTTTGTGTCCACGATTGCTGAATATAGAGAGATCATCGCGGAACAATTGCCGGAAGTTGCGCCAGAAAATATTCTCATCGAGCCGTGCGGACGCAACACTGCGCCGGCGTTGGCTTTTGTGGCTGATAAAATTTATCAATTGAATCCCAACGCTGTGATTCTCGCAGTGCCATCGGACCATATGATCAAGGAGGTTGGTACTTTTGCCGATGTTGTGCAGACAATGTTTCGTGTGGTGGATTATTATCCTGAAAGGATTGGGCTCATCGGCATCAAGCCTACAGAACCGAGTACGGAGCTGGGATACATTAAAATGGGCAATGAAACAAGAAAGAAGTTTGCTCATTCTGTGCATCACGTTTCTGCTTTTGCAGAGAAGCCTTCCTCCGATAAAGCAAAGGAATATTTTTCCGATTGGCAATTCTTGTGGAATTCGGGTTGTTTTGTTTTTTGTGCGAGCGTATTTCTCGATCAAATTAAAAAATACGTGCCGGAAATTTCACAGACATTGGAACAGGTCAATGCGTGTCCCAGTGAGGATGAGCAACGCAGTCTTTTTTCTGCATTGCAGGATCATCCGATTGACACAGTAGTGTTGGAAAAACTTTCGAGCCTTGAACTCTTTGTTGTTCCTGCAACATTGACATGGAGCGATGTGGGCAATTGGCGGTCGTTGCATGATGTGCACTGTACTGGCAATCCGGATCATAATTATATGCGCGGCGACGTTGTCAGTGTTGATACGCAAAATTGTTTTGTTTTTGGCAATGACAAGTCCGTGATCGCAACGCTCGGGCTTAAGGGGATCGTAATCGTTCAGTCCGGTGATGTGATCCTTGTTGCTGATCGCGATCGCGTAAAAGATGTAAAAGAGGTTGTCGCCCTTCTCGGGAAACGAGGATATAGGCATCTTCTATAAGATCATATGTAAAAGGAAAAGCCGGTTGTTTGCAAACACCCGGCTTTATTGTAGTCAAAAACGATCAATGAAATAGTTTAATGGTGTATAATGTACATAAATCTTTTGGTGATAATTTTTTTACATACATACGGCGGTGCGAGAGAATCAACTGATTGCAAGAAAGAAGCAATCACGCAATTGGTTAAAAAAGGGATGCAATTTTTGATCACATAAAATATGAAGACGCTGAAATTCCGCAAGTATTTGAGTGAACAGATCCTCGCCGGCGCAAAAACAACAACGTGGCGATTATTTGATGACAAGGATCTCCGTGTAGGAGATGAGGTCTCCTTTGTTGTGTGGGAAACGGGAGAACTATTTGCACAAGCACAATTGACGCGTGTTGTGGAAAAATGTTTTGATCAAGTAAATGAAGAAGATTGGCGCGGACATGATCGCTATGCCAGTAATGAAAAAATGTATCGCGCGTTCACACAATACTATAAAAAACCGGTTGGTCCGAAAACACGCGTAAAGATCATCACATTTGAATTATTGTGATTTTTCCTTTATGCTAGAGACACCAATTCATTTAATAGTATTTGTATGAAAAAGTTTCTCAAAGAATTTCAAGAATTCGCCATTAGGGGCAATGTCATGGATTTGGCAGTGGCGGTAGTGATCGGCGGAGCATTTGGCAAGATCGTAACATCGCTTGTCAATGATATTATCATGCCACTCATGGGCATCCTCCTTGGTGGGATTGATTTTACAACGCTCAAGTTTACCTTTGGGGAAGCAATATTGACGTATGGAAATTTCATTCAAACAATTGTAGATTTTGTCATTATCGCATTGTGTATATTCCTTGCGGTGAAGGTGATGGGTGCAGTGATCAAAAAGAAAAAAGCCGATGAAAAGAAAGAAGAAAAAAAAGTTACTAAGGAGGTGGAATTGCTTACGGAGATCCGCGATCTATTAAAGAAAAATAGGTGATTGTGCGCGACATGCAATTTTTTCATGATGTACCCACAGACGCTATTAGGGATTCTGTGGTGATTTTGGATATCGATGGGACATTGACATGCAGTTCGAGTACAGGCGTCAGCGATGCAGTACGGCAAAAAATTTCTGTATTACAACGATCAAATGCGGTGTATCTTTTTTCCAACAACTACAATGGTGTACGCAGTAGAATGATCGCGCACGATCTCAATGTGCCATACATCGAATCACCGCACAAAAAGCCGAATAAAAAGGTCTTGAATTATATCATGCAAGGGACGTGTCCCGTGATCGCGATCGGTGATAAATTTCTTACAGACGGTCTTTTTGCACGCTTTTCTCGTGCAGAGCATATTCGCGTGCGACGCTATCGTTGTGCGGCTGATTCTATCTGGGATCGTGCAGCCTGTGTTTTTGATGATTGCGTATACAATATTGCACGATGGATTGGATTGGCGAAATAGTATTTATACCATCTCCAACAAATCACTCCCCACCAAGTCTTGAAAATCTTGATGAAAACAGTATAAAAAATACTTCATATATCCAGATATACTCCGCATTTTTTCTACTGTTTTCATCAAGATTTACTGCGACTTATGAGAAGTGATTTGCTGGAGATGGCATTATATGAAAGGAAAATGGATAGAATGCGTAGTAATGTGCAAGATGGGTATATAGAGGATTGCATATGATATCACATGAAAACACACAACAATCTGACGAAGAGTTGGTGATTTTGACGCGGAATGACCCATCGTTTTTTGGGTTGCTTATGGAACGATATGAGGCAAAAATGCTTTTGTATATTAAACGTATCTCGGCAGTTACAACCGAAGAAGCGGAAGACGTTCTGCAGGAAAGTTTTTTGAAGGCGTATCAAAATGTGAACAGTTTTGATGAAAAGTTGTCTTTTTCGTCGTGGTTGTATCGTATCGTGCACAATGAAACGATCAGTTATTGGCGTAAGAAAAAAATCCGTCCGCATGGCAATACAATTTTTGTGGATGATGATTTTCTTGAACGTATTGCCGATGCGCGGGATATGGTTGCCGATGTGGACAAAAAACATTTAAAAGATGTCGTGCAGAAGGTTTTTGATGTGATGGATGAAAAATATCGTGACATTCTTATTTTAAAATATATCGAAGATAAAAATTATGAAGAGATTTCTGACATTTTGAAAAAACCGGCGGGCACGGTAGCGACACATATTAATCGTGCGAAAAAACAATTCAAAGAATTATATCAAAAAAGTAATATTAATGTGTAATCAAATTATATGACGCAACACAGCGCTGCGCAGCGAGCGATGGAAAAAATTATGAAAGGCGAGGTGATCAAACGACCGCGCGTGCGTTTCGTTTTGTTCAATATTGCCTTGTGGTTTTTTGGTGTATTGAGTGTTTTTGTCGGTGCGCTTATTGTGAGCATCATTATTTTCACGATCACAAACAGTGATATGGATCTGCATCAGGAGATCTATGGCTGTGCGGTGCCGCGGATTACATTTGTGATCATTGGTGTATGGGTGCTACTGACGGGGCTTTTTATTACATTGTGTGACGTGTCCATACGTCATACAAATCGCGGTTATGTATATCCTCTGTGGGCGATTGTCGCGATCAATTTTCTTCTGAGTGTCGCGCTGGGGGCGGTGTTTTATAAAGTTGGTGTCAGCTATTATGTGGATCATTTGTTGGGTACGCATGTGCGGTATTATTACAATGTGGACAAGAGGAGAACGATGCTCTTTAATATGCCGGAAAAAGGAATTATTATGGGACAGATCATATCCTATGATCCGTCCTTTGTTGTGATCATGACACCGGAAAATCGTTTGTTGGCGGTGTCTACGGGCAATATTGATCCGCAAAAACAGGAGCATTTGCAAGCGAGTGATCAAGTGGTTTTTCTTGGCAGGGTCAATGAGGAGGGCGTTTTTGTCGCATGCGATGTGCGTACGAGGCAAATTAACGGTTTGCGTCAGACGATCAAAGACAAATTGCGCGCAGAATTGGAAGAGCGAGAAATAAACGAACGAGAACAGATCATTGAGCGTATTCACGTCATGTCTCATCCCGTGTCGTATATTTGCAATGAACAAGTGCGATGGCGCGTTGCGGAAGAAGAATGATCAGACGCAAAATCCGTATTTTAGCGGTTGCTTTTGCTTTTAATGGTTCATGCGTAACTCTTTTGAAAGATAATCATGCATTACATACGTACTAGTGCATGTAATATGTAAATTGTTTTTTATGAAAAAAAAGAGAAAAATATTTATGAGTTCTTTGGTGACAGTTATTGCTGCTGGTGCGATCGGGGTCAACATGGCGCAGGCGTCATATATGGGTGTAAAAAATACCAAGTACGGGAATGTGCGATCTGAAATGATCGCGCAGAAGTACTGTACTATCCAGCAGTCGATTGCAACACATGACGTGCAAGATCGTGAATGCGATGTATTTTCATATCCACAATTTGATCGTCGTACAGTGCTAAAAAATGCCGTAGATACACACGATTGGCTGGCATATCATAGTGCCAGTAACGGTACCCGCAAAGTTGCAGTGATCGATACGGCGGAAAAATTTGCACAGTTGATCGAGGCGCGTGATTTGCATCGACAAGGCCGTCACGAAGAAGCACAGGAGATTACACAAAATCTGGGTATCCATGATCGAAAAATGTGGCAAAAAATGATCGGATAACAACAGATGGTCTATTACACAAGCCGGGGCTGGTACGCGCCGGCTTTTATTGTAGAAAAAGTCTTTTTTGTGTTAAAATGAAATATGATTTTTAATGGGGTAATGATCTCACATGTTTATGCGATCAAAAAAAGAAAAAGAAGAAGGAGAATATGAGGGGGATGGGGAAGACTTTGTGTCATTACAGCTCAGCGGTCATGCGAAACGATCGATCGCGGCGATTGTTCTTTTCGTTGTGGCTTTACTTTTTATCTTGGGATTTTTTAATGCGGCGGGCATTGCGGGTGCAAAAATGACGGCTGGCGTCGGAAAAATTTTTGGATGGGGAAAGTATATTGCGCCGTTTGTTTTTGCTTTTGCCGGATTTATATTATTGCGCAAGAAAGTTGATACACAATTTTATGTGACAAAGATCATCGGAATTTCTTTTGCGTTTTGGGGTTTTCTTGCCCTTCTTCACTTGTTGCCTTTTGAACAAAGCCACTATGCAAAGATGGCGCAGGAAGGCGTAGGTGGTGGTTATGTGGGATATATACTTGCGCATCTCTTGGTGGCATTTATGGGTAAAATTGCGGGAACGGTTGTACTTATTGCAGTGATTCTTGTCGGACTCATTGTGGCGTTCAACATGTCTTTTGTCGGCATGAGTGATCGCGTATCTATCAGTAAACCCGAACATACATGGATGTTTTGGCGAAAGAAAAAAGATGATGAGTCAGCAGATGATGACAATGAAGCAATGGATCCGGAAGAGAGCCAAGCGGAAATCATATCGGATGATTATACGAGCGAGGATGATCTTGATGATACGGATTTTGATGATGAAGAATATCAAAATGTACAAGAGCGATCAGCGGTCAGTGCACCTGTTTTTGTCGGGTCAGCACATCAAAAAGCGCAGGAGATCGTCGAGCAAAAAATGATCGAGCACGTGAGGACGTTGCCACGCGATGTGGATTGGGAATTGCCACCACTCAAGTTGTTGAAAAAGGGCGGGGAAAAAGCACAATGTGGTGATGTAAAACAGAGAGCTGCGCGCATTGAAGAAACATTCGCCAATTTTGGAATTACGATGGAGTTGGATGATATTGTCACCGGTCCGACAGTGACGCAATACAGCTTTCGTCCGCAGAGTGGTGTGAAACTTTCGCGCATCACAGCACTCAATGCCGATCTCGCGCTTGCGCTTGCCGCACATCCAATTCGTATCGAGGCGCCAATTCCGGGCAAATCATTTGTAGGGATCGAAGTGCCAAATAAATCGCCGGCAACCGTGCGTATGCGTGATTTATTGAATACTGATGAATTTTCCAACCCAAACAAGAAATTACTTCTTGCCTTGGGGGAGGATGTAAATGGTGATTATGTTTTTGAGAATCTCAGTAAGATGCCACATCTTCTTGTCGCAGGTACGACAGGGTCCGGGAAATCCGTGACAATCAATTGTATTTTATTATCGCTTCTCTACAAGAATTCGCCGGATGATCTACGATTGATCTTGGTGGATCCAAAGCATGTTGAACTGACTTTGTATAATGGCATTCCGCATCTTTTGGCTGATGTGATCGTGGATAACAGCAAAGTGATCAATGCATTGAAATGGGCAGTTTCTGAAATGGAGCGACGCTATAAATTGTTGGAAGAAACAGGATCGCGCGATCTCGCATCATATGGACAAAAGAGAGAAACGGGAGGTGTGCGGTCTTTCGTCGATCCTGAGACGGGACAGCGGTGTGAAGAAGAAATGGAAAATCTTCCTGCAATTGTGATCGTCATTGATGAATTGTCGGACCTGATGTCATCACACGGCAAAGAAGTGGAAGGTGTGATCGTTCGTTTGGCACAAAAATCACGCGCAGTAGGTATTCATTTGGTGATTTCTACGCAACGACCAAGTGTTGAAGTAATCACGGGACTCATCAAAGCAAATTTGCCTGCGCGAATCGCTCTCAAAGTTGCGACAAATATCGATTCACGTACAATTATTGATGTGCCGGGAGCGGAGAAGTTGGTGGGTAATGGCGATCTGCTTTTTATCAGTCCGCAAAGCTCCACACCACATCGCTTACAAAGCGCCTTTGTAGAGGAGGAAGAGGTAAGAAGAGTGGTAAACTTCATTAAGAGACAAGCGCAGAGTGTCGGTGCATATGCAATTGATGAGGATTTTATGGCAGAGGGTAGTAGCGGCAAGGTCTCCGGCGGTGCGATGACCCTTGATCTCAATCGAGGATCTTCTATGGAGTCGGATGACCCGCTTTATGCGGAGGTAAAAGAGTTGGTTATTCAGACAGGTAAAGCGTCAACATCATATATTCAGCGGCGGTTGCGTATCGGATATTCGCGTGCTGCGCGATTGATAGATGAGTTGGAAAGCAATGGTGTGGTCGGTCCTGCGGAAGGATCGCGCGGACGGCGGGTTTTGACTGACAATCATAATGATAATGTGGAGGTGCACATGGACGAAGACGTATAAACTTGTACAAAAGGCGTATTATCCAGTACAGTAAGAATATATAAGGAAGGAGAAATTCAGAACGAGTTGATAATTTTGATGATGCGTTATGATTGAAAAAAGTTTTGTACGGAAAAAGGTAAAATCACTGACACTCGGCGAGAAGTTGCGGCAATTGCGGGAGGAGCGTCATATGCGTGTGTATGATCTTTCGCACAAGATCAATGTGAAGGATTCTTATATTGAAGCATTGGAAAAAGGACAATATAATAAATTGCCGACGAAGGTGTATGTAAAAGGATTTGTACGTTCGTACGCGCGATTCTTTGGTGTGACTGAGCACGTGCTTCTCAATCTTTTTGAACGAGAATATAGCGTATACAACAACATTAACAGTAAAGATGAGGAGGAAACGGTAAACAAATTGCCGTATGTGCCACGTTTTGTGTTCACTCCGCGCGTGATCATGGTAGGGGTAGGGTTTTTGATACTGGGATCAATCGGAGTGTATTTGTATTTTGGCGTTGATAATTTCATATCCTCTCCGTGGCTTATTGTAGAATCTCCTGCGCAAAACAGTGTTGTGACACAAGATTCTATCGTGGTGCAGGGTAAAACACGCAATAACTCGCGAGTTTTTATAAACGGACAACAGGTATTTGTCGGTATGGACGGATCATTTACAGAGAGCGTAGGTTTGTTGCAAGGAGTGAATATCATTCATGTAAAAAGTGCCAATAAATTTGATAAGGAAAGTGCAATGGATGTGATCGTCGATGCGCAGTATGTGATCGAGGAGCCGGAAAAAGACGTGCGACTTTTTGTACAAACAAAAAAAGAAACAATTACGGTCAGTGTTCTTGCTGATGGCACAAATGTGTATAATGGCACAATTGTTATGGGTGACAATAAAGAATTTCATGCAGCAAAAGAGATCATGATCACCACTGATAACGGAGGAGGAACGCTTGTGAGTTGTGATGGTGAAAATTTCATACCGCTTGGCGAGGGTAATGAGAGCATCAAAGATCGTGTATATGACAAGGATACACGTTGTGACAATATCCCAAAAGATGATAATGACGATTCAGAAAAAAGATGACAATTGCGAGTGTTTTTAGTACAATGAAAGGTATGATATAGTGCATTATAAGGAGGTGGGGGAGGAATAATTGTTGACGTAATCATTCTATTGCAAAATATATGGCAAAAAAGAAAGCGGAGAATCTTGAAGAGAATAAAAGTATTGATGCGGTTGTGAAAGAGATTAGGACAAAATTTGGAGACGGCATGCTTATGAAATTGGGTGATGTGCCACGCGTTGATGTCGCTGCGATCTCGACGGGTGCACTTTCTCTGGATATTGCGACGGGGATCGGTGGTGTGCCACGCGGTCGTGTGATCGAGATCTACGGACCGGAGTCATCAGGTAAAACGACGCTTGCATTGCATATTGTTGCGAATGCGCAGAGAGATGGCGGAACGGCGGCTTTTGTGGATGCAGAGCATGCACTTGACCCGGAATATGCAAAAAATATTGGTGTGAAGATCAATGACCTTCTTGTGTCACAGCCGGATGCCGGAGAGCAGGCGTTGGATATTGTGGAAACATTGGTGCGATCGGATGTGGTGGATGTGATTGTGGTGGACTCTGTTGCAGCCTTGACGCCACAGGCAGAGATCGATGGGGAAATGGGTGATCAACACATGGGACGACAAGCGCGACTTATGAGTCAAGCGATGCGCAAGCTAACGCCGATCATCGCAAAATCAAATTGTGTGGTGATCTTTATCAATCAGATCCGCATGAAGATTGGTGTGATGTTTGGTAATCCTGAGACAACGACTGGTGGCAATGCACTCAAATTCTATGCGTCGATGCGTATGGATGTACGGCGATCGGCACAAATCAAAAAAGGTGATAATGTTGTGGGTAACCGTACCAAAGTGAAGATTGTAAAAAACAAAGTGGCTCCACCATTTAAGGTTGCAGAGTTTGATATTATGTACAATGAAGGCATTTCTCTCACAGGAGACGTTTTGGATGTGGGATCATTATATGAGGTTATTACGAAAAAAGGCAATTCATATAGTTATAAAGAGGAAAAACTCGGCGTCGGGAGAGAACAAGCAAAAGCAACGCTAAAAGCGAATAGAAAACTCCTTGATACAATTGCAAAAGAAGTGCATAAAGTGGTAAATGATGCACGTAAAAAAGAGATTGTCTCAGAAGAAGTAGTGTAGGTCGTTTGCGGTTTTGTAAAATATTGTGGTACAATACAGATAATGAAAATATAAAATAAAAAAAAGTTATGTCATTGTTTTCTTCACGGTCAGGACATTATCTTGGGGTGGATTTTGGAACACAGTCAATCAAGGCTGTGGAGTTAAAGGTTTCCAAGGGGAGGCCGTATTTGACGAATTATGGGTGGGTGAACGTGACAAATATCAAAGAAGTTCCCGATGCATATGATAATGATTACGCGAAGCGTTTGAGTGATGCATTGCGGGAGCTATTTTCTCAGATGAAGCCAACTGCAAGAAAGGCGATCGTTGCAATTCCGAGTTTCAATGGTCTGGTGATGATCGTGGATTTCCCGCGCATGAGTGAAAAAGATGTTGCTTCTGCGATCAAATTTGAATCACGAAAATATATTCCCGCATCATTGGATGAAGTGAATGTCAGCTGGGATGTTTTGGATGAGGAAGAAACCGAAAAAGACAAAGAAAATCCAACGATGAAGGTGCTACTTGTTGCCGCGCCAAAGAGTGAAGTGCAATATTATGACAGTTTATTCAAAGATGTACCAGTAGTGATCGATTCGTTGGAGCTGGAATCTTTTTCACTTGCGCGTGCAATTATCGGCAATACAAAAGGGCGCTTCATTCTGGTGGATATGGGTGCGAAAACGACAAATATCGTTTTGGTAGAGAATGGTATCGTGCATATCAGTCGCAGTGTTGATATTGGCGGATCTGATATGACCAATGCGATCATGCAAAGCTTGAATATCACACGAGAACGTGCTGTTGTTTTGAAAGAGGGGGGAGAAAATTTTTTTACGGGGGCAACAAAGGTGGGATTTCCGTCATTGAATTTCGTGGCAAATGAGGTGAAACGCGTTTTGGATACACAAAAAAGCGATGTTGTAGAGTCATTGGTCCTTTGCGGGGGTGGGTCGCTTCTTGTGGGGTTGCCAGAGTATATGGCGCAACTTACAGGATTAAAAGTGACAATGGGTAATCCACTAAGCCATGTCGTATATGATGAGAATACTTCCGGTAAAATCAAAGATCTTTCCTCGGCATTTTCTGTCGCAATTGGACTTGCTTTGCGAGGGATCGATGAAAAAGGATCGCATTGATGTATAAATTTTTATATATATTTTTTTAAATCATTAAAAATAAAAATATGGTTTCAGGAATTGGTTTTAAAAATACAGCAGTTGAAGATGATCAAGGCGGGACACCGCGTAAGAGAACGATTTCGAGGGCGCTTCTTGTTTCTTTCGGCGTGCTTGTTGTAGTTATTGCATCATATGGACTTTTGAAATTATGGGAAAGTTCATTGCGCTCCGAGTCAGATGTTTTGGATGGAGAAATTACAGCTGTCAATGATGAAATTGTCAAATCACTATCCGGTGAAACATCGGACTTTGCTGTGCGATCACACGTTATGGATAAGGAATTATATCGCGGATATGACACAAATGATATTTTCCAAGAGATCGAGAGGATCATGATTCCTCGCGTGGTTTTGAAATCGTTTCAACATGATTCCGGCGCACATGAAAAAAAGACGGTGGGAACTGTCAGCTCAACAATTACCGGACAAGGAAAGGTAACGATCACTGCGGATTCAGATACATTCGATGTCATGGCACAACAAATCGATGTTTTCAAAAAGAGTGAATATTTTGAAAATGTAAAAGTGGGTACAACGGACCGTGATGATTTCGGTCGGATCATCTTTACGCTTACGATGGATGTAAAGCCATCCACAGCGTCGCCATATGATGATGTTGTGGCAGCGGTGCCGGACAATGTTAACAATGAGGTTTTGTTGCCGTCGCAAAGCGATGCAACGGCAAGTGACACGACGCTAAATCAATAATGTATATTTACTAATAAAATAAAAATATGATCATTAGAATGCTCCTGTTTCCTGTTATTTTACTGCTAGTGCTTTATTTTGTGATTGCACTGGTTGTACCGACATCGCGTTCAATTTCTACGGAAAAAAAGACCGTTGTCCAAAAAAAGGAAATGCTTGCGAAGGCGCAAGAAAAACAAAAGAATGTGAATGCTTTTGTGGATACGGTAAAGAGTCATCCAGAAGAAAAGAGTTTTGTTATGGATTTTGTGCCAAATGATCAACGAGAGGAGATTATTCTTAGTGATATTTCGCAACTTGCGGAGAAGTCCGGTGTGAGTTTGTTTTCTGTCGGTTTTTCTGAAGGACGGCAAGATGTACGATCTTCTGCAGCTGCGGATCAACAAGCATACCTGATCGAAGGAAAAATGATCGCAAGTGGTACATATGAGGAATTCAAGAAGTTTTCATACGAGCTTTTTCATCTCAAACGGTTATATGCTTTCAAGACACTTGAATTGACAAAAGTTGAGAAAGAAAAAAGTGAAGGGGGAGCTGCAGTGGACATGCAACAAGAACAAATGCTCAGTGGTGTGATCTCTTTTGCATATGGCTATATCCCTGGACAGGCACAAGTCAATCCATCGACATTTGATCAAAAGACGGATTTTGATTCTATTGATACTGTGATGAAAGCAACAGCACAGACAAATCCGTTAGTGTCGCAGTCGACGAACAGACCAAACCCATTTTTACCATAATTTTTTTACAGAATTATGACACAAGGCGAAAACGAAACGCAGGATGATGTCGGGCAAAAGGATCACGATGAGCGTGATCAGCTTGTCGCGCGTGCACAGGAATTGGGAGTGAAAGTGCTGGTAGATATACCGACGAATGCAAATCGAGAATCAATTCAGATGTTGTCTGAAGATATCGCAAAGAAAAATAGAATTGCGATTTTTGATCGTGACAAAAAAACCAAAACACTGCACGTCGCCATGAAAGATATACAGGATGTCAATGCGTTGAATATTTTGCGATTTATTGCGCAGAAGGATCATATGAATATTGAGATCTATCTCGCCGGGGATGAATTGTTGGAGAAACTCTATGCGTTGTATGGTAGTGCCGAAAAAGCGGTGGAAGATGTGGTGCAATCTTTTGAGATTGAAGATGAGGAGAAAAAAGACTCACTTAATGTTATCGGTGAGAGAGAAAGTATCCAAGATGCGCCTGTGGCAAAGCTTGTGCATGTGATTATCAAGCATGCGTTGGATGGAAAGGCATCAGACATTCATATTGAACCAATTGACAAAACATATCGTGTGCGTTTTCGACAGGATGGTATTTTGCATGCATCTCTGACATTTCCTGAGGATGTGGGTAGAGCGGTAATTTCTCGCATTAAGATCCTTTCTAATTTGAAAATTGATGAAAGACGCAAGCCGCAAGATGGACGGTTTCGCATCAATGATCAGGGAAATGATATTGATTTTCGTGTATCCAGTTTGCCTGTTGTTGAGGGTGAAAAAATTGTGATGCGTGTTTTGGAAAAGGATCGTCAGACATTTGATCTTATTGAACTTGGTATGATGGGCACACAGCATGAGATGTTCTTGAAGCGCATCAAAGATCCGTATGGCATGATCCTTATGACAGGGCCGACCGGATCGGGGAAATCCACCACATTGTATGCTTTTTTGCAGATTCTCAATGGGGAGGAACGAAACATTATTACATTGGAGGATCCCGTAGAGTATTTTGTTCCGGGCATCAACCAATCACAGGTCAAGCCGGAAATCGGATATTCTTTTGCAAGCGGTTTGCGCAGTATTCTCCGTCAGGATCCAAATGTGATCATGGTAGGTGAGATTCGTGATGGTGAAACTGCAGAACTCGCTGTACATGCTGCGCTTACCGGACATCTTGTTTTTTCGACGGTGCATACAAATAATGCCATTGGTGCGTTGCCACGACTTATTGATTTGGGCATTGAGCCGTTTCTGATCGCATCCGCTTTGCGCGTGATCGCTGCGCAGCGCCTGGTGCGAAGCATTTGTCCGGATTGTAAAGAGGAAATGCATATGCCGGATAATATCGTGGAGCAGATCAAACGTGATTTGGAAGGTGTATCCGAGGAGGAAATGAAAAAATACGGATTGGATATATCACAGGGGTTCAAATTTTATCATGGGAAAGGGTGCAAGAACTGTGGCGAATTGGGATTGAAAGGACGCCTCGCTCTCTATGAAGCAATTGAAGTGGATAATGACATGCAAAATTTGATCGTAGAAGAAGAAGGTAATATCGTCAAGGTTGAAAGACAAGCGCGCAATAAGGGATTTATTACTTTGAAACAAGATGGTATACTGAAAGTACTGCTTGGATTGACAACGTTGTCTGAGCTCGAACGCGTTACGGAAGGGGATATGAGCATTGGCGGAAAACTTGATGAAGTCACTGATGAGGATCAGATGCAAAAGGATAAAAAACACGCGCATTGATAAAATCTTATTTCATTATAAAGAAAACCTATGACACAAGAAGAAACAACAAAAAAAACCATCATGATCGCGGAAGACGATGCGTTCATTGGCGATATTTATGAGGTAAAGCTGAAAGATGCGGGATATAACGTCATTTTGGCAAGTAACGGTCGTGATGCAATTGAAAAGTTGGAGGCCGGCGCGCGACCCAATATCATGCTTTTGGACATTGTCATGCCGTATATGGATGGCTTTGATGTTTTGGAGGCGATCAGTCATCGTCCGGAATGGAAGGAAATCCCTGTCGTTTTGCTGACAAATCTTTCACAAAAAGAAGATGTGGATCGAGGCATGGCGCTTGGTGCAAAAGATTTTTTGATCAAATCACATTTTACACCATCGGAAGTTTTGGCAAAGGTGCAAAAATACATGACATAGGAGATGTTTGCAGAAAGTCTTAAATTAAAATAAAAATATATACGGATTATGAGCTCTTTACACGTAGAACAACGGTTGAAAAATTTATTGCGATTGGGTGCACAACAAAATGCGTCAGATCTTCATTTTGCCGTAGGAAGACATCCAACCCTTAGGATCGATGGAAAGCTGATCCCGCTTGAACAAGAGGCCGTTTTGTTACCGGAAGATACAAAAGCGTTTGCGGACTACTTCATGAATGCACATCATAAGGAAAAATTTCTCGAAAGTGGTGAAATTGATTTTTCGTACAGTTTGGAAGAAAAAGTGCGATTTCGTACCAATGTGTTTTATCAGAGGGGTCATGTCGGCATTGTCATGCGTGTGATCAATAGTCATATTCGACAGCTTGATGAATTGGGTGTGCCACAATTGGTTTATGAATTTGCAAATTTTTCGCAGGGACTCTTTCTCGTAACGGGTCCGGTAGGACATGGGAAGTCAACGACGCTTGCCGCGCTTGTGGATTATATCAACCACAACAAGAAAAGTCATGTGATCACCATCGAAGATCCGATCGAGTATATGTATGAGCAGGATCTCTGCATTATCAATCAAAGGGAGATCGGACAGGATTCGCAAACATTTTCCGGTGCTCTGCGTGCGGCATTGCGTGAGGATACCAATGTGATATTGATTGGAGAGATGCGTGATCTTGAAACGATTGGCACGGCGATCACTGCTGCAGAAACCGGACATTTGATCTTTGCCACACTGCATACCAATGATGCGGCACAAACGATCGATCGTATTGTGGATACATTTCCGTCACATCAGCAAAATCAGATCCGCGCGCAACTTGCAAATGTGCTTCTCGGTGTCATGTCACAACGCTTGATCCCACATACAAATGGCGGTCGCGTGCCGGCATGCGAGATCATGATCAAGAATCATGCGATCGAGAATCTCATCCGCGAAGACAAAACATATCAGATCGACACCGTGATCGAAACAAGCTCAAAAGAAGGGATGATCTCTCTGGACAAAGCGCTTGCGCAATTGTTGCAGTCCGGCGACATCTCATTGGATTATGCAATGACATATGCCAAGAATCGTGATTATGTCCGTATGCTTGTGGGGCGGGGAGAGCAAATACATATTGAAGAATAAATAAGCAGTTTATAAAGTCGAAAGTGAAAAGCTCATAAAGTCTTTTCAATCAATAACAATCTTATGCTATTACAAATATGAATTATTATTTACTTTATAAAATTTAAACTTTACAAACTTTTAACTTTATAAACTATTTTTTATGCAATTTAAATTTAAGGCAACTACGCGCGAGGGTGAAGTGAAGCGGGGAAAAATTGAGGCGATCGACAGAGAAACAGCGACACAATTATTACAGAAGAATGACCTCGTCCCGTTGGAATTGAAAGAATACAAGCCGGGAACCTCACTGGCCGCCGCTTTGGAGAGAATGACATCATCGATCTCGCAGAAGGATCTTTTGCTTTTTTATCGTGAGTTGTCGACACTTGTCGGTGCAAAAATTCCAATCGCGCCTGCGTTGCGCACGATTCATAATCAGACGCAAAATGTCCAGTTACGACTCGTCATTACCGAGGTTGCCGCCGATGTGGAGGATGGTATGTCGATTTCGGAAAGTTTTGCAAAACATGAAAATGTGTTCACGACGCTTGCTGTCCATATGATCAGAGCGGGTGAATTATCCGGTAATTTGCAAGGGGCGATCGAATTTGTCGCCCAAAGTGCTGAACAAAATTATCAATTAAAAAGCAAGGTGCGCGGTGCCTTGATGTATCCGGTCTTTGTGATCAGTGTTGCCGGGGTTATCGGATTTTTGACGATGACGTGGATCTTGCCACGGTTGACACAAGTGATCAAAGAATTGAATGTAGAGATCCCATGGTACACGCAATTAATGATCAAGATCGGGGATTTCATGCAAGCGTATTGGTGGGCCGTTCTTATTGTGATTGCGGGCATTGTTGCTTCGATGATCTATTACGCGCGTTCTGAAGAGGGTAAAAAGGAGTGGGATCGGATCAAATTGCGCATCCCTGTTGTCGGTCAATTATTCCAGTATGTCTATATCACGCGCTTTGCGGACAATCTCTCCGTTCTCCTCAAGGGAGGTATCCCGATTGTGCGTGCGCTCATCGTTGTGGCGGATGTCGTGGACAATATCGTGTACAAAAACATCATCCTTAAATCAGCACAGGATGTCAAAGTTGGCGGTGAGATCAATAAGGAATTTTTCAAACACGATGAATTTCCACCAATGGTATCGAGCATGATCAAGATTGGTGAGGAGACTGGTCGTCTCAGCGAGATATTGGAAGATGTTGCGCGATTTTATACTTCGGAAGTCGATCAGATCACGCGCAATCTTTCGTCGATCATTGAGCCGATCCTTATCGTGATCTTGGGATTGGGTGTGGGTGTATTGGTCATGGCTGTTTTGTTGCCGATCTATAATATTGCGGGACAATTGTGATCTAGGGAGTAGGTGGTAGTAAGTAGGTGGTAGGGAGTAGAAATTGAAAGCGCAAGAAATTATTTTTTTGAAAATTGATAATTGATCATTGAAAACTGGCATGGGTATAAGTTGTGGATGGAGGGGTTACATATTTTGACATTCGGGTGTATAATAGTTTAGTAAAGAAAAAAACAAAAAAAGAATGGAGGTGACATATAGATGAAAAAAGGTTTTACATTGATTGAACTTTTGATCGTGATCGCGATCATCGGTATCTTGGCATCTATTGTTTTGGTATCGTTGAACAGTGCACGTAATAAAGCAAAACAAGCATCATTCAAATCATCAGCATCATCAATTGCTCCAGCAGCAATTTTGTGTTGTGATCAGGTGGGTGGCGCATTGCAAACTACTTCAGGTGCAGAAATTTGTAGCCCGGCAGTACAGGCAACATATCCAGCTTCACCGGTTATCAGCAGCATCGCCATTGGCAACCAGTGTGCAGGTGGTACATTCCGACTTACTGTTACAGCAAATGCAAATGAAGCAGGTGGTTGTACAAGTGCAACAGTTACAGAAACATCGACAACTTTCGCAGGTTGTTAGTACAAAAAGATTGTTCTTACTTGCTGTTTATGGTAAACAGCAAGTAGATAGAGTTTTTTGGTGCAGGATACATGCTTTAATGATAAATTTATGTTGTGGGATCGTATAAAAAAGCACTGGAGTCTTCATCCTCTCAGTGCAGCTTTCGTCGTATTTTTGGGGATATTTGTGAGTATATCGTTGATCTATGCATATGCGGCGGGTGATCCGCGCATGGATGATCATTATTTTCACTTCAAGTATGCATATCTGCTTCGAACGGAAGGATTGAACGCCGTAAATCATTTTGATTGGATCTATCTTTTGTCGCATTCTGATAGTGGCAGTCGTTATGCGGCAACGTTATTTCAAGTGTCGCTGATTCCATTTACATATTTTCACGATTGGTTGCTGGGGTTGTATATTGCGGATGCATTTTATCTCAGTGCGGCACTTGCTTTAATCTATTATGTCTTGCGAAAAGCGCATGTGCGATATCCTCTCTTTTTTATCGTGGCATTATTTAGCTCCATGTATTTCATCGAGCGATTGCTATTGGGTCGCGCGTTTGTTTTGGCGGTTGGATTGATCTTTTTGGAATTATATTTTGCGGTTGAAAGGAAGTATAAGCAATTGTTCCTGGTGTGCATATTTCATGTGTTGTGGCATCAATCCACATATTTCATGCCGATCTTTTTTGTCGGTGTTGTGGAAATTGCGCGATATTTGACGGAGCATAAGATGTTTTTGAGAAATATTGCATCCACGGCACTTGCAACGGTTGTGGGCATGGCATTTTTTCCGGGATTTCCGCAGTCGCTATTTTTGTGGGCGGGTAATATTATCAGTCTGCAAACGACTGCGCAGACAGATGTGCAGACCGGCAACGCACAGTCGATTGGCGGTGGGGAAATGGCATCAAAGGATTTTATGAATTACTTTGCCGAAGAAAAAATGCTCCTCCTCCTGATCGTTCTTAGCAGTATCGCCGTTATTTTTATCTATGTAACACAAAAAAAGCACGGGGATTCTTTTTTGCAAAAAACGGACAAAAAACAGGTGATCTGGATCTACGCGCTTTTTGTATCGATGATCAGCATGATGTCAGCCACAATTACGATGAGTGGACGTGTCTTTGATTTTTTTATTCCGATCGCATTTGTCCTTGTGGCGTTCTTGGTGACATTTATCGGTATGACCGAAAAAGTCACGATGGAACGCTCTTTCGGTACGTTTCTAAAATTTGGCATAGGATTGTATTGTGGTATACTTTTTTTGAATACAGGGATCAATATCTATGCGCTTGCCCAGCAATATGATTATTCACCCGCCCGGCAAGCGGCGCAATGGGTACAAGAGCATTCAACGGGAAGGGACAAGGTCTTTTTGCAGGATTGGGGAAATTTTCCACTGATGTTTTTTGAAAACTCGCATAATGTCTATAGTACCGGTATTGAGCCGATGAGTTTAAAATCCTATGATGAAGCACTATACTGGAAATATTATAATATGTTTCGGTATAATTATTATTGTGATAAACCGGGTGATTGCGGCGATATCGTTACAGCACTCAAGCAAAACATCAAAGATGCGAGTCAGGATAAAAAAGATCAAGTGGAGAAAGAAAATAGTCGCAAGATCATCACTTCCATCAAAAATGATTTTGACGCGCAATTTATCATATCGGGATCAGACGTGTTTAGTGAAACGATCGAGCGGAATCCCGATCTGATCGAGGATCAATTTCATGTAAAATCTGAGAAATTTGCAGGGAAATATATGGAATTTACGGTATTTAAGTTAAAATAACAGTATGGGGAAAAAGCGAAAAAAGAATGCGACGGCAGTGACTGAAGATCGAGGGCGTCATGTCATGCATCGAGCGATTGATCAGGGTGTGGTTTTTTTGAAAAATATTTGGGGTCGTCCACGCATTGCGTCGACGATTCTTTTTGTCGTGTTCTTTGCTATTGTGATGACGATCTATGCTTTTGCCGAGGGGGATCCGATATTTGATGATCATTATTTTCATCTCAAGTATGCATATCTGCTTCGGACGGAGGGATTGAATGCTGTCAATCACTTCGATTGGATCTATCTTTTATCGCATTCAGATGGTGGCAGTCGTTATGCCGTGAGTTTGTTTCAAGTGTCGCTCATTCCTTTTACATATTTCCACGATTGGATTTTTGCACTGCGTGCTCTGGATGCGTTTTATGGCGGTGTCGTGATTGCACTGATGTATTTTTTGATGCGCAAAGAACATGTGCGTCATCCGCTTTTTTTTACATTGCTTCTTGTGGGGTCATCGTTTTTTGTGTCGAGGATGTTGCTCGGGAGGGCTCTTGTCTTGATGATCGCACTTGTTTTTTTTGAGATGCGTTTTGCAATTCATAGAAAGTACGTTCCCCTCTTTTTTGTCGTACTCATTCATGTGTTGTGGCATCAATCCACATATTTTATGCCACTTATCATCGTGGGCATGGTGGAGTTTTCTCGTTATCTTGTAGAAAAAAAGGTTGATGTAAAGGTCTTTGTGGCAGCGCTTGGTGGGATTATTTTTGGCATGGCATTTTTTCCCGGTTTTCCCGGGTCATTGTTTAGATGGTTGCAATGGATTTTTAAGATCCAGCAAAGTGGTTCTGCATCAGCACATGGATCACTTGGCGGCATTGAAATGGCGACGATGGATCTCACGATGAATACATTCGGACAATCGGTTACCGTGGTTACGATGATCTTTTGTGTGATGGCCGTGGCATATATGTATCACTTATTTAGGGAAAAAGATGCTGATGTGCATGAAGCGCTCCATGCAGGTAAAATGCATTGGTTGATCACGTTGATGATCTTTACATTATGCATGGCGGGCGGATCCTTTTTTCTTACGGGACGACTTTTTGATTTTTTCATACCGGCACTTGTCCTTTTGCTGGGCTTTGTCATTACAGCATTACTTGACACACAATTGATCCCGCCACGATCGTTTGGAGGGAAGGGCTTTGAATGTAGCGTGTGGGTTGTTGTACTTGCCATGTGTGCGTATTCTTTTTCACATATTTATAATGAAGCAAATACATTTGATTATCGTCCGGCGCAACGTGCGGCGCAGTGGATCGACGAGCACTCTGATGATGGTGACAAGGTGTATTTGCATAACTGGAGTTATTTTAATTTGATGTTTTTTACAAATGCACACAATAAATATTCCATGGGCATTGAGCCGTTGACACTCAAAGCATATGATGAGTCGTTGTACTGGAAATATTATAATATTTTTGCATATAAGTACTATTGTGAATTGCCAAAGGTGTGCAAAGATGAATTGTTTGATGAATTAATGGTCAAAAGAACGGACGCAGAATCTCGCAACGCGTTTAAAAAAGAAAATAGTGAGAAGGTTATCAACGCGATCAAAAATGATTTTGGAGCAAAGATCATCCTTTCCAATTCGGATGTATTTACCGGGACGATCGCATTGAGTCCGGAATTGATCGAAGAGCGCTATAATGTGCAATCGGAAAAATACAAGGGGGAGAGTATGCACTTTACCGTATTTAAGTTAAAATAAAGAGTATATGAATGAAAAGATCATCGTTGTCATCCCATGTTACAACGAGGAAAAAACAATTCAAAAGGTCATTGGCGATTTCAGGAAAGAATTGCCACAAGCGCGTGTTTTGGTGGTGGACAATAATTCCACCGATCACACACACGCAAAGGCTCTGGAGGCGGGTGCTGAAGTGGTATTTGAGAAAAAACAGGGGAAGGGACATGCCGTACAGCGGTCATTGGAGGAATTCCGTGAAGATATCTTTGTGCTTGTGGATGGGGATGATACGTATCGAGCGTCTGATGTGCATCAGTTGATAGAATTGATCGTAAAAGATGTCGCTGACATGGCAGTGGGAGATCGCATGACAGTGACCAACAGAGATGCGTTTAGCACGAGTCATTGGTTTGGGAACAAATTTTTGAATATCGCGCTCAACATGTTTTTTTATACGCATCTCAATGATATGCAGTCAGGTCTGCGCGTGATGAACAAGCGTTTCATGAATTCGACAGCACTTCTCGCCGGAGGTTTTTCTATCGAGCCGGAATTAACGATTCAGGCAGTCGAAAAAGGAATGATCGTAAGAGAATTGCCGATCTCTCTGCATGCACGGCCTGACGGCAGTCATTCCAAGATCAATGCCGTGCGCGACGGCACGATCGCACTGTATACGCTTGTCTCGCTCTTTCGCGATTATAAACCGTTGCAATTTTTTACGACTTTGTTGGGTTTTTGTTTTGCAGCTGGTGTCATCTTGGGGTGGTATGGCACGAAAGAATATTTTGAAACAGGGGTCGTGACGCGTGTGCCGTCGCTTATTGTGTCCGGGTTTTTCTTTATCGCGGGGCTCATCAGTGGTATCGCAGGGCTGATCTTGAGTTCGATCAAGCGTCGGCATGATGAATTGGTCGTCTTGCTCAACAGAATAAAATAATTTTACTATGAAAAAGATCGCGTTCATCACAGAAAGTGTGTATCCGTATTTTTTTGGCGGGCAGGAAAAAATGATCTATGATTACGCGACGATGTTGTCACAGCACAATGCAGTAAAGGTCGTCACGATGAAGCAATGGGATGGCGCTTCGACAATGATCAAGGACGGTGTCACATATGCGGGTATTTGTCCGCGATTGGCGATTTACAAAAAAAACGGCAAAAGAAACACGCTGTCGAGCTTGTGGCTCGGTATCAAGACATTCTTTTGGGTTTTGCGCTCTCGTGAGGACATCCTTTTGATCAATGTCTTCCCGTATTTTCCATTGCTCTTTGCGCGTCTAGCACTATTTTTCAAAACAAAAAAACCCATTATCATAGGGAGTTGGGCGGAATATTGGGGAAAAGGGTATTGGCAAAAATATTATCCGTATCATTGGTGGATGGGTGTGTTTTTGGAGCGGATGAGTTATGGCGCATGTGATCACATCCTCGCGATCTCACACTTCACAAAAGAGAAGATCGCACATGCATTTCCCGATGGCAAAAAAGACATTGCGATCCTCCCGCCGGCATATATCGATGCTGAGGCGATAAACAGTGTGCCCGCACAAGAAAAAAAATATGATATGATCTACTACGGACGGATCATCGCACACAAGCGCGTCGAGCATATCGTGCATATTGTGGAACAATTTGTTTCACAGCATATCTCTGTACGCGCACTCATCATCGGAAATGGACCGGATAAAGAACGCATCAGTGATATGATCAAAACGAAAAAACTGGAAGATCATATCGATCTCGAGGACTTTGTCGAGGATTATGCTACGCTCATCACACGGATCAAATCGTCCAAAGTGATGATTCAGCCATCGGAGCGCGAGGGATTTGGCATCACAGTCGCTGAAGCAAATACCTGCGGTTTACCGGTTTTTGTGATCGCATATCCGGACAATGCGTCCGCGGAACTTGTCAAAAACGGGGTCAACGGATATGTGTGTGCAGATGAAGATGATCTCTATCAAAAAGTGCGCGATGTCTTGTGCAGTGCGGATTCTCAGGAGCAATTGACAGCGCTGTCGGGTGGCGCGGTCAAAGAGGCGGAACAATATACATTGCAGGTAATGCAAAAAAAGATCACCACATTTTTTACACAAGAAAAATTTATCACATGAAAAACGCAATTGTCATCGTCAACTATAATAGAAAGGAGCTTTTGGCACAGTGTCTGCTGTCATTGCGCAACGCACAGCCGTGCGAGCACGCGGTTTTTGTTGTGGACAACGGATCTGCTGACGGTTCGATCGCAATGGTGCAAAACGCATTTCCCGAGGTGCTTGTGATCGACATGGGATATAATGCCGGTTTTTGCAAGGCAAACAATGTCGGCATCCAAACAGCGATCGACCATGGCGCGCAAAATATCATCTTGCTTAACAATGACACGGAGGTTGATCCGGCATTTATCACTGAGCTGGTCGCACGTGTTGATAAAAAAGATCATGTGGAGATGGTCGCGCCAAAGATCTTGATGTATGCAAATAAAAGCGTGATCGATTCTGCCGGATTGGTCATTACGCCCGATGGGATGGCGATCAATCGGCTCATGGATAAAACATCCAGCGAAGCAAATGACGCATGTGAGGTGTTCTGTCCTGCGGGCGCGGCAGCGCTTTTTAGCACACGACTGCTCAATGACATCAAGCAGGAAGGGATGTTCTTTGATGAGGAGTATGCGTATTATCTCGAAGATCTCGACATGGGCTGGCGTGCACGATTGCGAGGGTGGAAATGTCAATATAATCCGCGATCAATTGTTTATCATCACAAAAATGCGACATCCGGAGGGTATTCCAAATTCATCGCGTTTCATACCAATAGAAATCTTTTTTACAATATCATCAAAAATTATCCGGGATGTTTTTTTTGGAAAGCGATTTTTCTTTCTGTGATCAGGTATCCATATCTGCTTACGCTGTCAATGCGAGGCACAGGCGTCGTGAAACGATTTCAAAAAAATGTTAGTGCTGTCGATCTCGCATGTGTGACCCTTCGCGGGTTTTGGGATGTGATAAAAAATATGCGGGCCCTTTGCAGAAAAAGGCGATATATCCAGCGTAGACGAGTTGCGCAAGATTTTTCTACATGGTTTAAGAATTTCGGTGTGGGATTTTTTGCGTCGAAGAAATGAGTTATAGGAGATTATTAAAAGATATTTTTTGATTTATGAAATTTTCAGTCATTACATGTACATATAACAGTGCAAAATATTTGCAAGAAAATATCGATTCTGTGGAAGCGCAGACATACGAAGATTTTGAACACATCTTTATCGATGGATTTTCCACTGATGGCACAATGGCGATCATAGAGACATATCAGCAAAAACATCCGGATAGAGTCAAAGTCTTTCAATCTGAACCGCGAGGCATATCACATGCAATGAATGAGGGGATCAAGCGGTCTGCGGGAGAATACCTGATCCATCTCCATTCTGATGATAGCTTTTATGACGATCACGTATTGCGCAAAGTAGATGACTTCATCAAAAAAAATCATGAACCTTTGTGGCTCTATGGCAAAGCGAGAGTAGTAAATGTTGCAAATAAAAAAACAACGATCATACCGCCGCGAAGATATTTTTATGATAAATCGCGATTTTGGTTGCTTTTGTTGGTGAGCAACTACATCCCACATCAAAGCGTTTTTATCAAAAAGCAAATCTTTGAAAAGTACGGATATTTTGACGAAACGCTCAAGAATTATATGGATCTCGATCTGTGGTTGAAATTGACGCAAAAGAATGTTCATGCAAAATTCATCAATGAGATTATTTGCAATTTTTCGATCAGAGAAGATGCGCAAAGCACCATTGGGAGAGCAAATACAGAAAATGTGATTCTCTACGAGAGGTATGTCAAAAATCGGTTTGTGAGAAAATTTCTTATACTTTTTACTACATTGTATAAATTTTTATTATACAAAATTTCTTTGTATAAAGTGTAGGTTTTTAGTAAAATATTTAAATCGTTGTTGAATAGGATATCCGTTCATAAAGTATAATTATGAGATTTTCAATTGTTACATGCACATATAACAGTGCAAAATATTTGCAAGAAAATATCGATTCTGTGGAAGCGCAGACATACGAAGATTTTGAACATATTTTCATTGATGGGTTTTCTACTGACGGCACAATGGCGATCATAGAGAAATATCGGCAAAAGCATCCAGACAGAGTAAAGGTCTTTCAATCTGAACCGCGAGGCATATCACATGCAATGAATGAGGGGATCGAAAGATCTTCCGGGCAATATATCAATCATTTGCATTCTGACGACAGTTTTTATGATCATGATGTGCTCAAAAATGTGAGTGATTTCATCCAGAAGAATGATAGTCCTGATTGGATCTATGGAAAGGCACATGTCATCAATACCATTAATAATACCTCTCTTGTTGTACTGAATGGAAAAAGCCATCACAAAATACGATTTTGGTATTTGCTTCTGATGAATTATGTGATGCATCAGAGTGTTTTTTTGAAAAAAGATGTATTTGATGTTTACGGCACATTTGATGAGAATTTGCGTAGCAATATGGATTATGATATGTGGTTGCGTTTAGCAAAAAATAAAGTTCGTTCTCGTTTTATTGATACAATTATATGTAATTTTCATATGAGAGAAGATTCACAAACAACTCTGACAAGACATAATAATGAGCATGAAATTTTATACAAAAAATATTGTAAAAGCACTTTATTGATCGCTGCACTCCTATATTTTGATAAAATGCACGAAAAGAGAATGGCTAAAAAAAATGATGTATATAAGATATAATTACATGAAAAATTTTTTGCAAAAAAAATGGCACGAGTATCGCGCACATCACGAACTCCGAAAGATCATCACTAATGCGAACTGGCTTTTTCTGGATACGGCAATTCGTATGGCAGTGGCTTTTTTTGTGGGCGTGTGGGTCATCCGTTATTTGGGACCGGAAAAATATGGTGTCTTGAGTTATGCCGGAGCACTTGTAGGTTTTTTTAGCGTTTTTTCCAAGTTGGGTCTTGACGCAATTGCAGTGAGGGAATTGGTAGAGGGCAAGATCAAAAAAGAAAAACTCCTCGGGACAGTTTTTTATCTCAAATTATGGGGTGGCATGCTCGCGGTCGTGCTCGCTGTCGTCACTGCGCATGTGTTGAAAGGGGATATCCTCATTACGATCATAACTGCAACAGTATCGTTTACCCTGGTATTTCAAGCGGCGGATGTGATCGATCTCTGGTTTCAATCGCAGGTTGTGTCAAAATACGTTGTATATTCACGCAGCGCCGCGGTTTTGATCAGTGCAGCGATCAAGATCTGCTTAGTTTCGACGGGTGCGTCACTTGTATGGTTTGCGAGTGTCGGGTTATTGGAATCGATCTTTGTGGCGATTGGTTTTGCTTTTGCATATTATAAGAACAAGAAACATGTCAGCAAGTGGGTGTTTGACCGTGGTGTGGCGAGGGATTTGTTGAAAGATTCATGGCCACTCATATTATCTGCGATTTCTGTGATGATCTATATGCGTATCGATCAGGTGATGATTGGTAATATGATGGGCTATGAGGCACTCGGGAGCTATTCTGTGGCGGTCAATTTGAGTGAAATGTGGTATTTTATCCCCACAATCATAACCGCTTCGGTCTTTCCCGCGATTATCGTGACAAAAAAGAGAAATGAAGAGGAATATTATGCACGATTGCAAAAATTATATGATATGATGGTATGGATGGCGATTGCCATTGCCATTCCAATGACGTTTTTGAGTGGCTGGATCATCAATTTTCTCTATGGCGCAGAGTATGCACAAGCTGCAGGTGTGCTTACAATATACATTTGGGCTGGTGTTTTTGTGTTTTGGGAGTTGCAAGTGGAAAGTGGCTTGTGACGGAAAATCTGCAAATATTTTCTTTTATTAATACTGCAAGTGGTGCAGTCATAAATATATTTATGAATTATATTTTAATTCCAAAAATGGGAATAGAGGGTGCGGCGTGGGCAACTCTAATTTCATACGCATTTGCAGGATATATCTCACTAGTTATTTATAATAAAACGAGGATTAATTTCTACACACAATCAAAAAGCTTATTTTTTGCAAGTCTTTTTAGAAGGGGGTATGCTTTAAGTAAAAGAAGATATCTAAAAAATTAAAAAAATATGAATAGAATAATGAAACTAATTGAAAAATATGAATTCAAAATATTTTCGCATATACTTAAAAAATATGATGTAGAATTTTATCATAAAGATCGAATGGGGATACTTGCAAAAAGAAATTTCAAAGATAATTTTGCATATATTTTTTCAACAAAAAACTCTTGTGATGCTGTTCCGATGATGATTGCATTGGATAAAAAAATCAAAAAATCAAAAATTGGAATAGATATTGGAGCAAATATCGGGATTACAACTATGTGGATGGCACGACATTGTGAGAAGGTCTACTCGTTTGAACCTGATTTGGACAACATAAAAAGATTTAATGAAAATATTGAGGTGAATAATATTAGCAATGTTGAGTTAGTTCAGCAAGCTGTCTCAAATGAAAATGGCGTAGCGACATTTCACCTTTTTGATTCGTATGGGCATCATTCTCTTGATCAAAATCATATTGCGAAAGCTAAAAAATCCGTGCAAGTTAAAACAATAACGCTAGATCAATTTTGTGAAGAAAAGGGGATTCAAGAAATAGATGTTTTAAAAATTGATGTGGAAGGATTGGAGTATGATGTTTTACAAGGATCATGCAAGAAATTGCAATCTAATGCTATTAAAATGATTATTTTTGAACATTCTCCAATATTATTAGACAAGCAAGGAAAAAGTAAAAGTGAAGTAATAGATTATCTCACAAAAAACAGATACAAAACCTATAAATTAGATGCAACGGAAGTGATGCATGATGATATTAATAATTTAGGACAAGAGGATCTATATGCAATTTGTGAATAAAATAAAAAAAAATATATTAAAATATATGATTCAAAAAAACCCGTCGATCAAATTGATTGCTGGGGCAAACTTTACTGAATTTGATGGGTGGGTCGCTACAGATATTGATGAGCTTGATATTACGCAAGAGCGTGATTTTGCTTTTATTTTTGGTGATAAAAAAATTGACAAGATATTGTTGGAGCATGTGATAGAGCATTTGGTATATGATGATTTTCTGTTTTTTCTTTCAATTGCAAAAAAGTATTTAAGTAAAAATGGTGTAATTAGAATAGCCGTGCCAGATGCATATCACCCATCAATATATGTGCGTGAGTTGACTGGAAAAAATGGCACTGAGCCTGGTGCAGATGATCATAAATATCATTACAGCATTGATGATCTTGAACAAATTGCAGAGAGATGTGGCTACAAGATAAAAGGGCTTGAATATTTTGATAAAGATGGCGTTTTTCATACATCAGATCTTAATTTTGAAAATGGATATATCTCGCGATGTTCAAAAAATTATAAAGGTAGATTTACAGATAATGATGAAGAATATGAAAAAATGATTCAGAGCGTTCCAAGGCATTTAAGGAAACAATTTACAGAGAATAATATTTCCTACACATCTTTATTAGTTGATCTTTATAATGAATAAAATAATAGGATTTCTCATTACAAAAGAAAATAGATCACCTGAAGTTGATTTTTTTGATGTTGGCATAAAAACTATTGTAGTTAAACATGGTCATCATAATATCTATTTGTGGGGTATTGGAGATATTGAGCTACATAAGATCAATGGCAAATATTCTTTGTCATTTCCCTTAAACGATGGTCTTTTGGATAGAAATATTCTGATCAGTTTTGAAGGCGATAATATTATCGTTGAAAATGATTGGTTGGGGTCTATCCCGGTATTTTACAACCAAAAAGAAAATATCGTTTCCACATTATCTAATTTTTGTTTAAGAGATAAAAAAATTCATGAAGAGGGATTGTCGAATTTTTGTGAATTTGGATATAGTGTTTTTGAACAAACGATCTTTGCAGATGTAAAATTCATGAGATATTATTCCACGTTGACCATATCTGATCATGCAGAAATAGAATATAAAGAAGATCCTGTTCTGGATGATAGTTTTTTGGCAGATGTGTCAGATGAAAATGATGTGATAGATCTCATGCAAAAATATATAACCGATGTTGAATCTGTAACTGTTGGCGATATAGTTATCCCAACTTCTGGCGGGTATGATAGTCGTATGTTAAATCATCTCGTTAAAGATAAAAAAAGGATACGAAGTTTTACTTATGGCGTTAGTGAAGATCAGAGCCAAAGTCATGAAGTGGCGCATGCAAAAAAAATATCAGAGATCTACAATACGAAATGGGAGCAAATAGAATTAAAAGAGTATCATAAATATATCGATAAATGGTATAAAATATATGGCTTTAGCACACATCTTCATGGGATGTATCATATAGAATTTTATAAAAATATTTCCAAAGGACATGATTTCTCGGGGTCTTCTTTTTTGAGTGGTATTATTGGTGATGCGTGGGCAGAATTAGGTAAATTCGATGAAATAGAAAATTATCACGATATTATTAATTTGGGGTATGCGCATGGAATGAGTTTGGATCTGAAATATCTGAATTTGCAGAGTAATGAAAAATTGAAAAAAGAATATTATAAAAGGAATTGTGAATATTTAAAAAATGATAAGATAAAATCAATTCTTGCAATGCGCGTGAAGTTGATTCTTCTCTCATATCTTACACAAATACCTGAATATTTCGGCATGCCCGTTTGGACACCATTCCTGAATTTTGATATCGTAAAGGCAACTTTGAATATATCTGATGAACGGAGAAAAAATAGAGTGTGGGAAAAAGATTTTTTTGCGCGCTTTGGACTCAATCTCGAAGAAATGGATTTAAAATCTGATAAAAACAATGATTTGAATTATGAAGTAGCAAGAAAGACACGATTTGAACCAATTGATGCAGATAAAATGAAAAAATACATAGATGAGAACAGACTTGTGCAAATTAATAAATTACTAGATAATACGAATTTGTACCAGTCTTTACAGAATAAGTTATTGCATGTTCCAAAAATTCGTGGCGTGCTACAATTGTGTGGAGTAAAAAACAAATTTTTACGAGCATTGTATGATTATTGTGTGGTAAAAGCGATTGAAAAAGGCATAAAAGATACGCAATCATATACGTAATTGTTAAGTAACAAAAACTGTGGGTGTAAAAATATTTGCATGTGGGGATATCGTCAGTACTGATGCAAAAGATTTCTTGGATGATAACATACGAAAAGTTGTAGAAAATGCGGATATTGCAATCTGTAATTTTGAGGCGTCGATAAAAACTGATGGAGCACATCCCATAAAAAAAGCGGGTCCGCATCTTGTGCAAGCACCAGAGATGATCCCGCAGTTGCGAAAGTATGGATTTGATTATGTATCATTGGCAAACAATCATATTTATGATTATGGTGATATTGCCATGGCACATACAATGTCAATGTTGGAAGATCATGGGTTACAATATGTTGGATGTGGTAGGGATTTTGCCCAGACGTATCAGCCCAAGGTAGTGGAGACAAATGGTGTAAAAATAGGCCTGATCGCTGGATGTGAAAATGAATTTGGATGTTTGGATGAAGATAGGGGTCGTAGCGGATATGCGTGGATATTGCATCGATCTCTGGAGGATTGTGTGCGAGAATTGAAAAAAAATGTTGACATTGTCATTGTGTTGGCACATGCAGGAGTGGAGAATATCGATTTTCCTATCAAAGAGTGGCGTGAGCAATATAGGCGTTTTTGTGACATTGGCGCGGATGTCGTGATCGGTCATCATCCACACGTGCCTCAGGGATATGAAAAATATGGCGAAAGCATGATCTTTTACAGTCTAGGAAATTTTTATTTTGATGTGGATGGTTTTGAGAAAAAAAGTGACGATAGTTACAGTGTGATTTTAGACATTGAAAAAGATGGGCTAAAAGATTTTGATATTATCTTTCACAAGAAACGTAATGGTCAGTTGTGTATAGTAAAGGAGGATGAAGTAGTATATGATATGGATCATTTGAATTCTTTGCTTGGTGCGGAATATGAAAGATTGAATGATACTACGTCACTGTGCCTTTTTGAAAAATACTATCGCGGTTATTATGAAGAGGCCATGAATGGAATGTTACAGAAAGTGACATTTATTCAGGGAATTACAAATATAGCAAGAAAAACATTTTTTCCCACAAAAAGTATTGTAGAACGGAATTTGCTTTTGTTGCATAATATAAAAATAGATTCTCATAGATTTGTTGTGCAAAGAGCGTTGTATTTATTAACACAAAAAGATGAATAATTTAGCGCCAATTGTATTGTTTGTATATAACCGCCCTGAGCATACGCGACGGACGGTCGAGGCGTTGCAAAAAAATGATCTTGCGCTTGATAGCGAGCTTTTTGTGTATAGTGATAATGCGCGAGATAAAAATTGTAAGTATCTTGTTCATCGGGTGGCTGTCTTTGGTGAGTATGTTCGGATTAATTATTTTGAAATATAAATTCAGGGGTGTAAAATATTTTGTGTGGAGATGATGATCTGTGTGATTTAATAAAAAACAAACTAAATGATAGAAAAAATATACAATCTGTACGCATATATATTTTGTAGAAAAATATTTAGAAAGTTCAATAGACTAATTTACCAATTGGGCTTGAGAGGATTGGGTGTCTTGAATTATAAAAGTAGCTATCTAACTGGCGAGAATATATGGCTCAAGAAATATTTGGACAACAAAAAATCCCCAATTGTTATTGATGTTGGCGCAAACGTTGGAAATTATTCTTCCACTGTTTTAAAAATGAATAATAGTAGCATTATTTTTGCATTTGAGCCACATCCCAGGACATATCAAAAATTAATTAACAAAGTAAAGAGTGATAATTTCACTGCATATAACGTAGCGGTGGGAAATGAGAGTGGTGTGATGAAATTATATGATTATGATTGTAATGACGGGTCTTCGCACGCCTCATTGTATAAAAATGTTATTGAGGATTTGCACAAGGGGAACGCTGTCTCACATTTGGTAGATGTGATTTCTTTGGATTCGTTTATTCAAGAACACAATATTAGAGAAATACATCTATTAAAGATTGATGTAGAAGGTAATGAGTTTAATGTTTTGAGAGGTGTTGAGAAGTATATAAAAAATAATCAAATAAATGCTATACATTTTGAATTCAATGAAATGAATATTATAAGCAGAACGAATTTTAAAGATTTTTGGGATTTTCTACCAAATTATAATTTCTATAGAATTTTGCCTGGTGGAGAACTTTTGAAAATAAAAGACTATTCACCAGTGTTTTGTGAAATTTATGCATTTCAAAACATTATCGCAATTCTTAAAAAATAATTTAGATAATATATTTTCCAATGTTACTCAAAAAAATGCATAATTTAGCGCCAATTGTATTGTTTGTATATAACCGCCCTGAGCATACGCGACGGACGGTTGAGGCGTTGCAAAAAAATGATCTTGCGCTTGATAGCGATCTTTTTGTGTATAGCGATAATGCGCGAGATGAAAAAGTACAAGAGGATGTGGATGCGGTGCGTGCATATATCAAAACCATAACAGGATTCAAAAAAGTGACGATTATTGAGCAAGAAAAAAACAAAGGACTCGCAAATTCCATCATTGACGGCGTTACGGAAATCGTGAATATGTATGGAAAGGTTATTGTGCTGGAAGATGATCTGGTCACGAGTCCATACTTTTTGAAATTTATGAATGATGCATTGGATTATTATGAGAATGAAAAAAAAGTGTGGCATATCAGCGGATGGAATTATCCAATCGACACCGATGGGCTTGATGATGTTTTCCTTTGGAGGGGTATGAATTGCTGGGGGTGGGCAACATGGCGCGATCGGTGGCAATATTTTGAGAAAGATCTTGATAAAATCATTGCCACATTTGATCAAAAAGCTATCAAAAAATTTAACGTATGTAATGGAACGGGGTTTTGGGATCAGATCATCGCCAATAAAATGAAAAAAAATGATACGTGGGCAATTTTTTGGTATGCTACTATATTTAAACAGGGTGGACTCTGTTTAAATCCAGCTAAAACTTTTGTCGATAATATAGGCATTGATGATAGCGGGCATAATTGTCGAGGGGGTGATATCTTCAAAAACAGTCTTAATTCATCATATAATGTAAGAATGGATGCAGTTTTGAGAGAGAATGATTTGGCGGTGCGTAAGATCATAAAATTTTATAAGAGAAATACATCCTTTTATAAACTATTTAAAAAATATTTGTTTGAGAAAAAGTTATGCTGGAAAAAATAAGGTTATTATATGAAAGAGAGCAGTTCAATCCCAGCTTTGTTGGTTTGTTTATAAATCCTTTTTATTTTTCAAGAAGGGGTTTGCATAAGAATGTATCAGATCTAATAGTAAATTTAAGGGGCAGGGTTTTGGATATTGGGTGCGGATCAAAGCCATACGAAAATTTGTGTGTGTGTGATGAGTATATTGGACTTGATGTAGAAGGAAGACCAAATGAAAAAGCGGATTATTTTTATGACTGTAATAAAATGCCATTTGGTGATGCAAGTTTTGATAGCTTAATTTCCAGTCAAGTTTTTGAGCATGTGTTTAATCCAGGTCATTTTTTGAAAGAGGCTAATAGAGTTTTAAAAAAAGATGGTATTTTTTTATTGACCGTTCCCCTCGTTTGGGAAGAACATGAAAAGCCATATGATTTTGCAAGATATACATCATTTGGCTTAAAACATATTTTAAGCGAGCATGGTTTTGAGATGCTGGATAGTAGAAAAACGAGCAAAGGAATAGAAACGATATTTCAGTTAGTTACGTCATATATATATGACGTAACATTAACAAAAAATAATTATTTAAACGTGTTGATAACTATTATTTTGATAGCGCCTGTAAATATCGTTGGGGCAATTTTATCAAAAATACTGCCAAAAAATGATAATTTATACTTAGATAACGTAGTTATTGCTAGGAAAAAAATTAGCGTTTCGATATAACAACCTATTTTTTAAAGTCGTATTTACAGTATATATTTATCACATAATCAATCTCGATAATTTATGAAAATCAGTTTAGAAGATAAAAATTTAACAGAAAGAGAAAGGAGAGAGGTCGTGAATCTATTGCAAAAGGCCAATGCGAGCATGGTCGATGATCTTGAGCAAATGTGGTATTTGATGGATTTGGTTTGGGATGAATATGGGTGCGATAATAAAAAAAATAATTTTGAGAAAATATCACGATATTATTCTCATCCGGTTTGGTTATTAAACGGATTATTTATAGAGCAGGATGATGTTTCGATGGGTCACCGTCATGCCATAAGTGATTGGATTGTCGATCATGACATAAAAAACGTGCTTGATTACGGCGGAGGTTTCGGCACTTTGGCGAGATTGGTGGCGCAAAAAGATGGAAAAAGCAGTGTAAATATTTATGAACCGCATCCAAGTGAATTTGGTTTAAAAAGAGCGGAGGAATTTGGAAATATCACAATCGTGGATAAATTGGATTTTGAATATGATTGTCTGGTGAGTACGGATGTTTTGGAGCACGTTTCGGATCCTCTAGAGGATTTTGCGGGGATGATAAAAGCCGTAAAAAAAGATGGCTATTTGATCATCGCAAATTGCTTTTTCCCCGTTATCAAGTGTCATCTGCCTCAAAATTTTCATTTCCGATACACATTCAATCTCTTTGCGATGATGATGGGGCTCAAAGTGATTGGGAAATTGGCAGGAAGTCATGCGACGATCTTTCAAAAGGTCAAAGTTAAAGACCAAAATTGGGTTCAAATAAGATTTTTTGAGAAGTTATCAAAATTTTCTTTTCCTATTTTGAAATTTATGGAGACTACGTTAAAATCTATAAAGAGATCAATTATAAAATGAAAATACTCATAGTTAATACATTTGATATTTATGGTGGTGCGGCACGGGCGGCACATAGACTTCATCGTTCGTTGTTAGGTCAGGGCATCGATAGTCAGATGCTTGTGCAGTACAAAAGGAGCGATGATGAGACTGTAATAACTGAAAAATCCAAAATTTACAAATTTTTCAATAACTTGCGTCCAATTATAGATGCGATTCATTTGTATCCCTATCGCAATAAGACGAAAGCATTTTTCAGTTCCTCATGGTTTCCTCACAGGAGCATCGTGGATCGTATCAATGAGATTGATCCTGATATTGTGCATTTGCACTGGATCTGTCTGGGCATGATAAAAATAGAGGATCTGTCAAAAATCAACGCACCTATTGTGTGGTCATTGCACGATATGTGGGCATTTACGGGCGGATGTCATTATGATGATGAATGTGGTTTATATCATGCGCAATGCGGAAATTGCAAAGTATTGCGCAGTAAAAAAGAGAAAGACCTCAGTAGAAAAATTTTCAAAAGAAAGAGTGATGTTTTTTCTCAAATGAAAAATTTGACCATAGTCGGCTTAAGCAAATGGTTGACGGAGTGTTCCAAGCAAAGCAGTCTGCTCAAAAATCACCGGCACATCAACTTGCCAAATCCTATAGATACGACGGTGTTTTGTGCAGTGGAAAAAACCGAGGCACGGAAGATGTTCAATTTGCCACAGGATAAGAAGCTTGTGCTGTTTGGCGCAGTAAATTCTACAGAAGATCCCAGAAAAGGCTTTAAAGAATTATGCGCCGCATTGCATCAATTGCAGTCGGATGATATCGAGCTGGTGGTTTTTGGAAATGCCAAAGAGGATCAAGATCAGGATTTTGGTTTTAAAACACATTACTTGGGACACATCAACAATGATATGGAGTTGGTGAACCTATATAGTGCCGCTGATGTGATGGTGGTACCGAGTTTACAGGAAAATCTCTCAAATGCCATCATGGAGAGTTTGTCATGCGCGACGCCTGTTGTGGGATTTGATATTGGTGGCAACAGTGACATGATCGATCACAAAAAAAATGGATATGTGGCAAAACCTTTTGACACAAAGGATCTGGCCCAGGGCATTGAATGGATCTTGCATAATGAAAATTGTGCGGATCTCCGAGTAAATGCAAGGAAAAAAGTAGTGGCAACATTTGACTCAAAAATTGTCGCAAAAAAATACATACAATTATATGAAGATATTTTATTGGAAAAGGGCTAAGATTCCCGTTTTCACGGGAATGACAAGGGGGAAGCAAAATTCCCGCTGGAATTTATCCGCCTGTGGAGGGCGGGAATGACATAAAAAATAATTTATAAACATAAATATTATGATAAACAGTATCTTAAATTTTAAAAGAGAAACATCCGAATTCATTCATAGTCAGATTCATGGTGAAAATTTAACAATGAGGGGTGGGCTGAAAAGATGTTCTCAGAGAGGAATAAACCCCAAGACTGTTATTGATATAGGTGCATCCAATGGCCAGTGGTCGAAACTTTGCATGGAAACTTTTCCGAAGGCAGATTATCTACTTGTAGATGCGCAAGATGCACACACTGATGACCTCAATAAATTTGTTCACAAAAATAAAAATGCCCAATTTATAGTTGCAGCAGCAGGCGAAAAAGATGGAAAAATCTATTTTGATAATCATGCTAAGTTTGGAGGACTGGCATCCGATACACCATTTGAAAATGGCGTTGAAGTACACGCAATTTCACTTGACAATGAGATCAAAAGAAGACAGTTGAAAGGTCCTTATTTATTGAAACTTGACACACATGGATTTGAAATACCAATTTTAGAGGGCGCAAAAGAAATTATCAGATCTGCTGAATTGATAATATTGGAGACTTATAACTTTCAAATTACAAACGATAGCCTCAAATATTATCAAATGTGTGCATATATGGAAGAGCGGGGTTTTTCTCCAATAGAAATAGTTGATCTAATGTTGAGAAAACATGATAAATCTTTTTGGCAAATGGATACTTTTTTCATTCCCTCAAGTAGCAAAGAGTTCAAACACCGTGCCTATTTATAGTAAAAAAGATATATTGTTGTTTTGTGTATGCTATGAATTTTGGATGTATATGATATGATAATAGCAAAGGGGAGGTGTGATTTTTTGTTTTCCCGTTATGCATACCAAAAAAGCCTTTACATTGATCGAGCTTTTGATCACAATAGCGATCATTGGTATTTTGGCGTCAATCATCTTGACGACCTTGGGATATGCACGTAATAAGGCAAAGGACGCTTCATTCAAGTCGAGTGCGGCAACGATCCACAAGGCGGGTATTATGTGCTGTGATGAGAATGGAGACATCCAAAGTAAGGCGGTCAATGCAGGCTCTACTGTGGCGATTTGCAGTGATACGGATCTGGCTGATAGCGTGTATCCTGATGATGCACATATTGGTGCGGTCACAGTGCCGATACAATGTGATTTTGACGGACATTTTGAGATTGTAATCACCCCGGGAACGGGAAACGCGGGAAATTGTACAAGCATCACGTACAGTGAGATCGGTTTTGTCAGCGATGAAGGATGCTAGATAAGTCAAAAGTCAAAAGGCAAAAGTAAAAAGTATAAATGCAAAAGTCAAAAGTGGATATGTAATAAATATGATCTATATAATTCTCTTTTTTATTTATGGGTTGGTGATTGGGAGTTTTTGCAATGTGGTGATTTGCCGTTTGCGCACAGGGGAGGGATTGGTCGTGCAAAAATCACACTGTCCGCAGTGCAAAAAAAATATTGCATGGAAAGATAACATTCCGGTTTTGAGTTATATTTTATTGCGTGGCAAATGTCGCGCATGTCAAAAGAAAATCTCGATGCAATATCCGTTGGTCGAGTTTGCTACGGGAGCGATCTTTGGTGCTGTTGGTGCTTTTTTTGTGCATGGATCAATTGATCATCTTCTTGTTGCGGTGCTGTATGCTTTTGTGTTTGCGCATCTGGTCGTTATTTTTGTGTATGATTGGAAATACATGGAAATTCCCATGAATGTGATGTGGATGGCTATTGCATTGCTTATCGTTGCAAATATGACACGAGATCTTCATATTGACGCTTTTTGGACGGATGTGTGGAGTAGTGTTTCTTTTACGCATGGCATGAGTGCAGTGGTGGCGTTTTGTTTTTTCTTTGGATTGAGTTATATCTCCGATGAAACATGGATGGGATATGGGGATGCGTTTATCGCGATTGCCATAGGACTTCTTTTGGGACCGATCGGCACGTTTATCGCACTTTTGGTAGCGTTTTGCGTGGGTGCGATCTATGGGATCGGTCTTATGGTGATCAAAAAACGATCTCTCAAGACGGAAGTGCCTTTTGGTCCGTTTCTCATCTTTGGTCTGGGTGCGGCATTTGTCGTGCAAAATGTCTATCCGCATATGATCTCGCTTTTTTTGTGATGTGATCTGCGCGTCTTTGTGCAAATTTGAATTGTGTATGATATAATAAGGGACATATGGATAATACACATATGTATAAAACAAAAATACGGACGAGGCGAGGTTTTTCACTGTTGGAAATGGTCATTATCGTTGCGATCATTGTGATTATGACGATGGTGATGTTTGTGATCTCATTTAAGGATCGTTCGACCAAAGAGCTTGAGGCTGTCGGACGAGAAGTTTCTGCTGCTGTGCGTGAGGCGCAAAATAACGCATTGACAGGTCGCCAGCGTGACAATGACATGTTGCCATGCTCTTTTGCATTTATTTTGAATGGTAGTAGTGGTTATAGCATTCGGGGAACACAGCGTACAATAGATACATTTTGTCCGACGGACACGGATGTAAACGCATATGGCGTCCCTTTTTTGTCAGAGGATGTTTCTTCCAATGGGATGAGCATTACAGGACATGACAGTAGGGGTCGCGTAAGTGATCATGTAATTTTTACGGTGCCCTATGGCAAATATTATGACAGCGGCACGCAGGAAACAGTCCCAAGTACGGGCACTGATTTTGTGATTAAAAAGAACAATGAAGACAAAAAATTCCACGTCTGTGTATATTCGACCGGACTTATAGAGGAGTTGGGATTCAATGATAGTGATATTGCATGTCCGTTTTATTGAAATTTATGTATAATAAAAAAAACAAAAGAGGTTTTTCGATCGGCGAGGTGATGGTGGCGATGTTTATTTTGCTTGTGGGTATTGTGGATGCAATCTATCTGACTGTGCGAAGCGTGGGAGATTTGCATGACAGTCGTGATGCGGTGATCGCGACATTGCTCGCGCAAGAAGGGACGGAGTTGGTGCGCAATGTGCGAGATAATAACGTGACGCAGTCAACATGCGGAACCGGTTCAGAGCGGTGCACGGCATTTGATCAAGAATACGGATTTCCATCAATTACAGGATCACAGATCATTGAGTGTACGATCGACTATAACACTGGGGGGACGGATTCTAAGTTTTTGTGTAATAACTCTCCATCGGAGATCTATCTCAACACGGCAACCGGTATGTATACGCATCAATCCGGAGGAAATACGTTTCTTGAAACCGGCTTGCGTCGAAAGATTTACATAGAATACGATCGGTCCAATAATGGCCCGATAAATGCAGCAACGCCACCAGATGAGATTATCGCGAATGTGACAAGTGTGGTGGTTTTTGGCGGCGCGGATTTCCCGACGAAAGCAAATATTGAAAAGGATTGCATGATCGCAAAAGGATGTGTCTATGCGCAAACGCGACTGACGTCATGGATCAACTATGGCGATTGATAACTATGAAAAATCATACAATGAATAATTGGAGAATAAAAAATTGCAAAAAAGGATTTACGCTTATCGAGCTCATGGTGTCGATTTTCATTTTTCTCATCATCATGACGGCGATCGTGGGCATCTTTGCACGGCAAATTCAGGCATATCGAAATGCGCGTGTATCGCAAAATGATCTGGAAAATGCGCAATTTGCGATGAACTACATGGCAAAGACATTGCGCACGGCGACGGTATTGGGGAGGAATAATGAGGACTTGCGTGATCCGGCACAATTCGCGAGTGCACAGGGGAACACGGATGATTTTTCTCTTTTGCGTATTGATGGATCAAACAAGTTAGTACTTTATGATTTTTCGCAAGAATTGTGTATGCGGTTTTATTTTGCGACAGGCGAGGGTCGGGCAGGAAGCAAATATGATGATAGTGCGCTATGGGTCGAATCTATGGTAGGAATTGGCTTTGATCAGATTGAGGAATGTACGAAAGATGCGACGTATGTACCGAGTAGTCCGGATTATAAATTGGAGCGGTTGACCAGCGGATATGTTACGGGGAAATTTTGGACTGCACCAACGCGCTATATGGATCAACTTGATTCCCAAAAAACCGATACGATCGGACGCGTGACGATCGGTATGTCTGTGTTGCCGTCGAGCACAAATATCCTCTATGAACAAAGGAGAGATCAGCCAATCTATATTCAAACCTCTGTCTCACTACGAGATTATCCGCCAGATCTTAGTTTTTAGGTTATTAAATTAGATGATATGAAATATCACAAAGGTTCCATTGTCGTTTTTGCACTTATCGTTTTATCATTCATTTTGATCGCGGCTTTTTCCGTCGCGGCGGTGACGTTGGTGGAGCGACGCAGTGCCAACATTTCTGTGAATTCCACAACGGCATTTCAACAAGCTGATAAGGGCATGGAAGAGTTTCTTCAACAGCTATACAAGGATTTGGAGCAGACCGATACGCTTAGTGTATTGACGGGTAAATTGAATGAGATCTATGGTGCAGGTGTTTATAAATGTGTTGACGGACCGTCTGCAGAAATTCCCGCGCATATCGGTGACAAGAATACAGAGTTCATCATTTCTGCATATATGGAAAATCCCGTTGTTGAACATGATTCCGGATGGGATCTCAGAAAAGATGTTTTGGCTTCTGACTTGGTACCATTGCAACATTGTGACGCGCAATTGGCAGATGTGGCGCGGTTCAAAGTTGCCGGTAACTATAGCACGGCAGTGCGTGCGGTTTTTGTAAAATTGCGTGACAGTTTGACGCGGGGACTTGTGGCACACTGGTCATTTGAAGATCGTGCGATCAATTCACGACTCACCGAGGATGAAAAGGCGTATATCGCACAAGATTCTTCTAAAAACGATCATGTCTTGACGCTGTGCCACCCGGAAGAAGATTCAGTGAAGGTCACGCTACCGGATGGCACAAAAATGGGGAATGTCGTAGACTTCTCTCCAGAGTGTGAGGCTAATAGTACAGACTTTATGGAACCGGAAAAAGATGAAGCATGGGTGGATGGTTTTGTGGTGGAGGACGCTGTGATCGGTAGTCCGTATGGCGATGATGCACAAGAAGCAATCTATTTTGATGGCACGGATTATCTGGCAATGTACATTGATAATAATTGTGGCATTGATGATTTTAATTGTGTCGATAAAGCAACGGAAAATAAGATCGATTTTACCGATAGTGTCACAATTTCTCTGTGGATCAAGCAAGATGTCGCAAGCTCCACGGGCACGCTCGTATCGCAATATGCAAGCAGTGATGGGTATAAAGTATATCTAGATGCCGGTAAAGTGTGTTTTATGGTGCAAAATAAAGAGGCATGTTCTGAGGATGCGATCGATAATACGGATTGGCATCATATTGTCGGGCGATGGAAAAGTGGTGAAGAAGTAAAGATCGTCGTGGATGACAAACAGAAGAAAGGGGATCTATCAGGAACATCTATGACTGTGCCAAGCGAGGTTTTGTATGTCGGTACACAGGATCATACGACAGGATTTTATATGGGTGCGATTGATGATTTGCGCATGTGGGACCGATCACTTACGGATAACGAAGTCAATCGCTTATGTGTTGATGCACAGAGTGATCCAAAAAATCTGAAACCAAAATGCTATACACCGTAAGGAGCACATCTGCGTATAAAAACCCTCTTTGTGAGGGTTTTTTGATTTTTGTCGTTGTGGTGTAGAATATGAGTTAGACATTTAGACACACTGCGTTTTAGACACGCTACGCTTTTGACACATTGCGTTTTAGACAAGTAGATAATTTTAGATACTACCAGTCTACATATCTAAAGCGTAGCGCGTCTATTGGTCTACGAATCTAAAGCATAGCGTGTCTAACATACTAATATTATGGTGATAAAAATGACAAAAGAGCAGGCGCTGAGGCGCATGGAAAAGTTGATGGCGGAGATCGATCGATTGCGCATCCTTTATCATGTGCAAGATGATCCGACAGTGGATGATGTTGTGTATTCGTCGCTTATGGATGAACTGTGCGGATTGGAAAGCATGTATCCCGAACTATGTAGTCCACACAGTCCGACACAACGCATCGGTGGCAAACCGCTTGATAAATTTCGCAAAACCAAGCACAAGATGGCGCAGTGGTCTTTTGATGATCTCTTTGATCATGAAGGACTCAAAAAATGGGAAGAAAAGATCATGCGCATGATGCAAAAAAAAGGCATCCATAAAAAACCGATATATTGCACAGAGATCAAAATTGACGGACTCAAAGTGATCTTGACATATGAAAAGGGTGTGCTTGTGTGCGGTGCGACACGCGGCGATGGTGTGATCGGTGAAGATGTGACACACAATATCCGCACAATTCACAGCGTGCCACTTATGCTGACACAGTCGGTGGATATTGTTGTCGTAGGTGAAGTGTGGCTACCGGAAAAGGAGTTGTTGCGTATAAACGAAGAGCGCGCAAAAAAAGGTGAACAGCTTTTTGCCAATGCGCGCAATGCGGCAGCGGGATCGATCCGTCAATTGGATCCGACGATCGCCGCCAGCAGGAAATTGCAGATGTTTGTTTATGATATCGATTGGATCGGTGGGAATGGAGAGAATCTCACAGTGCCTGCCACGCAAATTGGTGAATTGGAACTCCTGCAAAAGTTGGGATTTAAAGTTAACCAACGCTATGTGTTGTGTGACACGATTGATTCTGTGGAAACGGTCTATCAATCGTGGATCAATAAAAGGCATGATCAAGAGTATGCGATCGATGGCATCGTGATCAAAGTGAATGAGCGGGATACGCAAGAAAAACTGGGGTATACGGGCAAATCACCGCGATTTGCCATTGCGTACAAATTTCCTGCCGAACGGACAACAACGGTTGTGGAGCATATCAGTGTGCAAGTGGGACGCACGGGCGTGTTGACGCCGGTTGCACATCTGCGACCTGTGTCTGTGGCCGGTACAACCGTCAGTCGTGCGACATTGCACAATGGCGATGAGATCGCGCGATTGGGACTCAAGATCGGCGATACGGTCGTTATTCAAAAAGCGGGAGATATCATCCCGGAAATTATCGAGGTTCTTGTAAATATGCGCACGGGTGCGGAACAGGATTTTGATATGTATAAAGAATGTGTAAAAGTATGTGGCGGGGATGTGGTTAAAGAAGCGATCGGCATAAAAGATACGGAGCAGAGTGCGGCGTATTATTGCAAGAATAAAAATTCCTTTGTGATCCAAAAAGAACAGTTGCGTCATTTTGTATCCAAAAAAGGCATGAACATTGACGGCTTGGGTGAAAAGATCATCGAGCAACTCATGAACGAAGGATTGATCGCGGATGCAGCGGATATCTTTGAACTCACGATCGGTGACGTGGACCATTTGGATCGGTTTGCCGATAAATCTGCAGAAAATCTGATTACATCGATTGCATCCGCAAAAAGCGTTCCTCTGGAAAAATTTCTTTTTGCACTCGGCATTCGCTATGTCGGAGAGGAAACGGCGGTGCTGATCGCCAACCATCTTACTACGATCACCAAAAAGAAAATTACTGATCTCGCTGTGCTCAGTGAAGTTTTTGCGCAGGCTACACAAGAGCAATGGGAATGCATTGATGGTATCGGTACGCGCAGTGCGGCAAGTCTCGTGGCGTGGTTTACCGACAGAGCGCATCGTGAGATGCTTATGCGCATGCATGATAGCGGTGTACGGGTCGTGATCGAAGAAAAAAAAGTGAATGCAGCGGTAAGCGGTAAGACATTCGTACTTACAGGTACATTGTCGTCTATGACGCGCGATGAAGCAAAAGAGCGTATCCGCTCGGCCGGAGGAAAAATTGCGTCAAGCGTCAGTAGTGCAACGGATTTTGTGGTTGCGGGAGAAAAGGCGGGATCAAAGCGTGCAAAAGCGCAAGTGCTGGGTGTTGCAATCATTTCTGAGGAGGAGTTGCGTAATATGGTATACTAAAAGGAGTAAAAAGTTTATAAAGGAGAAAGTTTATAAAGTAAGTAATAATAAAAAAATATGGAAACAACAAGTGATGTTCCACAGGTGAGTGTACGTTATGGCGGATTTTGGGTTCGTTTTGCGGCACGCATTATTGATGGGTTTGTCATATCCTTTGCGTCGATGGTCATTATTATCCCGCTCAGCATCATGTTTGGTGTTTTTGCAGCAATGGACAAAACGCACGTTATGGAGATTCTTGCGCGAATAGTCACAACGATCGTGGGTATGATCATCGGGTGGGGATATTATATCTTTATGACACATAAATATCAGGCAACGCTGGGAAAGATGGCAGTCGGCGCGCGCGTTGTGGCAGAGGATGGACAACCACTGACTTTGGGAAGTATTATCTTGCGGGAGACAATTGGAAAATTGGTATCGGGGATCACGTTGTGTGTTGGATATATTATGGTTGGTTTTACAAGCAAAAAACAGGGGTTGCATGATATGATCGCAAAATCCGTCGTGGTGTATACGGATGAAGGTCCGCGCAAAATCGTTGTTGGATCGGTATTTGCTTTTTATGCATTGATAATCTTTTTCCTCATGTGTATTTTTGGGCTGTTGGCATTTCTCGGTATCATGGCATATGAAGGCTCACAACAATCCAATGGCGATACGTCCGGAGAACAAGAATGGCAAGATTTTAAGAGTACGATCGATGAAGATGTCGAGCCACTGCTTAAAGAAATATCGGACGATCAGGCCTCTGTGATGTAAATGTGATCTGTTGCTCTCGTATAAAATATTGCGTATAGTAAGAACAGTGTAATGTATAAAAAAATGACGTATGGAACTAACAAATGATGATATCAAGGACATTGCTCTTTTGGCGCGTGTAAGTATTACGGATGCGGAAAATGAATCATATCGTCATGATCTTTCCTCGGTATTGCATTATTTTGAAAAACTCCAAGAAGTGAATACGGATGATGTGGAGGAAATCGGGCATATTACCGGTATGACGGATGTGTATCGTGCTGATGCGATCATGGAGCCATCTATCGAAGAGAAGGTGCGGATGATGGACAATGTGTCGCGTCAGAAGGACGGATATATTAAGGTGCAAAGCGTATTATAAATTAGTAGTATACTGGAAATTATATATGATCAGAGATTTACATGAAAAATTAGTACAAGGCGAGGTAACTGCTGTTGAACTTGCGGAAAGATCTTTTGCAACAATTGATCAAAAGGACGGCGAGTTACATGCTTTTCTTAGCCTTACAAAAGAACAGGCATTGCACAAAGCAGCAGAAGTGGATGCAAAGATCAAAAATGGTGAAAAAATCGATCTGTTGGCAGGCATTCCCTGTGCAGTGAAGGATAATATCTGTATGGCTGGCACGATAACAACTGCGGCGTCAAAAATATTGGAAAATTATATTGCACCATATGATGCTACAGTTGCCAAACGAATCAAAGAAAGTGATGCAGTGATCGTCGGCAAAACAAATCTTGATGAGTTTGCATGCGGTAGTACTACAGAAAACAGTGCGTACGGTCCGACCAAAAATCCTGTTGATCCTACGCGTGTACCTGGTGGCACAAGTGGTGGTAGCGCTGCAGCGGTAGGGAGTGATGAAGTGGTGTGGGCACTCGGCACCGATACAGGAGGATCAATTCGCCAGCCGGCGAGCTTTTGCGGTGTCGTGGGACTCAAGCCAACCTACGGACGCGTGTCGCGGTATGGTGTGATCGCAATGGGTTCAAGCTTGGATCAGGTTGGATCAATTACCAAGACGGTGGAAGACGCGGCGATCGTGCTCAGTCGGATCGCGGGACATGATCCGCAAGATGCGACGAGCGCGCAAAGTGGCGATAAGTCGTATGAGGATTATTGTATTGGCGATATCAAGGGAGTAAAGATCGGTATCCCAAAAGAATACCTCGGCGAGGGTTTGGATGATGGTGTGAAAGAGGTATTTATGCAAAGTGTGGAGAAATTCAAAGAACTTGGTGCAGAGATCGTGGATATCAGTTTACCACACACCGAGTATGCGCTTGCAACATACTATATCATCATGCCTTCAGAACTGAGCTCAAATTTGGCGCGTTACGATGGCATACGGTTTGGTGGGGCACAAGGCATCGATCCAAAAACCGTATTGGAACAATATATGGAAACGCGTGGTAAGGGGTTTGGTCCGGAGATCAAGAGACGTGTGATGTTGGGGACGTATACGCTTTCCGCGGGATATTATGATGCGTATTACAAGAAGGCGCAAAAGGTTCGCGCGCTTTTGAAAAAAGATTTCGAGAATGCGTTTACAAAAGTGCATTATGTATTCACGCCGACAGCGCCGGAGGTTGCGTTTAAGATCGGTGAAAAATGCGATGATCCGCTCAAGATGTATCTTTCGGATATCTATACAGTAACGGCAAACCTTGTCGGTGTACCGGGACTTTCGATCCCGGTAGGCACAATGACATGCGATGGCATACAACTTCCTGTCGGAGGACAGTTGATGGGCAAATGGTTTGATGAAGAAGGAATTTTGAATGCAGGATATACGTTTGAAATTAATTCATAATAGAGTATGGAAGATGTTTTGGTCACTTTAGGATCTACGGCACAAAATCTTTTTGTGGCATTTTTACACAGCGGTCTCTTTTTATTCATAAAGATCTTTCTTGTAATTTATTCCACCGTTTTGGTTGTGGATGTGATCCTTTTGATCCATTTGGGTAATGTGCGCAAACAATTGCGCAGTATGCGTATGGGAACCGGTGCAAAGAAAACGAGCAAGAAAAATGATATGCGGGAATGGAGTGCGATCACTGATCGTTTGCGGTCGGATGATACCAAACAATATCTAGCCGCCATACTGGAGGCGGATCATTTCGTATACAAATCATTGGAAGTGCAGGGATATGGTGGTAGTACATTTGCCGAGCGTTTGGCGCGTATCCCGCAAGGGAGTCTCTCGTCGCTTGATGCGGTGCGTGATGTGCATGCGCTGAGCAACAAAATCGTACAAAAGGAAAATGTACAGATCACCCAAGAACAGGCAAAAAATGCTTTGGAAGTCTATAAATACTTTTTGCAAAGCATCGACGTTTTGTGAGATTTCTTTTTTGATTGACAATATTATCGTCAGATGGTACAATTTTCCCTGTACACGTTTACTGTTTTTCTGTTTAGTATATATAGCGGGATAGAGCAGTCTGGCAGCTCGTCTGGCTCATAACCAGAAGGTCGCCGGTTCAAATCCGGCTCCCGCAACACGCTTAGTTGAAGGTGAAAAGTTTCTGCAAAATGCGGATTCGTCTATGACGAAAAAAGTTTATAAAGCATATACTTTGCACTTTTGGCTTTTTAACTTTAAAAACTGGTCTGCCAAATTTTCTGACTGTGTTATTTTTTCAACTGATAACAGGGATGGAAAATTAGGCAGGCCAGCCTGCCAAATTTTCTGACTGTGTTATTTTTTCAACTGATAACGGGGGTAGAAAATTAGGCAGGCCAGGGTAGCTCAGTCGGTTAGAGCGTGGGACTCATAAGCCCAAGGTCGTGAGTTCGATCCTCACCCCTGGTACGGTGAAAAATAAAAAATTAAAGATGAAAGATCAAAAAGAGAACAATGGAGATTATTTCAAGATGAGATTATATAAATTTACATTGAAGCTGATCAATTTTATCGATTCACTGGATAAGGTCGATCTAACGAGTCGTAAAATTGCGGATCAACTGTTTCGCTCCGGGACAAGCATCATGGCAAATTATATTGAGGGTAAGTCGTCAGTATCAAAAAAAGAGTATACAAATTTTTTTGCAATATCTTTGAAATCTGCAAATGAGAGCAAGTACTGGTTTGCACTTTTGAGAGATAGTGGTAAAGTAAAGGCTGAAAAGATCGATTGGTTTCTCTCGGAACTGGATGAAATATCAAAGATTTTTGGTAAGAGTATTATAACTCTACGAAAGGAAAAGTGATTTTTGATCTTTAATTTTTGATTTTACATTTTATATTGGGGGCGTAGCTCAGCTGGTTAGAGCGTCTGCCTGTCACGCAGAAGGTCGCCGGTTCGAGCCCGGTCGTCCCCGCCACGTCGCTCGCGAGCGACGTGGCCCGCCACAGATATTCTATCTGCATTGTGGTAGGTCACGTCACGTGAGAACTTCTACTTTTTTACACAATTTTTAGGTTCTTTGTCGCTCGCGAGCGAATTTGAGAAATATTTTTAGTAATCTTGAATTTTGCATGTTAAAATAATGAAATAAATAGTAATTTCGTTTTGTTTAATATGTGGTACGTTTATGTTCTTCAGTCAAAAAAAGAACCGAACTGGTTTTATAAAGGATCAACGAATGATTTGAAGAGAAGAATTGAACAACACAATTGTGGAGAGGTTCAATCTACCAAATTTTACATCCCGCTTGCTCTTGTATATTATGAAGCATATCTAACAGAGGAGGTTGCTCGCACGAGAGAATCCAGTATCAAGAAGAGTGGTTCGGTATGGAAACCTCTTATGGATAGGATCAAAAGTAGTTTGAAATGAAAAACCGGGGAAGTTGGTGTAGCGACTAATAACAAATAATATGAAATCACAAATTTACAAACAAGCAGAATACTATGAAATTGCCTTTAGCTTTATTGATCCCAAAAAGCAGGCGGATCTGTTTGAAAAATTTATCAAAAAATATAGCGATGTAAAAGTGACGTCTGTTTTGGATGTTGCATGTGGCACCGCTTTGCAACTTGAGGAGATGGCAAAGAGGGGATACAGAGCGATTGGCCTTGATGGAAGTTCTGCGATGCTTGCATATCTGAAAAATAAGGCCGTGCAGAAGAATGTGAATATAGAAACGGTCAAAGCGGATATGAATGAATTTTCCTTGAAGGAAAAAGTTGATTTTGCATACATCATGATGGGATCGATCGTCTATGCTAAGAACAATGCTCAACTTTCCTCTCATTTGGATTCTGTAGCGGACAGTCTCGCTGTTGGTGGGCTTTATCTTATTGAGAATCTTACGATCAATTGGGCGGATCCGACGTTTTGGAAATTACATCAATGGACAATGCGACGAGGGAAAATTGCAGTGAAGACAAAATACCAACTGATCCCAAAAGATCTCGTGACACAGTCTGTGACGCAAGTGCTTACGTTGGAGGTCAATGACAATGGTAAAAAAATGACATTTGCCGATAGGGATGATGTGAAGATCGTGTCGCCGGAGGAATTCAAATTACTCGTGGAAAAAAATGGTAAATTTGAGTTTGTCGGATTTTTTGAACGGTATACTGTTAAAAAATTGACAAAGATCTCATCAGATAATATCGCGATCTTGCGCAAAAGAACAGTATAGCGATTTGCATAAGAAAGAAGTGGTTGAGGCTTTTTTCCATGTTTTTCATACGACTATTGCTTTTTCCACATATTTGTGCTATAATGGGCATTCGAGTCTCATTGGGCACTTTTATAGGTGCTATACAATACTTTTTGAAATGATCCTCGAATGATGCGTTTTTTTAGCGCACATCTGGATCTGAACATTTTTTACTCATAGATTTTGGGGAAATGCGTGTTTGGGTTTATGAGTAATTTATGTAAACAGGGAACACTATGTATAGAAAGAGTGAACGCGGTGGTCAAAAACCATCAGCGCGAAAAACTGGCCATGCCAGCAGTACTCGTGTGCAAAAAAGCACGGGTGCAAAACCATGGAAAAAAACGGGAAGTTCTGCGGATGATCGCGGACAGAAACGATCAAGTTTTAAGAAGCGTGGTACCGCAGGGAGTAGTTCTCCACGTCCGTATGCACACAAAAGTGAGGGCACACAAGATCGTGCGTCACGAGGCACAAGCGCAAAACCATGGAAAAGAACGGAAAGTCCTGTGACTGATCGAGGTCGAGCATCACGAATTAAAAAACGAGGTGCTACGAGTGATGGGGGCAGTGTTACACGTCCATATACACATAAAACGGATTCTTCGAGAGCATCTGCGATCATACAAGATGTGCGCACAGAATACAAAAATTCTGATCGACGTACACAACGATTTGATGACAGAAAAAAAACATATCAAAAAAAGACGCCATCTCGTTTTGTCGGTGGAAAATTTTCAGGACAGACAAGCGGTCGCGGACGCAATAAGAAAAAAACTCCCGTGTATGATCACAGAGTTTTTATCAAAGAGGCGACAGCACAGAATGAAGATGCAAAACAATACGTGTCAAAAAATCGTTTTGTTGATTTTCATTTGCATCCAAAGTTGCAAAAAAACATTGTCGATCGCGGATATGAGCATCCGACACCGATTCAAGATCAGGCAATTCCTCATGCAATGACTGGTCGCGATGTGATCGGGATTGCCAATACGGGTACGGGTAAAACGGCAGCGTTCTTGTTGCCGCTATTACACAAAATTTGTCTTGACCCGCATCAACAGGTATTGATCCTTGCACCGACGCGAGAATTGGCATTGCAGATCGATGCGGAATGTCAGATGTTCACAAAAAACATGCAAATTCAAACGATCGTTTGTATCGGTGGTACATCGATGCACAAACAGCTTCGCAGTGTGCGCAAGATTGCACAGATCATCATCGGCACGCCGGGTCGCACCAAGGACTTGATGCAACGCAATGCGCTACATCTCGGAAAGGTCAACAATGTCGTGTTAGATGAGGTGGATCGTATGTTGGATATGGGCTTTATCAATGACATTACATTATTGTTATCCAAAGTGGCGCGAGAACGCCAGTCCCTTTTCTTCTCTGCGACAATGGATGAAAAGATCGCAAAGTTGACATTGAATTATTTGCAAAAACCCGTGACGGTGGAAATTTCTTCGCGACCGACATCGGAAAATGTAAAACAAGATGTGATCTTTGTGGGAAAGGATGAGGATAAGTTGGAAAAACTTCACACTGTTCTGCAGAAAAAAGAATGTTACAAAGCATTGATTTTCAGCCGCACAAAAATGGGTGCCAAGAGATTGGCGCAAAAATTGTATCAGCGCGGACTTCGTGCAGATGCAATCCATGGTGATATGTCGCAAGGACAACGACAAAGAGCGCTTGCATCTTTCCGTGATGACAAGTTGCATATATTGGTGGCGACGGATGTCGTAGCACGAGGCATTGATATTGACGGGATCACACATGTGATCAACTATGATCTGCCGGAAACGTACGAGGATTATATCCACCGCATCGGACGCACGGGTCGTGGCATAAAGATCGGTCAGGCTCTTACATTCTTTGAACGATAGGAATACAACAAAAACCGCAGTATTGTGAAATACGTGCGGTTTTTTTGTTTTTTCAGGACTTACGCGTTTGGCACATTTCTTCGTTTGCAATCTGCGGTGCTCGACGCGGTAGCATATACTACAGCGTACTCCGCTCCTCGATTGCACTTCGAACTGTACTCAAACGCGTAAGTCCTAGTTTTTTGAGAAAAACAAAAGGTCCTCAATGCAGACATGCATATGAATCCCTAGAAAAAAGATAACGGAAAAAATACATTTTTCCCTGAAATCCAGGTGGGTTTCATGTCCCACGCACCTATTTCAAAAATAATTCTGCTGGGGCTCGGTTATTCCGACAAATAAAACAATCTTTGGCTGTATATATGAATATATTTCTCAAATAGGTGCGTGGATATTCAGCACATCATTCTGAAGACCTTTCATCTTTGTATTATCACAAAAATTCCATCTCGTCAAATATTTTTTTACATAACTGCTCAAATTTTTCAAGAGATGAAAACGCTTAGTAAACTTGTCTTTGCGAGGAGGAACGACGAAGCAATCTCAGTGTGACACATAGTATTTATCCAGATCACTTCGTCGTTCCTCCGCAAAGACGTATATTTTTCCGGATAATCGCAGAATATATGAAAAATGGGGCTTTTCCTTTTTACTTGTCAAAATGCCGATAAAACGCTATAATTGAGGAAGAAATGAAGGAAATGAAATAAGCAAAAAATACAATTTATGACACTACGTTCATATCTTTGGGGGTTGCGTATCGGAACATTGACCAGTTTTGCGGCATTGTGTGCCGTTATATTTTTTACTGACCCTGTTGATATCGGGTATATTGCATTCGTTCTCTTTTATATCACGTTTTTTCTCACAATGTCCGGTTTGAGCATTGTGATATTGACGTGGTTGTGGCACAAGATGGCGAAGGATGTGGTGACGCTTGGCGAGGTTGGTATGGCGGTGCGACAAGGATTCCTGTTGGGATTTCTGATGTCGATATTGATCGGGATGCAACAAATGCGTATTCTCCTATGGTGGGATGCATTGATCGCATTAGCGGCGATTCTTTTGATCGAATTATATTTTTTGACACGATAAACATAACGGCATAATTCTGTAATATAAATTACATGGCGGAAGTAAAGAAAGAAAGCAAGAAAGCATATAGCGCATCATCGATCCAAGTATTGGAGGGACTTGAACCGGTACGTAAAAGGCCGGGGATGTATATCGGTGGCACAGGTCTTGCCGGATTGCATCATATGATCTGGGAAGTTGTGGACAATAGCATCGATGAGGCAATGGCGGGACATGCAACGTGGTGTCGTGTGCGCATTTTGCCAAATGATATCGTTGAGGTGTCGGATAATGGTCGCGGTATTCCGGTTGACATTCATCCAAAGACCAAAAAATCAACACTGGAGACGGTACTTACCGTTTTGCATGCAGGAGGAAAGTTTGGCGGTGAGGATAGCGGTTATAAGGTGTCCGGCGGTTTGCATGGTGTGGGTGTATCGGTAGTAAACGCATTGTCCGAATGGCTTAAAGCCGAAGTAAAGAGCGATGGCAAATTGTGGGCGCAAGAATTTTCGTGTGGCAAATCGCAAGGGGATGTGAAGCCTGTGGGTAAAGTAAAGGGTGGAGAAACAGGGACAACGATCACATTTAGACCGGATCGAAAAATATTTTCTGAAACGGCATTCAGCTTTGATACGGTCGTGAAGCATTTGCGCAATCAGGCATATCTTACAAAAGGTATTCGTATCGACATTGAAGATGCGCGCGAGGTAACGGGAAAAAAAGATGCATACAAAGCCAGACGGCATAGTTTTTATTTTGACTCCGGGATCGTATCCTTCGTCAAATTCATCAATCGCAACAAGGAAGTAAAAAATGTTGTACCGGTATATATCGACAAACAACAAGATGATGTGTATGTGGAAGTGTCTTTTCAATATACGGACTCTTTTAAAGAGCGTTTACACGCTTTTGCAAATAATATCTTGAACCCGGAAGGCGGAACGCATGTTGCGGGTTTTCGTGCCGCATTGACACGATGCGTCAACGCCTATGCACGGACAAGCGGTCTCTTGAAAGAAAAAGATAAAAATCTCGCCGCGGAGGATATGCAAGAAGGTCTCACCTGTGTGATCAGTGTAAAATTATCCAACCCGCAATTTGAGGGTCAGACAAAGGAAAAACTGGGCAATCCGGAAGTAAAGGGCATCGTGCAGAGTGTGGTGACGGAAGAATTGACAGAATATTTCGAAAAAAATCCCAAAGATGCACGTGCGATCATCGATAAATGCCTCCTCACTGCACGTGCGCGCAATGCGGCGCGTGCGGCCAAGGACGCTGTTTTGCGTAAGGGCGCATTGGAGGGCATGACATTGCCGGGTAAATTGGCGGATTGTACCAGTCGACGCGCAGAGGATTCGGAATTGTATATTGTAGAGGGAGATTCTGCCGGTGGTAGTGCAAAACAAGGGCGTGATCGTATGTTTCAGGCAATTTTGCCACTACGCGGGAAATTGGTAAATGTAGAAAAAACCAGCCTTGATAAGATCGTGAAATCAGATACGCTCAAGCCGATCATCATTGCGTTGGGTGCGGGGATCGGTGATACGGTTGATGCCAACAAATTGCGGTATCACAAGATCATCATCATGGCAGATGCTGACGTGGATGGCTCGCACATTCGCACGCTTCTTTTGACATTTTTTTACCGTTATTTTGAGGAATTGGTGCGACGCGGTTTTATCTATATCGCGCAACCGCCGTTATACCAAATAAAGAAGGGTAAGAGTGTGCATTATGTGTATACGGATGAACAGAAGGAAGCTCTTCTCAAAAAACTCGGCGTCAGTGAAATTGAAGAAAAAGATGAGGATCAAAAAACAGCCAGTGTGGCAATTCAGCGCTATAAGGGTTTGGGCGAGATGAATCCGGAACAACTATGGGACACAACAATGAATCCGGCAAATCGTAAAATGATGCAAGTGACAATTGAAGATGCAGAGGCAGCTGATCACATCTTTGATCTTCTCATGGGAAGCGATGTAGCACCGCGAAAGAAATTTATCCAAACATATGCAAAAACTGTTCAAAATCTTGACGTTTAAAAATTAAAAAACATTATGTCGCAAAACACACCAGCAAGCGATGCCACGGAAAATAACAAAGAACATCGTGAAGAAGACTTTGATGCATATTACAAGAAGATCGTATCAATGCAAGACCATTTGGAGCGCATACAGATTGTGGCGCAAAAACTGGAGGCAAAGTATGCAGATTATGAAGAAACAAAGGATTTTGTTCATTTTTTGTGTGTGACGGAAGAAGTTTTTGCACATGCGGAAAAAGAAAAGTGGAGTGTGGAAAAAACAGAGGAAGAAATGATCAAAAGCGAGATCTATCTTTTGTCGAAGATGTCCGGTGTGGGAGAAGAAGTCTTTCAGGCGATCTATAGTGAGTTCACGCAAGTTAGTCAGGATGTGGAAAAAATTCAAGATATTGCAAAAAAACTATTGGAGAGATATCCGAGCGAAGAATCACCAGATCGAGAATGTCGAGAATTTATCGTATATGTGCGAGACGCACTCCTTGTTTTTGCGCACACATTACATGGCGAAAAGGCGTTTGATGAGATCACAGAAGCAAAGACACAGATCATTCGCTTGCGCATGGAATCAATGGCTGCAGACAATAAACCGCCACTCAATATTTTACAAGGAATTTACAAAGAATTTTTGGAGGAAGTCCATCAGGCATAGAAGGGGTGTTATCTTGTGAAAATAGTAGCAGTAGTGTATATTTGTTCTAGTGATTTATTTGTTAAAAAGTGGTGTTATGCTGGGAAAATTCAAAAATATCTTTGCAGTGAAGGAATTGCGAAATAAAGTTTTGTTTATTTTATTCGTTTTGGTAACTTTTCGGTTTGCGGCAAACATTCCGTTACCCGGGGTAAATGCTAAACATTTGCAGGAATTATTCGCGTCTAACAGTGGTCAGTTATTGGGGATGTTCAATATGTTTTCCGGCGGAGGATTATCCAACATCTCGATCGTTTTGTTGGGTGTCGGACCATATATTACTTCATCGATCATCATGCAACTTCTTACGATGATTGTGCCACGACTGGAACAATTGTATAAAGAAGAGGGTGACGCCGGAAGACAAAAATTCAATATGATCTCACGTGTGCTTACAGTGCCATTGGCTATTGTGCAGACAACTGCTATGATCACGGTTCTCAAATCACAGCAAGTCATTGATGTGACGTCGGCAATTCAATATGGGTCGATCATTATCACAGCGGTTACGGGTACGATCTTTTTGATGTGGCTGGGAGAATTGATCACAGAAAAAGGTTTGGGTAATGGTGTGTCCATCATGATCTTTGCCGGTATTGTGGCGAGTTTGCCATCGACATTCATGCAATTCAAAGAAGTAGCGTTCAATCAAACGCAGATCTTTACCTATGTGATGTTTCTCGTGATCGTTATTGTAACGATTCTGGGGGTTGTTTTTGTAACTGAGGGGAAGCGCATTATCCCGATTTCTTATGCACGGCGCATGCGTGGCGGGCAACAATACGGCGGGGCGCGGACGCATCTCCCACTGCGTATCAATCAGGCCGGTGTGATCCCGATCATTTTTGCTGTTTCTCTCGTATTGTTTCCACGGATGATCGGACAGATCTTGATGCAGATGCAAGGTCATGAGACGATTGCACATATCGGATCGGTGATGACGAATATTTTTGCAAATCAATGGGTGTATGGGATCGTATATTTTTCTCTCGTTGTGATGTTCACATATTTCTATACGGCAGTGGTTTTTGATCCACAAAAAATTGCGGAAAATCTCCAACGACAAGGCGGTTATGTGGAAGGAATGCGTCCAGGAAGAGAAACAGCCGAGTACCTGGGCAAGGTAGTAAATCGTATTACGTTGCCGGGGTCGCTTTTCTTGGGTAGCATTGCCATATTGCCGATCGTTGTGCAGGCATTTCTTCCGGCGTCGCAAATGATCTCTGTGGGGGGTACAAGTTTGCTTATTGTTGTATCGGTGGTGATCGAGATGGTCAAACAGATCGATGCGCAATTGGTGATGCGGGATTATGAGAGTATCTAATGTCGGCAACTGTTTAGCATATCAATTTTTCAGCCACCTTATAAGGTGGCTTTGTGTTTATCGTGGTATTTTAGTAGTATGGAAGTGTGTATGAAAAAGTATTTGCGTGTCACAATAGAAGGAAAGGTGCATGGCGTGTTTTTTCGTCAGCAAACAAAAAAACATGCAATAGAAAACAATATCACGGGTTATGTGCAAAATTGTCAAGATGGAACGGTTTTGATCGAATGTGTAGGAGAAGAAGAGAATATGCGAGCATTCCTTCGGTTTTGCCACAAGGGATCTCCGGCGGCACATGTCACTAATGTATCTATTGAAGAAAGTGATCAAAAGAACGATTTTATGACGTTTAATATCTATTGATATGAATATTGCAATTGTGCTTTCATCAGGATTTGGTACGCGCATGAAAGCAAAGAAAAACAAGACGCTTCTGTCCATCGGACGAAAGCCGATCATTGTGCATACTATTGGTTGTTTTGAGGAAAGCGCAGTGATCGATGAGATCATTCTCGTGGTGCGCGAAGAAGAAAAACCCGTCTTTGAAAAAATTATTACAAAATACGGGCTAAAAAAAGTTTCTGCATTGGTTTCTGGTGGAAAGGAAAGACAACACTCCGCATATCATGCGGTACAACACCTTGCGAACAAACAAAAGAATGCGGAAGATATGATCGTATTTCACAATGGCGCAAATCCTTTTGTCACGGAGGAGGAAATCACATCGGTCATCATAGCGGCGCAAAAGCATGGGGCGGCGGCCGTGGCGCATCCGACAAAAGATACGATCAAAGAAGTCGGTAGGGACGGTCGCGTTGTCAAAACTTTGGATCGCTCTGTCCTGTGGAATATGCAGACGCCACAGGCATTGCGATTTGGTCTGGCGCAGAAAGCGTTTCACAAGGCGCATGAAGATCAGCATCTCGGGACGGATGATGTGTCACTTGCGGAATACATTGGACATCCCGTGGCGATCGTTACAGCATCAGAAAACAACTTTAAAATTACGACACCGCGTGATCTGTTAATGGCAAAACTGATCATGCAGGAGAAAAATAATTCATTAAGATCATAAATTTATGTTTCGCATAGGTTTTGGACAAGATGCCCATCCATTTACGGATAATGTGACAAAAAATCTTGTGTTGGGGGGTATTGTTATTGAGGATCATTGGGGGTTTGAAGGAAATTCTGACGGGGATGTGGTATTGCATGCGCTCTGTGATGCGATCGAGCAATCAGTTGGCAATGATTCTTTTGCACGTTATGCTGATGTTATGTGCAAGGAAAATGGCATTACGGACAGTGTAAAATATGTGGAAGTGGCACTGCAACACCTCAGAGAGGCCGGGTACACGCTCAATAATGTCGGCGTGAGTATTGAATGCAAAACACCAAAGATCATGCCATATGTCGATCGTATAAAAGATCGCATTGCGGAGATCCTTGGCGTAGAGAAATCGCTTATCGGGATCAATGCAATGTCCGGGGATTGTTTATCTGATGTTGCACGTGGCGACGGTGTGCGCGCGCATGTTGTGGTGAGTATTATTCGTAAAGATTGATCGTATGAAAACATATCACTATCAGTCGCACGCAAAGGTCAATCTCACTTTGGAGATCATAGAAAAATTACCAAATGGCTATCATAAATTGCGAACGGTGATGATGCAGTTGCCACATCTATTTGATGATGTCGATGTTGTTTTTTTGGATGATCGTGATGATATTGTCATCAGATGCAATGATTCTGCCGTGCCGACGGATGAAAAAAATATTTGCCACAAAGTAGCAAAAAAATATTTTGACCGGACGAAAAAACATGTTGGTATGAATATTGTGTTGAATAAACGCATCCCCGCGGCGGCGGGTATGGGCGGAGGAAGCTCCAATGGTGCGTACGTCCTCCTCGCGCTCAATGACTATTTTGACAAAGTATTATCGCAAGAAGAATTGATCGATGTGGCGGCGTCAGTCGGGAAGGATATCCCATTTTTCTTTGTGGGGAGCGGTTGCGCACTTATTAAGGGCATGGGAGAGATCATCGCAGAAGAGCTTGTGCCACCACACGAATATTTTCTTGTGGTCAATCCACAGATCGCAGTATCAACACCATGGGCATTTTGCGAACTGGCAAAACATCTCTGGTTTATGGCAGATCCGGAGCGTAGAGATCGGTCGAGGGAAATGGCACACGTGATCCGGTCCGGCGAGAATATCGCATCGCATCTTTATAATGATTTCGAGATTGCTGTTTTTGCCACGCATCCGGTGATCGCTGAAGTCAAGCAAACACTCATTGCATATGGGGCAACGGGTGCACTCATGAGCGGTTCCGGTTCAACGGTTTTCGGTATTTTTGAGACAGAAACAGAATTACATCGTGCAAAAGAAAAAATACAAAAACACTACCCGCAATTTTTTGTTGCAGAGGGTTAAAATATGTCAGCTTGCTATAATGGGGCGGGTGTGGTAGTTTTTTGTAGAAGTGTTCTTTCCCTTTTTTTATTGCCAAGGAGGTATATATGAGCTTTGGAAATCCTGCAGATGCAGCGTTGAATGACTTGTTCGATCCTAAAAAAGCACATCTCTTTTATAAGGATCCGCAGGCACATCTTGCCGAAGTGGTCGGCATATATGAACGGTGTGCGACGTGCAAGTATTGTGGCAAAAAAGAATTGCGCGTAATTTCTTGGGAGGAAAAAAAATCTGTTTGCAAAAGTTGCAAAAAGGAGCAATGACAATCATTTGCTTGCAAGATCATTAGGTCATTTATAACGTTTTTATTATAAATGGCCTTTTATTTTAATATTGTGTATCATAGATGTATGAAAAAGAAAAAACAAATTATTGTGATTCATGGTGGTGATGCGTGGAATACGTATGAGGAGTATATTACACGGCTTAAGGAGTGGACGTATGATCCTTATGAGATGCGCAATGATGGATGGAAAAAAATGCTTGCGGAAAAACTCGGGGAAGAATATGAGGTTTTTTTGCCACAGATGCCATCAAAATACAATGCGAAATACACAGAATGGTGTATATGGATGGAAAAGGTGTTGCCGTATATTCACAATGAAATGGTCATTGTCGGGCACTCGCTTGGTGCAAATTTTGTGGCGAAATATTTGGCGGAAAACACGGTGAAATGCAATATAGCGCAAGTGCATCTGGTGGCAGGCTGTTATGGCATTGGTGGTGGTTTTGATCTGCCGAACTCATTGGAAAATATTCAAAAGCAGTGTGATCAGATCTTTATTTATCATTCCACAGATGATCCGGTTGTGCCATATGCAGATGCTTTGCAATATCAGAAATCGCTCCCGCAGGCGAAGCTCATTACATTTTCAGATCGTGGACACTTCTTGGGTGATGGGTTTCCGGAAATTGTGGAAAATGTGAAAAAAATTTAAAAAACCCTCCTTTTGCTACTTATGGATGTATGTTACAATAGCGCGGAGGGGGACGGCATGACAGGCCGTCTTTAATTGTGATGTGATGACATATTCATTTATGGAAAAGAAAGGGCGATTGATCGTGATCGATGGGTCGGATGGATCGGGGAAAGCAACACAGGCAAAAATGCTTGTACAAAGACTGAAAAAGGATGGCGTGCCTGTGCGCACGATGGATTTTCCGCAGTATGAAAAGAATTTTTTTGGTGCGTTCATCGGCAAGTGCATCACGGGGGATCATGGAGACTTTTTGACGCTTGATCCGCGGATCACATCGGTGTTATATGCCGCAGACCGTTTTGAATCATCGGCAAAGATCACGCAGTGGCTCGCAGACGGTTGTACGGTGATCATGGACCGTTATGTGAGTGCCAATCAGATCCATCAAGGTGGGAAGATCTTTGATCCGCGTAAGCGTAGGGAGTTTCTCGTGTGGCTTGATGCGATGGAATATGGCGTATTTCACCTTCCGCGGCCGGACATGGTAATTTATTTGGATGTGCCGATTACGACATCCGTCGGCCTCTTGCGTCGCGCACAGCAAAAAAAGCAATATCTCAAAGAGGGAAAAAATGATCTGGTGGAGCAAAGCATGGATTATCTGCACAATGCAAGGAAAAGTGCTCTATGGCTTGCGCGGACACAAAAAGGATGGCACCGTGTCCAATGTATCAAAGAGGATCAACTGCGCACAGTAGAAGATATTCACGAGGAAGTTTTGGCGCTTATTTCTTAGTAACCGTCTAATATCTCATGTCGAGTTGAAATGCCATTTTTTGGCGTTGAGATGTTAGACAGTTACTTAAGTTCAATATCGTGTGCGCCACGTTGTACATCAAATTCGTGCGGCTCTGTATCCAAGTGGAGGATAAGGCCGCACTTTTTATATGTTTTCAAAAGATAGTGTGCCATTTGAATCGCACGCTTGCGCAGTGTCGGATGGACAAATCGCGTAGAGCGAAGTTCTATGAGGTATATGAGTCCGCCCAGATCACCGACAATGCGGTTGGCCGTTTTGTATCCCATGGCGATATAATATTGGCGTGTTTCCGGTGATGTTGAGAGTGATGTGATCGCTTTTTCTTGTTGTGCGAGAAGTACTCGTGCTTTTTTTGCGATGTGCACGGGGAGTTCATTGAGATACCATTGTTCAAATCCGATCTCAGTCGTGAGAAGTGGCATGCGCTGTGTGATGGCACGGTGTCTTTGAATATCGCGAAAAGAACCAAAGTCGAGTGTAAAATCAAACATAATGTCGCCATATTCACGACAGTAGCGGGGAAGTTCCGTCTTCATGGGGCGATCATGCAAGATATCATAAGGAAGGGATTTTTTGTCGATGCGATCTTTTGTGACGGAAAAATCCGGGTGTTGCGCATTGTGAAAATAGTAGGATCGTTGCATGATTTGCTCATTGTATTTTTCTGTGTGATCGAAACGTTCGTGATCAAATGAATTGGGGTATTGTTTGCGTAGTGCGCGGTCAATTGCATCGGCGATCTCTCGCACTTCCGTAAGCGGATGATGGCGAAGCATCATGAGTTTGTCCGCCGCTTGTCGGAGATTGGTATGCCATGCGAGATTGGTTGTTGCGCCTGCAGGGAGAAATCCGCGCAAAATATCAAATGCGCGCGCATTGATCGCTTTGGTGTAGAGTTGGGTTTTCTTTGGGTCGGTGCATGGGAATTGCTCTGTGAGATGCGCGCGTACGTCTGCCATTGAAGCAATGTAAAACGTGCGCCATTTCTCCAGAATGTCAGAGCCTTTTTTCGTCTCCAGTGGATTCAAGAATGGCTGATATTGAAAATCAACATAGCGCGTGGATGATTCTTGTCCGGAGTATAATGGCCAATCTTGGATCGCTTTTGCCGCGAGCATAGAGACGCCTTCGATGAAGATCGTTGTTGTGCCACAGTCGCCGATCGATTTGTGTCCATAACCGACATAAAAACTTTTGATAAAATCTCCCGCGCCTTTTTCGGCGAGGATCTTTAAATGATTTTTGATGCCACCCGTGGAGCGAGAATGAAGTGCTTGAAGCATCGCAGATGCTTCGGCATTGATCACTGCGCCAGTATCTAGCACGCATACGGTTGCACGGGATGGTGTTTTGGTTGTAGTGTGTTCAAGCCAGTCGGTTTTGTGGAGTGCTTCTATGATGGACTCGGATTTTTGTACGTGGGTCGTATCTTTTTTTGTGAGAATTTGTGTGATCTTCTGATGCAGTTTTTTCCGTTTTTTCATAGAAGTGTGAAATTTATATGGTTAAAATTTTTTAAAGATACATATTTGGATTGACTGTTGCGCCACTGGGAATATAGACACCATTTACTTTGGAAGATTCTACAACACCAAATGTACTTTCTACAAAAACACTAAAGTGGAGATGCGTACCGGTAGAAAATCCTGTGCTACCCATAACTCCGATTTTATCGCCCTTGTCGATCTTGTCACCACGGGATACTTTGACAGAACTCATGTGCCCATAGAGTGTCACGAGTCCATTGCCATGATCAACAGCGGCCCATCGACCATATCCGTATTGTCCCATATTGCCGGTTGCTTTGACTTTGCCATCTGCGGCGGCGATGATACTCCTGTCACCTTGGGCGACAAAATCGATGCCGTTGTGGACGCCTGTGGAATAGTTATGTGAAAATGTTGTCTTGCCATAGCCTTGGGTGATGACAAATGGTTTTTTTACGGGATTACCGAAATCAGCATCATCTTTGTCCGGGAGGTCTGCGAGGGAAAAAGTACCCACTTGACCGGTGGAGAGATTACTGATCTCTTGCTGGATCGCCAATTGTTCCTGGAGAAGCTTCGATAGCTTTTCTTGGTATTTACCTTCTTCTACAGAAGCGGCGGCGGCAAGAACTTGTTTGTAATTCTTTGAATCTTCCAGGCTGTTACTGCGCTGTTCTAGTTCATATCTAGCATCTTGGATGCGCTGGGATTTCTTTTCAAATTTCTCCTGGTCTTTTTTTAACTCTTCTTGCTCCGTATGAATTCTCTCCACAAAATCACCGACGCCATTGGTCACGAATGAGAGGTTTTCTTTGTGTTGTGATTGATTGGATTCGCCAATGCTGAGTGCGGTGAAATATTTTGTTTTTTCAGAGTAATTCTGGTATTTTTCACGGAGGAATTTTTCCAAGATCTTTTTTTGTAAAATGATGTGTTGTTCTTTTTGTGCAATCTCAGTTTTTATGCGATCGATCTCGCTTGCAAGATCCTCAATTTCTTTTTTGTTTTCTTCAATCGTTTTTTCGATCTTTGTGCTTTCGCTTTCGAGTTTTGTGATTTGGGCGTTGATGATCGCTTGCTCTTTTTGTTTAAGTGAGATGATGTCTTGAGTTTTTTCGATCTTTTTTGTGACTTCTTCCAGATCATCAAGTGCATCTCCCGCGTCGTCTTCTGCATGTATGGGAGATATATTGAGTTGCATGCACAAAACTATCAAAAAGGCATAGCCAAATCGTCGCAGAAGCAAAAAATTGTGTATCTTTCTATTTTTCATAGCGTGTCTATTGTACCAAAATATCGCATAAACATCCAGGATTTGACAAATATGCCCAACGATGTAAAATGAGCAGTGTTATCAACTAATGTACGATTTGTGCATATAAACGGAGCAAAATTTTGGTATTACTTTGCTTTCTACTTTACAAGTAGAGACCGTTTTGTTTTTGCGCAAAGTACTTGATCGATCAGAAAAAGAGTTTGCAGTAGAAATAGGCCGGTCTCACGTGAGACGGGTTTTTTGTTCGGTTGGGATCTCCAGCCAAAAAGACCAATTATGAGGAGTACGCAATGAAAGACAAGGAGAAAAAAGTGGCAGATGGAAGAAATGGTGATCATGAAGAACAAGGTATCATTGTGAGCATAGAGAGTCAGACGAATCAGGGACTCATGCACAATGAATGCGAACAAGTCGGTGGTCAGAACCAGATCAAAAAAGTTGATCCGGGATCTGCAGATCTGTAGCAGTTGGTAACATGGCAGGATAAGATACACAATGATGTATCTTATCCTGCCAAACTAAATCATTAAAATATCATAATGCACAAAGTTTATACACTTGGACCGCAATTCAGTTATTCATATAATCTCGCCGCACGTGTTTTTGATCCACAAAACATCGTGTGCGTGCACAATATTAGTGATGTTTTTGATCAGGTAATGGCGCAGGACAGTGCGCGTGGTATCGTGCCGATCGAAAATATGTTGACGGGTTCTGTGCGCGAAAGCCTCCTCTCTCTCAAAAAATATAATATTTGTATCGAGCGATCATTTGATCTGCGCATTGAGCATGTTTTGGCATCGCAAACTGATACATATACCAAAATCGCTTCTTATACGCAGCCGTTGGCACAGTGCAGTGCGTTCGTACGATCCAAAAAATGTGCCGTTGTGGAAGCATCATCTACGTCGGCGGCAATGCAAATTGCGGCAGAGGATCCATCGGTTGCGGCAATCGGCAATGAAGAGGCTGCGCACCATTATGGCGTACCTGTCGTGGAGAGACAGATCAGTGATCGGATGCGTAACATCACGCGCTTTATCGAAATTCGCAATAACAAAAAAACCTGCACGATTACCGGGTCCAAGACGTCGATGATCATCACGCCGACGGAAGATCGTGCGGGACTGCTGTTTGAGATCCTGTCGGTATTTGAGATCAAAGGGATCAATCTGACGAAGATCGAATCCATGCCGACGGGAAACAAAATGAATGATTATATCTTTTATATCGAAATTGATGGTGCGCTGGAAGAAAGACGCATCCAAGATGCGCTTGCATTTTTACGTACATTTGTGACAGTGGATGTGTTCGGGAGTTATAATATAGAAGAAGTATAAATTTTTTTTGATCATGAAAACATCACAACGCATACAACAGATGGATACAAGCGGGATCAGAAAGGTTTTTGCATTGGCAAAAGATCTCAAAGATCCGATCGATCTCAGTATCGGTCAGCCGGATTTTCTTGTACCGCAAAATATCAAGGATGCAGCGTGCCACGCGATCCAGCAAGATAATAATCGTTATGCGCTTACGCAGGGCATTGATGTATTGCGTGAGGCAGTTGTTCTGAAGTTGAAAAATAAAAACCATATCAGTGTACAAAAAGAGAATATCCTGATCACATCCGCAGTATCCGGCGGGCTCAGCATCGCATTACCGTGCATCATCGATCACGGTGATGAAGTGATCATTTTTGATCCATATTTTGTCGGGTACAAACAGCTCATCTTGCTTTACGGCGGTGTGCCTGTGTGTGTAAAAAAGAATGATGATTTTTCTCTCAATTTCGAGACACTGGAACAAGCTGTAACAGATAAAACGCGAGCGATCATTTTTAATACACCGGAAAATCCGACAGGGCATGTGAGTAGTCGTGCGGAAGTTGAGGCGTTGGTGGATTTTGCGCGTAGGCATGATCTCACGGTGATCGCGGATGAGATCTATGAGGATTTTGTCTATGATGGAGAGCATATTTCTATCGGTTCTTTGTACGATAAGACGGTGACATTGGGGGGATTTTCCAAATCGCATGCGATAACGGGATGGCGCATCGGGTATCTCTGCGCGCCGGATGCATTCATTCAAGAAATGATCAAAGTGCAACAATACACTTTTGTCTGTGCGCCGACACCGTTGCAATACGCGGCATTGGAAGCGTTGCAGACGGATATGTCGCACTATGTCACGCAATACAAAAAGAAGCGTGACATGGTCTATGATGGACTAAAGGATCATTATACAATGGTGCGATCAGACGGGGCGTTTTACTTTTTTGTCGCATATCCTTATGACGCGGAAACATTTATCGCGCGGTGTATGGCGCACGATCTCTTGGTGATCCCGGGAAATGTTTTTAGTGTACATAACACGCATTTCCGCATCTCTTTTGCCACAAGCGATGAAAAATTACGCAAGGCAATCACGATCTTGAAAAAAATTGCACGATAATTTTTTACAATAAATAGAGTCATATTACTTTTTCTGTCACTACGAAGAGTGGAACGAGGCGGAAAGGTGTTGGAGAGTTTTGACAAAAAATAGTGAGGATGTATAATTGCGGTATGAAATATGATCTCATGCAAAAATTGAATTCCGTGGTGGTGGTATCCATTATTAAGCTGACAACGAGAAGTCGGTTGGTTTTTGCGGGTAGAGAATGAGAAATTTACATGCCAATAAAAACGAGCCGATTTCACACGAAGTCGGCTTTTTTCGTCTTTCGTTCTTTTTCAAAAAAATACACATTATTTTTTACATCAAAAAATAAGGAGGTGATATGAGTGAGGGCAAGCATTTACATGAGCTTGCAGGGAAACTTCGTCCCGGCAAGGCTGTGGTCGTGCGGAAGAAAAGGAGTGGGCGATGGATCATGCATGGCGAATCGATCGATGTCGATACGCGTGTAAGTGGCGGCATGCTTATCGATACACGCTTTACCGGTGCATGCAATTTGAGTGAGGATGTGATGGTGTTTTATCGCACGCAGGATTGTCGCATTGTTGTCTTGCGTGTTGCAAAAAGTAAAAAACGTTCTATTTTTGATCGGTTGACACAGTTTTCTTATTTCTTGGGAGGGTTATGGTATGGCAGGAGCAGGCAAAGCTGGAGAAAGTGGGGTGTTGCGGGCATTTCGAGAAATGAACGAAAAAGAACCATTTGAACCACCTGTGGATCCCCCGATGTTTCGGGATAATCCGTATGTCACGTGGGAAAAGGAGCTCTCGGAATTGTCGACAGGGGACAATGATGTAAAAAATACACCGCAGAACTAATGCGGTGACAAGATCGACAAAGAGGTGTACGAAATCGTACACCTCTTTATGCTAAGGTATTTTTATCCGTCGGGCGCTGTCACATGTCACATTGAATCCTGCCTACCGGCAGGCAGGTTGTTTCAGCATCTGGATTCCGGATCAAGTCCGGAATGACAATATTATCAGTTCGCGAATAGAAAAACACAAAAAATCTCTTTTCTAGGTATATGTTAATAACACCCTCTCTCTGGGAGAGCCTGCCTGTCCGGTAGGCAGGGGTTGGGGTGAGGGTTTTATAGTTTAATTGATCTGACAGTGTTTTGTGAGGATTTTTAATAGCGAGATAAATAGTCAAAATATTTCTGAGAAAGTCTCTGTGTAATGGTCCCGGGCTTGCCGGTGCCGATCTTTTTTGTATCGATCTTAACGATCGGGAGGATGTGTTTAGCGCTTCCGGTCAAGAATACTTCATCGGCATCATAAAGTTCATCCAGAGTGATGTCTTTTTCTTTGGTTGCGATCTTTTCTTTTTGTGCGATTGTGAGAATGATCTTGCGCGTGATGCCGAGTAAGATGTCTTTTTTTGGCGTGTACAAGATGTCATTTTTCACCATGAAGATATTGCTCGTGGAACATTCCGAAACATTGCCATTGATAGCGTAGAGAATTTCCACAGCATCCTTCTTTACACGTTTTTCTTGATGGATGATCGCTTCGATATAATTGGTCGTTTTGCTCTGTGCGTGCGCGCGGATAAAATTGTGCGTGATGATTTTGGCACCACTGTCATACAGTTTTTGGTCGGGGATAAACTGATCCATGTCATGGAGAAGGATGTAAAATGTCGGCGTGTCGTGAAGCGTCATGCCGTTTGCACTGATGCCACCGGTAAGCACGGTGCGGATACTGGTGTTAGTGTAGGGAGTTCTTGCGAGAAGTTTTGTGATGATGTTTGCATATTCAGTCTCGGAAATAGGTACGGTGAGGCGGAGTCGGGCTGCGCTCTTGAGGAGGCGGTTCCAATGATCCGAGAGATGGAATGGTTTGCCATTTGTCGTGCACATGACATCAAATACACCATATCCACGCAATATCCCCAGATCAAACGGGCTGATGTGTGCGTTTTTTTCTTCCACGATCTTCCCGTTGAAATAACAATATTTCTTTTTCATAAAAGTATATATTACGATTTAGAATTCATGGAAACTTCATTATAGCACGGTTTTTGTGGTGTGGAAAGATGACGAAAGAGTTACAAGATAGTTTGTGAGTCGGTTTTTGAAGTTTTTTCATTGACAACATACATTACGTAGTCTACAATTTTATCGATGCAAAGATCATTGTAAAATGAGTCATTTATTCAAATTAATTGGAAGGAGTAGCGCATGGAATCAACTGATGAGAGAAATCTAGTCGAACAAGAGAAAGTAGCGGTTGACGGTGATGGATGCACGATATTTGGGGGTTTTGTTACACAAATTGTGCTAAAGAATGGGAAATACATGTATACGGGAGTTGGTTCAATTAATGAGAATACGGCGAGGGCTGCGGGATTTGATTGTAAGATTGTAGAATTTTCAGGGCACTGCCATGGTCGTCATATCAACGAACAAGCGCATCAAGGGTGTATGATTTGCATTGAGGGTGTGAGTGTGGCGGAATTTATCGATAAAATTGCCACGGTACAAGAATGCATCGGTGCGTTTCCTTGGAAGATAATCAGCGATGAAGATCTATGATTATCAATCAATGTTTTTCTATTTTTATCAATTGTAAAAAGCCTCATAATGTGAGGCTTTTTTTATTTGTTGGGCCGGCAGGATTCGAACCTGCGCATGTCCCGATCACAATCGGGATGCCTTACCGACTATCGAGGATAATGTTTTTGATATAGGTGTGACTCTTTAAATCCTTAAGATATTTTTCTCTTTTTAGAGCCTCTGATCGACTAGCATAGGTCTCCTGATAAACCAATTTTAATGGTCGTCTATGAGTAGTTGCTTTTACATGACCGGCATTGTGTCGTTTGAGCCTATTTTGAAGATTGTTGGTTTGACCGATATAAAATTTTGAGTCTTTCAAACTCTCTAAAATATAGACAAAATATTTTATAGGTGTTTCCATACAAAGTTGGGCCGGCAGGATTCGAACCTGCGCATGACGGGACCAAAACCCGGTGCCTTACCGCTTGGCTACGGCCCAACTCTACATGGAAATTTTTAAATGTGTTTAGATTCGAACCTGCGCATGTCCCGATCACAATCGGGATGCCTTACCGCTTGGCTACGGCCCAATGTGTTAATTGCACGTATTTCTTACAGTATACTATTCTGAGTTTTTTTTCAAGTGGGGTGATGATAATGCATTGAAAAATTTGAAATTGATCATCCTGTGATCGCGCCACCCATGAGTTGCTTGGCATAGGCGAGGATCTCGGAGGATGATTGGTCTGCTTTTTTCTCCACTGTGACAGTGATGCGCATGGGTTTTTTGAAATAATCGCAGGCGGCGGATTCAATGATCGTGCGATGATTGTTTTGCATGATGCGCTCTTGATAGAATGCGCGGTCCGTAGTGATCGTGATCGATGTGTCTGTAATCGCACAGAGCGTGCAGTCTGCGAGAATTTGTGCGATTGGACGGTGGATCTCTTCGATCAATGCAATGTATGCGCGCCATTGGTCGGACATTTCTGTGGACAGGGCAATGGGTGTTTCTGTAGAGACCTCTGTAGAAGCTTCTGTGGATTGTTTTGCTATGGTCGGAGAGTGTTTTTCCGGAGCGGATGTCTCCGGTATTTGTTCTTGTTTTTGTGTTGCTACCGGGGTAGTGGGTGTCTTTGGAGCATTTTTGTCAAACAAGCAAATATTCACTGCCGCAATCTCGAGCGGGAGCTGTGGGATGGTGGTGTTTTTGGTTTTTTGAAGTGCGGTGGTGCATTCTTCGATGATCATGATAATTGACCGTGCATGAGTTTTGCTCGCGATCTCTGCGAGCGTGGTAATATCTGTTTTTGGCAGGGCGACGAGTTGCTGAATGTCGGTTCCCATGTCAGTGTGCAAGGAGAGAAATAATGTGACGCGTAATTTTTCGATGAGTGAGCGGATGAATGTTTCGAGATTGTAGCCGTTCTTTTGGGTGTTGTCGATGATCGTGAGTGCTTGTTCTGTGTCGTGCAGTACTAGTGCGCGGATCATATCAATGACATCTTGCGATGTTGTGGTGCCGAGGATCGTAGCGACTTCTGCGGCAGTGACGTTTTTGTCCTCGAGTGCAAAGACTTGCGCGAGAAGACTTTCTGCATCGCGCATACCACCATTAGCTGTAATGGCGATCATTTCCAGTGCATCATCATCGATCTTTACTTTTTCGGCCTTGGCAATCGTGCGGAGCTTGGTCATGATGTCACTGATACTGAATCGTGCGAAGTCAAATCGCTGACAGCGAGAGAGGATCGTTTCCGGGACTTTGTGAATTTCTGTTGTGGCGAGGATGAATATCACATGTGCCGGCGGTTCTTCCAGTGTTTTGAGGAGAGCGTTGAATGCACTTGTGGAAAGCATGTGCACTTCATCGATGATATAGACTTTGTATCTGGCCTCAGTGGGCGTTACGCCAATTGTTTCTTTGAGCGCGCGGATGCCTTCCACACTTGTGCTGGATGCAGCATCAATCTCGATGATATCAAGTGATGTGCCGTCCTGCAGCCGCTGGGCGACATCTTTGTCCACGGGTGTAAAGTTCTTTCGTGGTGTGACGTTGACTGCGGTGGCAAAAAGACGCGCAATGGTGGTTTTGCCCGTGCCGCGTGGTCCAGTAAAAAGATAGGCGTGACTGACTCGACCGGATGTGAGAGCGTTTTGTAGTGTATGGACGATGTGGTCTTGACCCAAGACATCGGAAAAATTCTTTGGGCGATATGTGCGATACAGTGTTTTTGACATAGTGCAATATTTACATGAGGAAATTACAACAACCCTGACATGGATATTATATCACAGATCAATGAAAAGAAAGGCCGAAGAGATTAATCGGGTTTTAGACTATTTTTTGAACACAAAAAGCTTGTATCCGAAGAAGTTCCATACAAGTGATGCAAGTGTTGCGGTCGCGGCACCGATATTTGCAATTTGTTTTGCTTTTTCGATGTCTGTTGTGTGCATCATAAAGACGATGAGTGATGCAAGTCCGACATTGATGAGAAAACCACTTACGCTTACGGCGATGAATTTAAACACTTCCTGCGATGTGGCTTTTTCTGTTGCATTGAATGTCCAATATTTATTCCAAAAGTAGGCACCGATCGCCGCCATGACAAAAGAAATACTTTTAAACAGGGAAAACCCGATGCCACCGGCAATGCCTGTAATAATGATAAGGAGGTTGAGTACGCCCCAGTCAAAAAAGGTATTGAATGCGCCCACTGCGCCAAATTTGGCAAATTGAAAAACGACTGGGATCTTTTTGCCAATGAACCATGCGCACGCCAGTGCAATATTGGCAAAGATCGTAAAAAATATCACAAGCGCAACTGCAAACGGAACAGAAATTGCGATAAAAGGTAGACCAAGGTTTGTCATGATCGGCAAAGAAAAAAGCGCAAAACACACGCCGATCAAAGAAACCAAATAAAAATCTCTGCGCGTAATTTGTGGCGCCCCTGTGACATTTTCCATAATATTGTTTTTAAATTTATTGTGACTGATTCATTTCTGCACGGATTTCTTTCTCGATCTCGTCGATATCCGGCGCCCATTCGTCAACGATATCACTGCCGGAATCGAGAGTTGATTCTGTGCTACCGGTAAGGATCTCCGTTGCAGTCTTTTGTTTCGTATCAGCGGGTTGTGTGAATTGTTGTGGTAATGTGTTGATTGCTGGTGCAGCACCGGAATTTCCTGTGTGCTGTAATACGGCTTCGATCGATGCCCATTGTGCAGTAGGTTCCTGTGACGTGACAATTGCCACCTCATCACCCGGTTCCGCATTGAAATAGGTGATCGATGCGAGGAGAATCTTATATGGTCTGCCGTCAGCGGCAACAAAATAGTTTCCGCTTGAATCCTGCCCGACAACGCCGATCTTGTTTTGACGGGGGACGGGGCCAATTTGTTTGTAGATGAATGTGCCGTCAGGGACAATGGTCAACTTCAAAAAGTCACCTTCCACAAGCTTGGACTTGGAGGCGTAGTTTGCCGGTACGGGGTATTGTTTGCCGTTGGTGCCGATCATGATCTGTCCGTCAAATGTGCCCTGGATGATATTGCTGTCGGACTCTTCTACTTTCTTATGGCGACCAACTTTCTTTTTGCCTTCAATCTGAAGAAGCATGGCTTTGGCGCCCTGGATTGTTTGTTCTGCGGCAGTGATCATTTCGCGCAGAGATTGGATTTTTTGTGCTTTTTCCTCTTCGGAAATAGCGTTGGTATTGTCAGTCATAGTTTTATTTTCATTTGTTTTTATTTTACATTGCAATTATACAGTATATTGTGCAATGTGGCAAATGATTCTATAAGCTAATACGCTCTTTTATGATAAATTATTTCAAGTGTCTTTCCTTTCTAGCGCAATTCGTGTATAGTGTCAAGAGTTCTAGACTGGTAGATTAGTAGATTTGTAGACAGGTAGACTTTTATAGAAATCATTATTTATGAAAAAGTTTTATATCAAAACATTTGGATGTCAACAAAATGTCGCAGATTCCGAGCGGATCAGGCGGTACTATGAGGCGCGCGGATATGTGTATGCGGTGCAGGAGCAAGATGCAGATATTGTCGTGATCAATACGTGTATGATCCGCAATATGGCGGAGGAAAAGGTTTATGGGTATATTCGTAATTTGCGCAAAGAGGATGAGAGGAACAGTAGAAAACGTCAGATCATCCTCACGGGGTGCATCGTGGGCGCAGTGGCACGTGAGCCAAGCGGTGTGATGAAGAAAAAAATTGCCAAGAGGATCCCCGACGTAGAGCTCATGCCGATCGAGGAAGTCGGATTTGAAGTCGAGCCGCATCGCAGTGATACGAAACATGCATGGGTGACGATTTCCAATGGGTGCAATAATTATTGCGCATTTTGTATCGTGCCGTTTGCTCGCGGTAAAGAAGTGTCACGATCGTTTGCTGATATCGTCGCAGAAGTGGAAAATTTGGCACATGATGGATATACGTCGATCACGCTTTTGGGGCAAAATGTGAATTCTTATGGCGCAGATATCATTCTCAGCAAAAAAGAAACGGAGCGGGGAGAATATATTTTACCGAACGGGCAAGCCGTGCAACCGGTCATGGTCAATCATTTGGGACGCACGCGCATTCCGACGCTGTTCCCATATCTCCTTGAGGCTGTGGCACAAACAGCAGGAATCGATACGGTGACATTTACAAGCTCTAATCCGTGGGATTTCTCGGAGGAGTTGATCGATGTAATTGCGCGAAACAAAAATATTGATCGCTTATTGCATCTTCCTGTGCAGGCGGGCAGTGACAGTGTCATCAAAAAAATGAATCGTTGGTATACTGCGGACGATTTTATCGCGCTCACGGATCGAATCAAAGAACGCGTGTCTGACGTGACATTTGCTACGGATATTATCGTGGGATTTCCCGGAGAAACAGAAGAGGATTTTCAAAAGACAATTGCACTTGCGGAACGTGTCGGATTTGTCAAAGCGTTTATCGGATGTTATTCGGAGCGACCCGGCACAGTGGCATCGCGCGAGATGCCGGACGAAATCTCATGGGAAGAGAAAAAAAGACGCTGGCACATTATCAATACACTCATCAACAAAAAAAATATGGGTGTGACGTATGATAAGGATTGGGTACGGTCTAAAATAAAAAATAAAAAATAAAAAATCAAAGAGTCTATTTAATATTTGCGTCATGCTGAACCCGGCTCTTGATAGTCACTTGAGGATTTAGATGTTTAATACAAAACACTTATCAATTGTCATTCCCGTGAAAACGGGAATCTAGTGGAATAGATTTAATTTTATAAACTGGATTTCCATTTTCACGGAAATGACAGTAAACGCGTATGTTTTAATATAAAAGAAAATAAGGATATTTGTATTAAATCAATTAAGCAGTAATTTGCACATTACACATAAAATTTACATAACGCATGAATTTATCAAAAGTCTTTTTTGTAGGTGCACGGTGTGGGCATGATCTGATAAATGGGATATACTGGATGTATAAATATTGATAGGGTAGCTTTATGGATCAGCCAATCTTTCAGCCGTTTTCTCGTGATGTTGTGTTTTTTGATGCGGAATTTACCGGGCACGATATTTTGCGTGATCAGCTCATGTCTGTCGGGATGATCTCACTCGATGGACAGAGGGAGATGTATTTTGAGTTGGTATATGATCCGACACATGTGAGCGATTGGGTGCGAGAGAATGTGGAGCCACATCTGAATGAATCAAAAATTTCTGATGGGGAAGCGCGTGAAAGAATTCGACATTTTTGTGGCAGTCATGAGCCGCATCTCGTGGCAACGGTCAATCATTATGATATGGCATTTTGGCATAAACTTTTTGGTAATGAAAAAGAACCGATTCATCATATTCCAATTGATTTTGCTTCCATGCTTTTTGCGGTGGGTCTGACGCCGGCGCGTGAAATTGACGGAGAAAAGAAAACATTCTATGCGCAGTTTGGGATCGATCTCGATCAGTATCAGATGCATAGCGCTTTGGATGATGCACGTCTGATGCGGGAGTTGTATGTGCGGTTGTCCGGCTATAAGAATTGATGTATCATTAAAGACATCCTTAACTTTATAAACTTTGAATTTTATAACTTTTTAACTTCATTAAACTAAATTAATTATATGACAGAACGAAATCAGGTATATCGATGTGCCATTTGTGGCAATATCGTGGAAGTAAAGCATGCCGGTGCAGGTGAATTGGTGTGTTGTGGGCAGCCGATGAAACTTTTATCCGCAAATGTCGAAGACGCGGCAACAGAAAAACATGTGCCTGTAATTGAACGCACGGATGAGGGCATCGTGGTAAATATTGGCGCAGTAGATCATCCGATGGATTCCGATCATTATATCGAATGGATTGAGATCGTGATAGAAAATAAAACATATACCGTATATCTCGCGCCTGGTGACGCACCGCGTGCGATCTTTGATTCTACAGCAGAATCTGTGACGGCGTATGCATATTGCAATTTGCACGGACTGTGGAAATCGGAGGCGTAATATTCATATTTTTGAAAAAGCTACTCACTCGTGATTAGTTTTTGTCATTGTGGATAAGTCTGTCATGTAAGAAAAAAACTTGTATGATATACTGTAAGCAATAATAAAAAACAAAGATTCTCGTTTAGTATAAATGACCGGTTGCTTTTTTGAAATGTGGGAAGTTGAATGGCAAAACCTCTCTCAGGATTTAACGATACTTCTGGCTCGTGTTGATCTGTAAAATAAAAATTAATCCCGATCAAATAGTTGCAACATTCAATTTGTTAATGGGATGAAAAATAAAATGTCTATGAAAATTGCAAAATATATACAAAGTGTCGTATGGATTTTCATCACCTTTTTTCTTTTTGGCATGAGTCATGGGGCATATGCAGCAAGTTTGGCAAATGGCACTGTAAATGCAACAGTGATCCAGCCAGATGGAAAAATTCTTATTGGTGGAAATTTCACTACATACAATGATACGGCTAGAGCTCGTATTGCCCGCATTAACACAGATGGCACACTTGATACAAGTTTTGATTCGGGCGTGGGGGCAGACAGCGTCATTCATGCCATTGCTCTTCAATCGGATGGAAAAATTATTGTTGGAGGTGAGTTCACTTCATATAGCGGTACGGTGGCAAACTGTGTTGTCCGTCTCAATAGCGATGGCACACTTGATACGAGCTTTGATTCTGGCACAGAGCACGGGCCCGTTTATTCTGTAGCTATCCAGTCTGACGGGAAGATTGTTGTTGGAGAACAATATTATATTGAGCGTCTCAATTCTGACGGATCTCATGACTTTACTCGTATTGCAGATTATGGCTCTACATATGCCATTGCCATTCAAAATGATGGAAAAATTATCATTGGCGGAAGCTACTCCACATATAATTATGAGGGACCGGGAGGTATTACGCGTATTAACACTGATGGTTCTTATGATTCGAGCTTTAGCCCAAGTGGGTATCCTTACCCCGTTTATTCCATAGTCATTCAGTCTGATGGGAAAATTATCATTGCAGGAGCTGGTCAATCTGAATTTTACGGGATAACACGCGTCAACTCTGATGGCTCATCTGATCCCACATTCAACGCTGTCTCAAATGGAGCTGGCCAGGAAAATGTCATTAGATCCATGGCCATACAGCCCGACGGTAAGATAGTGATAGGTGGAGAATTTGATACGTACAACGAATCAACTGGCGATGTAACAGGACATTATATTGCGCGTCTCAACTCTGATGGGTCAATTGACACGGGGTTTAATTTTAGTATCAATACGGCATATGGTATACAAGCAGGCATCAAAACTATTGCTATTCGGTCCAATGGGGAAATTATTGTAGGTGGGGAATTTGATTCATATTATGATGCAATAGCAGATGCAATAGTAGTTGGAAAATTTCTTGCTCTACTTAGTTCTGATGGAACTTTTGATATGACATTTGGTGAAGCTCCTTTAATTACTCCTCCCACCCTCCCCACCCAAACCCCATCCCCCACCTCCATCACAGACACCACAGCTACAGGAAACGGCACAATCACAGAAACAGGAGG